>JACKKG010000001.1:2822500-3122500 GCA_020637515.1 Rhodobacter sp. | reverse complement strand
CTGCCGGGACCGATCCGGTCCAGCCGGTGCGGACAGAAGATCGCCGCGACGCGCTCGCGCGCCTCGTCGAGATCCTGGGTCCGAAACAAGGCATGACCCGCAAGCGGCGCCGCGAAGCCCATGACAACCTCCCTGTCATGACCGGCCGAGCCTAGCACCGCATGTATGCGTTTGCACATATTTTTCATCGCGGGCGCAGGTTTTTTCGTTTTTCGGATAGTGCGCGTGCTGGGCGGATAGTCGCCGCCGCCGCCGCTGCCAGACTGCCCCGCACAAACGCGAGACAGGGGGAAGACATGCGAGGGTTGGACGGCAAGGTGGCCATCGTTCCGGGCGGCGCGACCAAGATCGGCCGCGCGGTCGTGGCGGCATTCCGGCAGGCGGGGGTGCGCGTCATGGTGGGCGACATCGACGCCGAGGGCGGGCAGGCGATGGTCGGGGACGGCGTGGCCTTTACCCGCTGTGACCTGCGCCAGGACGCCGATATCGCGGCCCTGGTGCAGGCCACGCGCGACGCCTACGGGCGGATCGACTTTCTGGTCAACGTGGCCTGCTCGTATCTGGACAACGGCGCCGACTCGCCCCGGGCCGAGTGGCTCGAGGCGCTCGACGTGAACCTCGTCGGGTCGGTCATGCTGATGCAGGCCGCACGCGCCGATCTGGCGGCGACCAGGGGGGCGATCGTCAACTTCGGCTCGATCTCGGCGCGGGTGGCGCAGACCGGGCGCTGGCTCTATCCGGTCAGCAAGGCCGCGATCTTGCAACTGACGCGCAACCAGGCGATGGACCTGGCGCCCCAGGGCATCCGGGTGAACGCCGTCAGCCCCGGCTGGACCTGGTCCAACATCATGGACCAGCTCACCGGCGGGAACCGCGAAAAGACCGATGCCGTCGCCGCGCCCTTTCACCTGCTGGGCCGGGTCGGCGACCCTGAGGAAGTGGCGAACACGGTCCTCTTCCTGTGTTCGGACGAGGCCAGCTTCATCACCGGCACCGATATTCGCGTGGACGGCGGCTACACCGCCATGGGCCCGGAACAGGCCGTGCCGGCGATTCCGAAACTGATGGAATGACAACGCAATAACAGGGAGAAGACCATGAGGAAAATCACCATCGTCGGCGGCGGCCAGTCGGGCTTTCAGCTGGCCATCGGATTGCTGCAAAACGGCTATCAGGTTCGCGTCGTGCAGAACCGCGACGCCGACGACATCGCGCGCGGCAAGGTGCTGTCCAGCCAGTGCATGTTCGGTGACGCCATCCAGGCCGAACGCGACCTGGGCCTGGATTACTGGAGCGACACCTGCCCGCCCGTCGAGGGGATCAGCTTTGTCGTTCCCCACCCCGAGCAGCCCGGCGCCAAGGCCATCGACTGGGCCGGCCGGCTCGAACGCAACGCCTATTCGGTGGACCAGCGCGTCAAGATCCCGCGCTGGATGGCCGAATTCGAGCGTCTGGGCGGGCGCCTGGTGCTGAAAGAGGCCGGGATCTCGGACATGGAGCTTTATGCGCGCGAGGACGATCTGGTCATCGTCGCCTCGGGCAAGGGCGAAATCGGCCAGATGTTCGAACGCGACGCCGAGAAATCGCCCTATGACCGGCCGCAGCGCGCCCTTGCGCTGACCTATGTGGACGGCATGACGCCCCGGCCCGGGTTCTCGGCGGTGAATTTCAACCTGATCCCCGGCGTCGGCGAATACTTCGTCTTTCCGGCGCTGACGACCACGGGTCCGTGCGACATCATGGTGTTCGAAGGCGTGCCCGGCGGCCCTATGGACTGCTGGTCCAACGTCCACAGCCCCGAGCAGCACCTGGAGACCTCGCTCAAGATCCTGAACACCTATCTCCCGTGGGAGGCCGAGCGTTGCCGGTCGGTCAGCCTGACCGATGACAATGGCATCCTGGCCGGGCGGTTCCCGCCCACGGTGCGCAAACCGATCGGCAGCTTGCCCTCGGGCGCGCGGGTGCTGGGGCTGGGGGACGCGGTCTGCCTGAACGATCCGATCACCGGGCAGGGGTCCAACAACGCGGCCAAGGCGGCGCGGGTCTATCTGAAGCGCATCCTCGACCATGGTGACCGTCCGTTCGACGCCGCCTGGATGCAGGGGACCTTCGATGCCTACTGGGATTACGCGCAGTGGGTGGTCAACTGGACCAACATGATGCTGGCCCCGCCGCCGCCCTTCATCCTGGAGATCATGGGCACCGCCTGCGCCGAGCCGCGCCTGGCGCATCGCATTGCCAACGGGTTCGACGATCCGCGCGACTTCTTCCCGTGGTTTGCCGACCCCGGTGCGGCGCAGGCCTATCTGGCCGAACTCAGGGCCGCCTGACATGGGCATGGGTGTCGATCCGGCGGCCTTCCGGTCGGCCATGGCGCGGTTCCCCGGCGCGGTGACGATCATCACCACGCTGACCCCGCAGGGGCGCCGGGGGATCACCGCGACGGCGGTCTGTTCGGTGACCGCCGATCCGCCCAGCCTGCTGGTCTGCGTCAATCGCGCGACCGGCACCTGCCAGGGCATCCTGGAAACGGGGCGCTTTGCGGTCAACCTGCTGCGCGACCCGTCGGGCGATCTGGCGATGCGCTTTGCCGGGGCCGGCGGCGCAACCGGCGACGACAAGTTCGCGGCCGGAACCTGGATCGCGGATGCCTGGGGCGTGCCGGTGCTGGCCGACGCGCGCGTGGCCTTTTCCTGCGCGGTGGCGGAAACCCTGACCGCGGGCACCCATCAGGTGTTCATCGGCCAGATTGCCGACATCGCCCAGGGCGAGGGGGCGGCGCTGGTTTACGAGCAGTCGCGCTTTCACCGGCTGGACCCGATCTGAAACCCCGGGGCGCGATTGCGCCCGGGGGGTAGCAGGTGCCGGGGGTCAGGCCCCCGGCACCAGCGCCAGCGCCCGGATGGGCGAGCCGGTGCCCTGCACGATCTTCAGCGGCGTCACCACCAGGATCGCGCCCTTGGGCGGCAGGCGATCCAGGTTGCACAGGCTGGCCAGGCCAAAGCAATTGTCGCGATGCAGGAAGTTGTGCGCCGGAAACGGCGGGCTGAACCCCCCCGCCATGCCCGCGTCGGTGCCCACGCATTGGGTGCCCCAGCCGACGATCCCGCGCGACAGCAGGTAGTCGATGCAATCGGGCGCGGGGCCGGGCGTATGGCTGTCGTCGCTGCCGGGCGCGGTGTTCAGAAACAGCGCCGCGTCGTGCATCCGGCGGTCCCAGTCGGTGCGCATGACCACCCAGTCGCCCGGCTCGATCGCGCCGTGGCGCGCCTCCCAGGCCTTTATGTGGGCGGCGGTCAGCAGGAAATCGGGATCGGCGGCGGCCTCGGTTGAACAGTCGATCACGTTGACCGGGGCAATCAGGCGCTGCACGTCCAGCGTGTCGGTGAAACCGTCGGGGAAATCCTTGCCGCTGAGCCAGTGATGCGGGGCATCGAAATGGGTGCCCGAGTGCTCGCCCAGTTCCAGCCAGTTCCAGGCCCAGAAGGGGCCGTCGCTGTCGTATTCGCTGATCTTGTGCATGGTGATCGGCGGCGTGTCGCGCGCAAGGTCCGGCGGCAGTTTCAGCAAGGGCGTGTCGGGGCCCAGCGGCGCGGTGCAATCGACGATGCGCACCTGACCCGACAGCAGGGCCGCGCCCAGATCGCCCAGCACCGCGCCCGGATCGGGGGCGCCGGCGGTGGCGGCGCGGCGCCCGGCAAAGCGCGCGCGGCGCCGGGCCAGAACCTCGGCCATCAGGTCGAAGGTCTCGCCGATGGCGCGGTCCTCGGTGACGATGCCGGGCGACAGGCGCAGGATGTCGCCCCGGAAATCGACCGAATACCCCTCGAGCCCCAGCGCGCCGACCATGGCCGCGGCCTCGGCCTTGTCGGGCATCCGCAGCATGACCGAACCGCCGCGCCGCGCGGCGTCGCGCGGGGACAGCAGCGGCAGGTCCAGCGCGTCGGCGCGGGCGATGATCTGGTCCACCATCGCCCGGTTGCGCCCGGCGATCGCGCCCATGTCCTGCGTCGCGAACCACTCGAGCGCCGGCAACGAGGCCAGCGCCGCCACGGACCCCGGCGTACCGCTGTCGAAGCGGCGGATGTCGGGCGCATACTGGAACTTGTCCAGGTCCCAGCTGAAAGGGTTGTTCTGGCTGAACCAGCCGCGCCCCTCGGGGTGCAATTCGGGAATCAGGGCCTTGTCGGCATAGAGGATCCCGGCGCCGGGCGTGCCGCACATCCATTTCAGGCTGGTCGAGACGGTGAAATCGACGCGCGGGTTCATCACGTCAAAGGGCAGCAGCCCCGCCGCCTGCGTGATGTCCGCGACCATCAGGCTGCCCCGGCTGCGCCCATGCGCGACCAGCGCCGGGTAATCCATCCGGTGCGACGCGGTCGAGGTCACCCAGGTCAGCAGCGCCAGCCCCACGTCGGGGCCCCAGGCGGCCAGCATGTCCTCGGTTTCGACCCAGCTTGCGCCCTTGCGCAGCGGCACGGTGGTCAGCGTGAAGCCCATCTTGGGCGCCAGCCCGGCCAGCAGGAAGTGGATCGACGGGAAGCAATCGCCCGACACCAGCACCCGCTTGCCCTTCAGCCGCGCCTCGGGCAGCGCGCGCAGGATGCGGTGCATCCCTTCGGTGACGTTGTCCACATTCGTGACCGAGCCCTTGGGCGCGCCGATCAGGCGGCCCCAGGCCTCGGTGAAGTCCTGCCGCTTGCGCAGCACATAGCCCCATTGCTTGTCGTCGGGCGCGGACCAGACACGGGCGAATTCGGTCATGGCGCGGGCCATGTCCTCGTCCTTGCCGGGATACATGCCGATGGAATGATACAGGAAATAGCCACCGGCGCGGGAATTCGAGTGCATGGTCTCTCTCGTCTAGAAGCCCAGAACCCCCGGCAGCCACAGGCTGAGACCCGGCAGCGCCGCAATCAGCGCAAGGCCCAGCAGATTGACCGCGAGGAAGGGCAGGTTGGCGCGGATCAGCGGCACCAGGCCGCATCCCGCGATGCGTTCGGCCGCGAACAGGCAGACCCCAAGGGGCGGGGTCAGCAGGCCGATGTTCAGGTTCAGGATCGCCACCACGGCGAAATGCATCGGGTCGATGCCCGCCTGCGCGGCGGCGGCCGACAACAGCGGGCCGAACAGGATGATGACGGTCGTCGGGTCGATGAACATGCCCAGCACCAGCAGCACGGCGTTGAACACCAGAAGCGTGCCGCCGTAGCCCAGGTCCCAGCCCGCGATCAGCCCCGAGACGGCGCGCGGCACGTTTTCCATGCCCATCACCCAGCTGAAAGCCGCGCCGCATCCGACGATGATGAGCAACTGGCCCGAGAACAGCGCCGAGCGTTGGAACACCGCACCCAGGTCACGCCAGCGGATCGACCGGTAGAGCACCACCGACACCACCAGCGCATAGGCCGAGGCGACGGCGCCGGCCTCGGTCGGGGTCATCAGCCCCAGCAGCAACCCGGCCAGGATGATGACCGGGATCATCAACGGCACCATCGCCGAGCGGGTGGCGGACAGCACGATACGGGGGCTGCGCGCCATCGCGACGCGGGGATAATCGTGGCGCCGGGCCTGCACCGCGACCAGCGCCATCTGCACCAGGCCGATCACCAGCCCCGGCACCAGCGTCGCCGCCATCAGCCCGCCGATGCTGAGCCCGGTCATCGAACCGTAGATCACCGCCACCAGCGACGGCGGCACCATCGGCCCGATGATCGAGCTGGACGCCGTGACGGCGGCCGCATAGGCGGGCGAATAGCCCTGCTTCACCATCGCCGGGATGAACACCCGGCCCAGCGCCGCGATATCGCCCAGCGCGACGCCGGTGATGCCGGAAAACAGGATCGAGGCGCCGATGTTCACCTGCGCCAGCCCGCCGCGCATCCAGCCGAAGATGACATTGGCGAAATGGATCAGCCGGTCGGTGATCTTGCCGGCGTTGACCAGCTCGCCCGCCAGAATGAACAGCGGAATGGCCATCAGCACGAAACTGTCCATCCCTTGCCACAGCCGCTCGGGCGCCAGCGGCAGAAACCGCCAGTTGCCGGTAAAGGCAACCCAGCCCAGCATCGCCGCGATCATCGACCAGGCGACGGGCAGGCCCAGCACCATCAGCCCCAGAAACAGCGCCATCAGCACGATCAGCGAGTCGCTCATGACCGGTCCTCGCGGGTGACGAGCCGCCCCAGCGCAAAGAGCGTGGCAAAGCCAAAGGCGACGGGCAGCGCGGCATAGGGCCACGACAGGGGAATGCGCAGTCCTTCGCTGCGCTGCGCGGCGGCGAACTGCACCATGTCCAGCCCCTGCACGAGCAGCGTCACGAACACGGTCATGGCGATCACGTCCAGCACCCCTTCGAGCAGGCGGCCGGCCAGACGGCTTCGCGCGGCCAGCGCCTGAGGGACAAAGTCGATGCGGATATGGCTGCCTTCGCGCGCCGCGACGGCGGTGGCCAGCAGCGCCATCCAGATCATGGCATAGCGCGCGACCTCCTCGGTGAAGACGGGCACGCCGCCGCCGCCGTAGCGCAGGAGGACCTGCGCGACGATCAGCGCGAACATGCCCGCCAGGCACAGGGCGGCGGCCAGCCGCAGCCCCGTGTCGAGGGCACCGATCAGGGTGCGAAGTGCGCGCATGTCACGCCGGCCCGGTTACTGGACGGACTGGACGGCGGCCAGGGCCCCGTCGATCAGGTCGGGGTGATCGACGTTGTCGCGCAGCCAGGCGATTGCCGGCGGTTGCATCACCTGCCGGAAGGCGTCGCGCTGGGCGTCGGTCATGCGCACCACGGTCACGCCCGCCTCTTCGGCGCGGGCGATGGCCGAGGCCTCGACCGCGCGCGACGTCTCGCGGTTATAGGCGATGGCTACGGCCGCGGCATCGGTGATGACTTGCTGGTTCTCGGCGCTCAGGCTTTCGTAGAACGCGTCCGAAATCCCCAGCGGACCAAAGGCATAGGTGTGGCCGGTCAGCATCAGATGCGACTGCACCTCGTAGAGGTGAATCAGGTTGAACACCGAGACCGAGTTGTCCTGCCCGTCCACGACGCCGGTCTGCAACGCGGTATAGAGTTCCCCGAACGCCACCGGCGAGGCGGACGCGCCCATCGCCTCGACCGGGATGGTGGCCAAGGGGCCCAGGACGCGCATCTTCAGCCCGGCCATGTCGGCCGGGGTCTCGACCAGACGGTTGGCGCTGAAATGCTTGAAGCCGCCCGATTCCCACCAGCCCAGCACGCGAATGCCGGTGGCGGCGCGGATGCCTTCGGCCATCTGCTGACCAAAGGGACCATCCAGCACCGCCCAGGCGGTCTGCTCCGAGGGGAACAGGTAGGGCATGTTCAGGATCATGATGTCGGAATAGATCGAGGCATAGTTGCCGTCGGCGGCGTCCGTCATCTCGATCACGCCGCGACGCATCTGCGCCAGCCGGTCGTTCGGTGCGCCCAGGGCCCCGCCATAGACCAGGTTCACCGTCATGTCGGAATGGTCCTGCACGTAATCGGCAAAGGTCCGATACATGCCGTTGACGAAATCGAACCCTTCCATGGTTTCCGGCAGCGACAGGCCGACGGTGATCGTCTGCGCGCCGGCCGGAAGCGCCAGCGTGGCGGCAAGCGCCAGCGCGGCAAGAGGTCTGGTAGCAAAGCTCATGGCAGTCTCCCGAGGTTGCCGGGCCTGGGCCCGGGGGGTGCAGGGTCAGCGCGCGTATGCGCGTTGCGCCCGTCGTTCCAGCCAGCTGGTCAGCCGGACCATTGGCCACAAAAGTGCGACGTAAATGATGGCCGCCCCGATCAGCGGGGTCGGATTGGCGAACAGCGCCTGCGCGTCGGTCGCCTGCTTCAGCAGATCCGACAGCGCCACGACCGAGGCCAGCGCCGTATCCTTGATGACCGACACGCAGTTCGAGGCGTGCGGCGGGATGACGATGCGGATCGCCTGCGGCAGGATCACCTTGCGCATCGTCAGCCAGAACCCGAGCCCAAGCGCCGAGGCCGCCTCGAACTGTCCCTTGGGCGTGGCCTCGATCCCGGCGCGCACGACCTCGGCGGTAAAGGCCGCCAGCACCAGCGTCAGCGCCGTCGCGGCCGCGGAAAACGACGACAGCGTGATGCCGGCAAAGGGCAGGGCGTAGTAGATCAGGATCAGCAGCACCAGCACCGGAATGGCGCGGACCAGGTCGATGTAGAGCACCGCCAGCATCCGCAACGGGCGCGGCGCATAAAGGCGCATGATGCAGATCAGCGTGCCCAGGACCGACCCCAGCACGATCGCCGTGATGCCCAGCCCCAGCGTATACCACAACCCCCTGAGGAGCATGGGAAACGCCCGTCGCAGCACGTCCATGTTGAAGAAGATGTCGATCGCGCTCATCGCTGCACTCCGCTGGTGGGGCGCGGGGGCGACGGGGCCCCCGCGCGCGCCGTCGGTGGCCGTCAGTAGTTGCCGGGCGTGGGGATCGGCAGGGGCGTGACCGTCAGGCTACCCTCGGCCGGGGGGGTGCCCATCCAGCGTTCGTAGAGCGCGGCCATGGTGCCGTCTTCCTTCATCGCGCTGATGGCGTCGTTGACGGGTTGCAGCAGCGGCGAATCCTTGGGCATCATCATCGCGAACCGTTCGCCGGTGACGATCTCATAGGCCACTTCCAGCCCCTGCATCTGCGAAAAGGCATAGCGCAGCCCGACCACGTCGTTCACCACCGCGTCGATGCGCCCGCTCATCAGGTCGGTCAGCATGTTCGCGGTGCTGTCGTAGCTGTTGTTCGCGGCAAAGCCGATCTCGGCCGCGCGTTCGTTCATGTAGGTTTCCGGTGCCGAAGTGGCGATGGTGCCGATGCGACGGCCGCGCAGGTCCGCAAGGCCGTGGATGTCGCTGCCGCTACGCACGCCGATGCCCATCGCGCCCTCGACATAGGCCTGGGTGAAGCTTTGCGATTGCAGGCGCTCGTCGGTGATGGTCAGCGACGAGATGACGATATCCACCCGCCCCGACGCGGTGGCGACGAACAGCGCGCGGAAGTCGTAGCCCTCGATCTCGGCGGTGCGGCCGATGCGGCGGGCGATCTCGTTGACGATATCGACCTCGAAGCCCTCGAAAGCGCCGTCCGCGTTGCGGTTCTCCCACGGCGGGTTCGCCGGATACGAGCCCACGCGCAGGACCTCGTCCGCGCCGGCGGGCAGGCTGGCCAGCGTCAGCGCAAGGCCGGTCGCCGCGCCCAGGAAAGTGCGTCTGTTCAGTGTCATGTCGTCGTCTCCCTGTGTGATGTCGGTGGGGCCGGGACGGGTGTTTCCTGTCACCGGGCGGGTTCGAGGCCCGCGTGTCGGGCCGCGAGATCGGTAATCAGCATGTGCCCGGGGGCATGGGTGAACGCCAGATCGGGCGCCGCGCGGGCAATGGCGCGTTCCATCGACACGCCGCAGGGCCAGAACATCGGCACCTCGCCCGGGCGGATGTCGGTCAGGCCGATGCCGTCGATCGGGCGGGCCAGGTCCACGCCGATCGCCGCCGGGTCGCCCTGGTGCACCGGCCCGCCATGGGCCTGCGGAAAGGCGCGGGTCAGCGCCGCGGCGCGGTCGGCCTGATCGGCGCGGATCGCGCGCATCGACACCACCAGCGCGCCGCCGAACGGTCCCACCGGCACCATCGGCACGTCGCTGTCAAAGGCCGAGCAGGTCACGCCGGGCGCGTGACAGCGCAGCGCGACGCCCTGCGCGACCAGGTCGGCCTCGAACGTCAGGGAACAGCCGATGGCAAAGGGCACCAGGTCGTCGCGCCAGAGCGCGGCGATGTCGGTGGGGTCCGCGACCGGGTGGCCGTGGCGGAACACGCGGTAGCGCGGCAAATCGGTGCGCAGGTCGATATCGGCGCCCAGGGCGGGCAGGGCGGGGTCGCCCGGCCGTCCCCGGGCCAGCAGCGGCAGGGCGGCGGGATTGGCGTGGGAGAACGCCTCGAACGCATCGGCCAGGGATGCCGGCAGGATTGCCAGGTTGGCTTGCAGCAAGCCCGGCGCAAGGGCGCCGGTCGGGCCCGACAGCCGCCCGTCGCGCGCGGCCAGCCGCAGGTCACGCGCCTGTCGCGCCGGCGCGATCATCGCGCGGCCCATTGCGTTTCGAGTTGCGCCTTGATGAGCAGAATCTCGGTTTCATGCGTGGTCCGGGTGCGGGCCCACGCCGCGTCCGGGGTGGTCGCGGCGCGCAGCGCGCCCATGCCGACCACGCAACTGTCCTCGGCAAAGCCCAGTGGGCCGCCGGGTGCGACGCGGATCCAGATGCGGGGCACGCGGGTCTCGCGGCTGCCGACCGCAAAGTCGATCAGACCATGCGCCGGGTCGGGCCGGATCTCGACAAAGGCATCGGAGCCGTCGAACAGCGATCGACCCCGAAACATGCCGTCGCCCGCGGGTTCGAGCGCCATGGACCCCAGCGACCAGCCGCCGACAAAGCGCGCATCCGACAGTCGCTCAAAGGCGAAGCGGGCCGGGACGGCCACGCGGATGGCGGTGTGGTGGGCGGTGTCGTCGGGCAGGCTCATGGTGGCATCCTGTGAGTCGCGAACCCGTTCAGCATGGCAAACTGTATATTTTAAGCAAGAAATATTTCGCGTTCGGCGCGCTGAAATCATTGGTTTCCTGCGAATGGCAAAGAAATGGCCAAAATTTCCATCGGAAACAGTATACAGTTACGGCGCGATTCCATCTTTTCCCCGGCCTGTTTCCTGTTACGGTCGGGGCACAGGCAGGACCCGATGAGCGCACCCAGACAGAACCACCGCATCCGGATCTACGAGGAAATCCGCGCCCGTATCCAACGCGGCGAGCTTCGGCGCGACGACCGGCTGGTCGATACCGCCATCGCCGCCGAGCGGGGCGTTTCACGGATGCCGGTGCGCGAGGCGTTGATGCAACTGGCGTCCGAGGGGTATCTCGAGGGCACCTCGCGCGGGTTCACCTTGCCCAATATGGAGCCCGAGCGCATCCGCGAGGTTTTCGTGCTGCGCCGCCTGCTGGAACCCTACGCCGCCGCCAGCGCGGCCCAGGTCTGCGACGCCGCCGCCATCGCGGTGATGGAGCAGGCCGTGGCCGATGCCGCCGAAACGCTGGTCAGCGATGACGTGACGGAATTCTACCGCGCGTCCGAGGTGTTCCGGAACACCTGGCTGGGCGCCGTGCCGAATGCCGAACTGCGCCAAACGATCCTGCGCTACATGGCGCAGGTTCAGTCCGTGCGCTTTGCGACGATGCGCGACCCGCTGGCGCATCGCATCATCGTTGACGGGCAACGCGACCTGCTGGACGCGTTCCGCCGCCACGACGCCCTGGCAGCCAGCGAGAGGATGCTCTGGTTCGTGATGCAAGGCGAGGAAAGCTTTGCCCGCCTCAGCCCCGAACCGGCCCAAGGAAAAAGGGCGGGGTGAACCCCGCCCTTGTCCGCATTCGATCGCGGGAACGGTCAGCCGACCAGTTCCAGCCCCGAAAAGAAATAGGCGATCTCGACCGCGGCGGTTTCCGGCGCATCCGACCCGTGGACCGAGTTCTCGCCAACCGACAGCGCGAATTCCTTGCGGATGGTGCCCTCGGCCGCGTTGGCCGGGTTGGTGGCGCCCATCACTTCGCGGTTCTTCGCGATGGCGCCTTCGCCTTCCAGCACCTGCACGACCACCGGCTCGGACGCCATGAACTCGCACAGCTCGCCATAGAAGGGGCGGTCCTTGTGCACTTCATAGAACTTGCCGGCCTGCGCCAGCGACAGGTGGATGCGCTTTTGCGCGACGATGCGCAGACCCGCGTCCTCGAATTTGGCGTTGATCTTGCCGGTCAGGTTGCGCTTGGTCGCGTCGGGCTTGATGATCGACAGGGTGCGTTCGATGGCCATCTTGGTCTCTCTGGCTGAGCGGGCGCGGGCCGTATGCCCGGGCCGCAGGTTGGAAATCCCCGCGCGTCTAGCACGGCCCGTCCGGGTTGAAAAGCCGCGTCGAGGCCGGGTTTGCGCGCGCGGTCAGGACTCGCGGTCCAGCCTCAGCGCGACCACCGCCGCGCCCAGCGAGGCCAGCACCGCCCCCAGCATCATCGCCAGCAAAACGCCGGGACTGGCCCGCCATTCCATCGCCAGCGCGGTCACAAAGGTCAGGCCCGCGCCACCCGCGACCGACAGTGCCCCGCCCAGCCCCGCCGCCGTGCCCGCCAGTTCGGGGCGCACCGACACTGCCCCCGCGTTCACGTTGGCGATGGTCAACCCGTTGCCGAAACCCACGAAGATCGTCGCGCCGAACAGCGCCAGCGGGTGCGTCAGCCCTGCCAGCGCGCCGACCAGCCCCGCGGCCAGCGCCAGGCTCGGCGTCACGCGCCCTAGCAGGATCAGCGGCCCCAGCCCGTAGCGCGGGGCAAAGCGCGCCGTGATCGAGGCCCCCAGCATGTAGCCCCCCGTGATCGACCCGATGCCCAGCCCGATCAGCGGCGGCGACAGGTGCCACAACTGGCTGGCCACGTAGGGCACGCCGGCAATGAACACATAGAACGCCCCCACCGAGAACGCCCCGCACAGCGCATAGGCCCAATACCGCGCCGAGCGCAGCAGCGTGCCATAGTCCTGCGCGCGCAGCCGGGCGGGGCCGGGTTTGCGGGTCTCGCCCATGTCCAGCCAGACCAACGCCAGCGCCGCCGCGCCCAGCGCGGTATAGACGCCGAAAACCGCGCGCCAGCCGATCCCGTCGCCCAGAACGCCGCCCAGCATCGGCCCCAGCATCGGGGCCAGCGCCATCGCCGCGGCGATGGTGCCCATCTTGCCTGCGGCCTCGCGCGGGCCGAACTGGTCGCGGATCACGGCGTTGGACAGAACCGATCCGCCCACCACGATCGCCTGCGCCAGGCGGCAGATCAGGAACAGCGTGATGTCCGTGGCCAGCACGCAACCCAGCGACGCCAGCGCATAGGCCGCCATCGCCCCCAGCGCGACGGGTCGGCGACCCAGCCGGTCGGACACCGGACCGATGACGATCTGGACCACCGCCGACACTAGCATGTAGCCCGACACCGCCAGCGCCATGACCGACTCGCGCGTGTCGAGCGCGCGTGTCATCGCGGGCAGCATCGGCAGGAACATGTTCAGCGTCAGCACCGAGGTGCCGGTCAGCAGGACCAGGGTGAACAGGCGCGGGGCGGAGCGGGGCATCGGGACCTCGGGTGCGGGTCGTTCCTGCAAAACAACTTAACGCGTGAAAGGCAAGGGGGCGGATGCCGGGCACTGGCGCCGGCGCGCGGGCTCTGCTATCGGGCGGCGCATGTTAAGCATCACCGATCTCAGCTATTCCGTCGAAGGCCGCCCGTTGATCGCGGGGGCGTCCGCGCGCATCCCTTCGGGGCACAAAGTGGGCCTTGTGGGGCGCAACGGGTCGGGCAAGACGACCCTGTTTCGCCTGATCCGGGGCGAGTTGACGCCCGAGGGGGGCGCGATCTCGCTGCCCAGCCGGGCCCGCATCGGCGGCGTCGCGCAAGAGGTCCCCTCGTCGGCGACGAGCCTCCTGGACACGGTGATGGCCGCCGATACCGAACGCGCCGCCCTGATGGCCGAGGCCGCGACCGCCACCGATCCGCACCGCATCGCCGAGGTGCAGGCCCGTCTGACCGACATCGACGCCTGGTCGGCCGAGGGGCGGGCGGCGACGATCCTCAAGGGGCTGGGGTTCACCGCGGCCGAGATGCACCAGCCCTGTTCCGATTTCTCAGGCGGCTGGCGGATGCGCGTGGCGCTGGCGGGCGTGCTGTTCGCGCAACCCGACCTGCTGCTGCTCGACGAGCCGACGAACTACCTGGACCTCGAAGGGGCGCTGTGGCTGGAAAGCTACCTGGCGAAATACCCGCATACGGTGATCGTGATCTCGCACGACCGGGGGCTGCTGAACCGGGCGGTCGGGGCGATCCTGCACCTCGAGGACAAGAAGCTCACGCTCTATTCGGGCGGCTACGACACCTTTGCCAAGACCCGCGCCGAACAGCGCGCCGTGCAGGCGGCCGAGGCCAAGAAGCAGGACGCGCGCCGCGCGCATCTGCAAAGCTTCGTGGACCGGTTCAAGGCCAAGGCCTCGAAGGCCCGGCAGGCGCAGTCCCGCGTCAAGATGCTGGAAAAGATGACGCCGATCACCGCGCCCGCCGAGGCCGCGAAACACGTCTTCACCTTTCCCGCGCCCGAGGAACTCTCGCCGCCCATCATCGCGATGGAGGGGGTCGCGGTCGGTTACGGCGATCACGTCGTGCTGCGCCGCCTGTCGCTGCGGATCGACCAGGACGACCGCATCGCGCTGCTGGGCCGCAACGGCGAGGGGAAATCCACGCTGTCCAAACTGCTGGCCGGAAAGCTGCCCGCGCTGGGCGGCTCGATGACCGTATCGTCAAAGCTGAGGGTGGGCTATTTCGCGCAGCACCAGGTGGACGAACTGCACCTGGACGAGACCCCCGTGCAGCACATCCGCCGTCTGCGCCCGACCGAAGGCGAGCCGCGCCTGCGCGCCCGGCTGGCGGGTTTCGGGCTGATGGCGGACCAGGCCGAAACCGTGGTCGCGCGGCTGTCAGGTGGGCAGAAGGCGCGGCTGTCGCTGCTGCTGGCCACGATCGACGCGCCGCATCTCCTGATCCTGGACGAACCGACGAACCACCTGGATATCGAAAGCCGCGAGGCCCTGGTCGAGGCCCTGACCGCCTATTCGGGCGCGGTGGTTCTGGTCAGCCACGACATGCATCTGCTGTCGCTGGTGGCCGACCGTCTGTGGCTGGTCAAGGACGGCTCGGTCGCGCCCTATCCCGACGACCTCGACGCCTATCGCGCAATGCTGCTGTCGGACCCTGAAAAGGACAAGCTGAGATCGGCGCGACCGGCGCGGCCCAAGGCCACCCGCGAGCAGGTTCTGGCGCTCAAGGCCGAGGTTCGCAAATGCGAGCAGCGGATCGAGAAGCTTGAGGACATGCGCGAGAAACTGGCCGCCAAACTGGCCGATCCCGCCCTCTACGAGGACGACCGCAAGGGCGATCTCGAGGTCTGGAACCGCAAGTATGCCGAGGTCATGGACGGGCTCGACCGTGCCGAAGCCCTTTGGATGACTTCGGTCGAGGCGCTTGAAAAAGCAGAAAAATAGCCGCATCTTGAAAGTCTGACTTTACAAAGTCTTACATTCAGGGACCGACCCCTTCGGAGCAGGTGGGCGGGGACAGGTCCGGGGCGCTCGCGGACAGGGCTTCGAGCGTCTCGAAATTTGTCAGACTTTCAGATGTCAGGCAATAATCGCGCTGAAACGCCGCCAGCGCCGCGCGCGTCGCCGCGCCCATCACGCCGTCCAGCGCACCGGGCCGGTAGCCGCGCAGGACCAGTGCCACCTGCAACGCCTGAATGTCGCCCGACTGGATTCGACCGGCCCGCAGATCGGGCTCGGCCAGCGTGACGGGTACCCAGCCCAGGGCCTCGATTCCGGTCTGCCGTCCGGCGTCGAAATCGATCGCAAAGAGCGAGGCGCCAACCACCTCGCAGGCGCGGCAACCGTCGGCCAGCGGATCGAGGAACACGAAACGCTGGCGGGTGCCGTCGCGGCGCGCGGCCGTCAGCCCCACGCGGGCGGTCGGAAAGGCGTGCGGGTGCGCCTGCACCAGGGCCGCGCTGACCGGGTCGTCGGGGCGCGGCGGTTCCAGCGCCAACGGGTGCAGCACCGCCGGGTCGCCATTGACCAGAAGCTGCTGGTCGTTGGTGTTTGCCATGAAGGGAAACAGCACATCCGCCAGATCGACCGCGCCCAGTTCGGTGAATCCCATCGGGATCGCCGGCTGGTCAAAGGCGGGATCGGCGGCCAGACGTCGGGCAAAGGCCAGGCCCTGGTCGGGCACTCCGGCGGCCGTCAGGCAGCGCCAGAATGCCGGCGTCAGACCCGCGCCCTGACAGGGCACCAGCACCCCCGGCGGCGCGACGCCTTGCGGTCCCAGGACGGTTTCGGCCCCGGCGGGCGCGCCCAGCAACACGAGGCAGGCAAGAAATCGGGCGGCGGGCATGGGGTCTCCGGTCTGGGCGGGTTCAGGCTAGGGCGCGGCGCCCCGGGGTGCAATTCACACCGGCGTTGACAAGCCGCGCCGCAAGGCCGAAGGCTGGGCGCATGCTGGATGTCGCCGTGCTCGCCCCCGCCTTTGTCACCATGTTCGTGGTCATCGACCCGATCGGCCTGTCGCCGCTGTTCATCGCCCTGACGACAGGGATGGATGCCCGCCAGCGCCGGGCCATCGGCCTGCGCGCCTGCGTGATCGCGGCCGGTCTGCTCACGGTTTTCGGCCTGGCGGGCGAGGTGATCCTGAACGCCGTCGGCATCACCATGCCGGCGTTTCAGATCGCGGGCGGGATCCTGCTTTTCCTGACCGCGCTGGACATGCTGTTCGAACGCCGCACCCAGCGCCGGTCGGGGCATGCGGGGCGGGTGCCCGACCCGTCGGTCTTTCCGCTGGCGATGCCCCTGATCGCCGGTCCCGGGGCGATGGCGTCGATGATCTTGCTGGTCGGTCAGACCCAAAGCTGGGAGGGCGTCGTGGCGATGCACGCGGTCATGCTGGGGGTGCTGGCGATCGTCTTCGTGCTGTTTCTGGTGGCGACGCCGCTGGAGCGCGCGCTGGGCGAGACCGGCACGATGGTCGTCAGCCGCCTGCTGGGGATGCTGCTGGCGGCCATGTCGGTCCAGTTCGTGCTGAACGGGGCCCGAGGGGCCGGGGTGATCTGACCGGGATGTGACCATTCGCGCCCTTTGACGGCGCCGCCGCACCCCCTACATCCGGAGCGGAAAGGAGCGCCCATGTCCTGGCCCGAGACCCTCACCGCCGATCAGACGATGCGGCTGGTCTATCTGCTTATCCTGCTGGTCGCCGTGGGGTCCTATGCGCTGGTTGCCTCGCGCGGTCGGATCGCCACGAGCCTGCGCAATCTGGTGCTGTGGGGGCTGTTGTTCACGGGCGTCGCCGCCGCTTACGAGCTGTGGACCGGCAGCCGTGGCGCGATGGTCGCGGTCGAGGCCAACGGCGACAGCGCCGTCGTTCTCAGGCGTGCGTTCGACGGGCAGTTCCATCTGGATTTGCAGATCATCGGGGCGAACGGGCGGGCCCAGCCGGTGCGCTTCATCGTGGACACCGGCGCCACCGATCTGGTGCTGACACAGGAAGACGCGGCGCGGCTGGGCTATGGGGCGGGCAGCCTGCGCTGGGGCGGCGTCGCCAGCACCGCGAACGGCGTCACGCGCACGGCGCGGGTGAGCCTGCCGCAGGTGATGCTTGAGGGGCACATGGCCCGCGACGTGCCGGCGCTGGTGAACGAGGGGGCGCTGCACGCCTCGCTGCTGGGCATGGGGTTCCTGGAACGGTTCCAGCGGATCGAGATCACCCGAGACCGGCTGACGATCCATTTCTAGCCCGACTTCCGGCCCGACCGGCCAGAAGTCAGGGGAGCTGCCATCAGGCGGCCTCGCGCTCGCGGCAGCGGCGCGCGGCCGAGGCCCGGGCCGCCTCGTCCATCGCCAGGATCGCCTCGAGTCCGTCGTTGCAGGCGGTCAGTTCGTTCAGCATCACCGGGTCGAGCGACGCATAGAAGGCCTCGACCGCGCGCAGCAGATGGCCCGACATGCGGCAGGTGCCTTTCAGCGGGCAGGTGTTCTCGCTGGTCATGCACTCCATGAACGGCAGTTCGGCCTCGAACGCGCGAAACACCGCGCCGACGCTGATCTCTTCGGCCGGGCGGGCCAGGGTAAAGCCGCCATGGCGTCCGCGCAGGGTGTTGATGAACCCCGCCTGTCCCAACTGGTTGACCACCTGCGCCAGATGATTTTCCGACGCGTTGATGGCCCCGGCGACATCGCTCTTGCGTATGATGCGGTCCGGGTTGACGGCGCAGACCATCAGGGTGCGCAGGGCAAGATTGGTGCGGGTTGTCAGGCGCATGAGTGGCCTCCGGGAAAAGGGGTGGGGGCGCGTTTGCCCGAATTCATGCGTTGCAGGGTTACCTTTGCGCGCCCCGGCCGCCTTGATTGAGATCAAGTTTTTCGGCCCCCGGGGCGGCGATACTGCCGATTTGGGCCCCCACGGCGGCGACAGGGTGTCGCAGGGGGCGCGACAGGGCTTTCCAAATGCGGCGGCGGCCGTCAAATACACATTCGAAATACGGAATGTAAAGGGTGGGTGGAACCATGACACGAGTGCTCGAACTGGCCGCGTCGCGGCGCGGGTTCCTGGGGTTGGCGGCGGGCGGCGCGGCGCTGGCGGCCTCGGGGGGGGCGGTGCAGGCCGAAAGGGTGCGGACCACGGCCCGGATCGCGATCCTGGGCGCGGGCGCGGGTGGCACGGCCATCGCCAACCGGCTGGCGAACCGGCTGGAAGGGGCGACCATCACCATCGTGGACGGGCGCCAGCAGCATTGGTATCAGCCGGGGTTCACGCTGATCGCCGCCGGGTTGAAATCGGCGCGCTATTCGATCAGCCAGACCGCCGACTGGCTGCCGCAGGGCGTCACCTGGGTGCCCGAATACGCCGCCGCGCTGGACCCCGAGCGCAAGCGCATCACCACCACCGGCGGGCAGGTCGTCGATTACGATTACCTGATTGTCGCCACCGGCCTCAGCCTGGACTGGGACGCGATCGAGGGGTTCTCGCTGGACCAGGTGGGCCAGAACGGGGTGTCGGCGCATTACGCCGGGCCCGAATATGCGGAACTGAGCTGGCGCGCGCTGGACCGCTTTACCGATCAGGGCGGGGTCGGGCTGTTCGGACGCCCGGCCACCGAGATGAAATGCGCCGGTGCGCCCCTCAAGATCACCTTCCTGGCCGAGGACATCGCCCGCCGCAAGGGCAACCGCGAGCGCGTGCAGATCGTCTACAACGCGCAGAACCAGGCGCTGTTCGGCCTGCCGATCGTGCACCACAAGGTGCGCCAACTGTTCGACG
Source organism: Rhodobacter sp. (assembly GCA_020637515.1). Taxonomy (NCBI): domain Bacteria; kingdom Pseudomonadati; phylum Pseudomonadota; class Alphaproteobacteria; order Rhodobacterales; genus Rhodobacter; species Rhodobacter sp. Next base: position 3,103,558 of record JACKKG010000001.1, on the reverse strand, counting down.
AACGCGGTATCGAGAAACGCTACGATCATGTGCTGACGGCGATCGACGCGCAGCGCCGCGTCGCGACCTATGCCACGCCCGAGGGCGACGTGCAGACCGACTATGACTTCATCAACGTGATTCCCCCGCAGCGTGCCCCGTCCGTGATCCGCGAGGCCGGCCTCAGCTGGGGCGACCGCTGGCTGGATCAGGGCTGGATCGAGGTGGACCGCGAAACGCTGCGCCATCTGCGCTACCCCGAAATCTTTGGCGTCGGCGACATTCTGGGCGTGCCCAAGGGCAAGACCGCCGCCAGCGCGAAATGGCATCAACCCGTGGTCGAGGACCACCTGGTGGCCGAGATCCAGGGCCGCGAGGGGACGGCGCGGTTCAACGGTTACACCTCGTGCCCGATGATCACCCGGATCGGCCGCGCGATGCTGGTCGAGTTCGATTACAACGACAACCTCACCCCGTCCTTCCCGGGGATCATCGCCCCGCTGGAAGAGCTGTGGATTTCCTGGCTGATGAAGGAAATCGCCCTGAAACCCACCTACAACGCCATGCTGCGTGGCCTGGCCTGAGGAGCGACGATCATGAAGGACCTGACATTCGCCACCCTGATCGCCGTCTGGGAAGAGATGTTCGGCGCGGGCGTGTTCTGGGCCATGGTGCTGGTCGCCGCCGCGATCACCGCGCTTTACGTCCATGTGCTGATCCGCGACCGCAAGATGTCGATGCGCAAGTTCCTGCTGGCGCAACTGTCGATGCCCGTGGGCGCGGTCGCGGCGGTGTGGTTCGTGCTGGCGATCACGTCGTCCAGCCTGGCCGACATGGGCGGACCCATCGACGTGCTGGTGCTGCTGGGCATCGCGGGCGTCGGTGCGGTCGGTTTCGCGATCCTGGTCTATGTCGTGCAGTCGCTGATGCGTGGCCCCGAACGCGAGTGACCGGCGCTGCGCGGATCGCGGCACTGGTGTTTCGCCTGTGAAACGTCTACGCTTTGGCATCCCCGTGCCGGAGCCCCTGAATGCGATCCCCGACCCTTGCCGCCGTGCTGCTGATGTTGGGCTGCACCCTTCTGGTGGCTGCCACGACGCTGTTCGCCAAGGCCCTGGGAAACGGCGCCCTGGGCGAGGCGATCCCGGCGGCGATGACCAGTCAGGCGCGGTTCGTCTTTGGTGCGCTGACGGTGGCGCTGACGCTGGGCCTGCGCCGCGCCTCGGGCCGGCCCGCCTGGGTCGAGCCCCCGGGCGGCGCCCGCCCGCCGGCCTGGGGCGTCCACACGATCCGCACGGCGTTGGGCTGGCTGGGCGGATTCCTGATGTTCACCGCCGCCGCGCGGATGCCGCTGGCCGACGCCAGCGCGCTGGGATTCGTCTCGCCGGTGGCGACGATGCTGTTCGCCGCGCTGCTGTTGGGCGAGCGGGTCGCGGCGGCGCGCTGGGTGGCGGCCTCGGTCGCGCTGGTGGGGGCGCTGGTGCTGCTCAGGCCTGGGGCAGGGGTGATCCAGCCGGCGGCGTTCTTCGCCCTGGGGGCGGCGGCCTCGATGGGGCTGGAAGCCATCGCCATCAAGCGCCTGGCGACGACCGAGCCGCCGGGGCGCACGATGCTCATCAACAACACCATGGGCGCGGTGATCGGCTGCGTGCTGGCGGCGCCCGTGTTCCACTGGCCGCAGGGCTGGGCGGTCTGGCTGCTGCTGGTCGCCATGGGCAGCGTCATGGTCACGGCGCAGATCCTGTTGCTGACCGCGAACCGGCTGGCCGATGTCAGCTTCGTCGCGCCCTTCTGGTATGCCACGCTGATCTGGGCGGCGGTCTACGACATCCTGGCCTTTGGCATCTGGCCGGACTGGGTCAGCGCCTCGGGCGCTGCGATCATCGTCGCCGGCGGGCTGGGCATGACCTTTGCCGAACTGCATACAAGGCGCCTCGCCTCTGCCCGCTTGCGCGGTCTGGCCGATGGTGCTAGGCCAGCGCCATGACAACGCTGTGCACCATCATTTGCTGCTGCATTACCCGCTGAGCCTGGGCTCGCGCGGGGCGCTGTCTTTTCCCTCGGAAAACACGGATGCCACCTCGCGGGCGAGGGGCTCGTCGGTGCCGTGCAGAGGAGAGAAGGCATGACCACGATCCGGCTGTTCAACACCCGCACGCGCGCGAAGGAGGACTTTTCCCCCCTCGATGCGCGGGACGTGCGGATGTATGTCTGCGGCCCCACGGTCTACGACCGCGCGCACTTGGGCAACGCCCGGCCGGTGCTGGTGTTCGACGTGCTGTTCCGCCTGCTGCGCCATGTCTATGGTGCGGATGCCGTGCGCTATGTGCGCAATTTCACCGATGTGGATGACAAGATCAACGCCGCCGCCCAGGCCCGCAAGGACGCCGGCGCCCCCGGCACGCTCGAGGATCTGATCCGCCAGCGGACCGAGGAAACGATCGCCTGGTATCACGCCGATATGGACGCGCTGGGGGCCCTGCGCCCGACGGACGAGCCACGCGCGACCGACTATATCGGCGCGATGATCGCCATGATCCAGACGCTGATCGACCGTGGCCACGCCTATGCCGTCGCCGGCCATGTGCTGTTCGACGTGCGCAGCTTTCCAGCCTACGGTCGGCTTTCGGGCCGCTCGGTCGATGACATGATCGCCGGCGCCCGGGTCGAGGTCGCACCCTTCAAGCGCGACCCGATGGATTTCGTGCTGTGGAAACCCTCGGACGCCAATCTGCCGGGCTGGGACAGCCCCTGGGGACGCGGAAGGCCGGGCTGGCACATCGAATGCTCGGCCATGTCCTTTGAGCTGCTGGGCGCAAGCTTCGACATCCACGGCGGCGGGCTGGACCTGCAATTCCCCCACCACGAGAACGAGATCGCGCAAAGCTGCTGCGCGCATCCCGGGTCCGATTTCGCCCGCGTGTGGATGCACAACGAGATGCTGCTGGTCGAGGGCAGGAAGATGTCCAAATCGCTGGGCAATTTCTTCACCGTGCGCGAATTGCTGGAGCAGGGCCATCCCGGCGAGGTGATCCGCTTCGTCATGCTGTCCACGCATTACCGCAAGCCGATGGACTGGACGGCGGAAAAGGCCGAGCAAGCGCAATCCCAGTTGCGCAAGTGGAGGGCCCTGCTGACGGGCGTCGCGCCGACAGAACCGAGCCCCGAGTTGCTGGCCGACCTGTGTGACGATCTGAACACGGGAAAGGTGCCGTTTTGGCTGTCTCATATGGCGGCCGATCTGGCGCAACACCGGGCCTGGGAAGCGCAGGGTGTGAAGGATCTTGTCCGCACGGCGGACGAGATCGAGGGGGAATTCCTTGCGTCGGCGAACATCGTCGGATTGCTTCTGCCAGAAATGGGGGCCTGGGTCGAAACGGGACCGGATCTTTCCGCCTGGTCCGCGCAGCTTGCAAGGCTTCGCGCAGCGGCGATGGAGACCAGGGATTTCGCCCCGGTCGATGCGCTGAAGACGGCCCTGATCGCCGCCGGGGTCGAGGTGCGGATGTCGAAATCCGGGGTCGAACTGGTGCCTGGGCCCGGGTTCGACGCGGCAAAGCTGGAGGGGTTGGGATGACTCTGGCAGGGGGGCCGTGGGGGGGGCGGGCCGGGCGTTTTCGCGCGTGCACCCCCGGCGCGTTTTTCGAGCAATTTGACGGGCGTGGGGTAAGGTGCGTGCTAGCACGCACCCTACGCGGGTCCTGGGAGCGATGCGATGCGTGAGCGGCTTTTCCTTTACGACACCACGCTGCGCGACGGTCAGCAGACGCAGGGCGTGCAGTTTTCCACCGCCGAAAAGGTGGCGATCGCGCAGGCGCTGGACGCGCTGGGCGTCGATTACATCGAGGGCGGCTGGCCCGGCGCCAACCCCACCGACAGCGAATTCTTCGAAACCCGGCCCCGGACCCGGGCCACGTTCACCGCGTTCGGCATGACCAAGCGCGCCGGGCGATCGGCGGCCAACGACGACGTCTTGGCGGGGGTGATGAACGCGGGCACGCCGGCGGTCTGCCTGGTGGGCAAGACGCATGACTTCCACGTCACCACCGCGCTGGGCATCACCCTGGCCGAAAACCGCGACGCGATCCGCGACTCGGTCGCGCATATGGTCGCCCTGGGGCGCGAGGCGCTGTTCGACGCCGAACATTTCTTCGACGGATACAAGGCCAATCCTGCCTATGCGCTGGAGTGCCTGTGGGCCGCGCACGACGCCGGCGCCCGCTGGGTGGTGTTGTGCGACACCAACGGCGGCACCTTGCCCGACGAGGTCGGCCGCATCGTGGCGGCGGTTATCGCGGCCGGCATCCCCGGCGATCGGCTGGGGATCCACTGCCACGACGACACGGGCAACGCGGTCGCGGCATCGCTGGCCGCGGTGGACGCGGGCGTGCGGCAGATCCAGGGCACCTTGAACGGCCTGGGTGAACGCTGCGGCAACGCCAATCTGACCACGCTGATCCCCACCTTGCTGCTCAAGCCCCCCTATGCCGCGCGCTTCGACACCGGCGTCACCGCCGACGCGCTGGCCGGGCTGGTCAAGCTTTCGCGCCAACTCGACGACATCCTGAACCGTGTGCCGCTGCGCTCGGCACCCTATGTCGGGGCCTCGGCCTTTGCCCACAAGGCCGGGCTTCATGCCAGCGCGATCCTCAAGGATCCCTCGACCTACGAACACATCGACCCCGCGCTGGTCGGCAACAGCCGCGTCATCCCGATGTCGAACCAGGCCGGGCAGTCGAACCTGCGCGCGCGGCTGGCCGCGGCCGGGATCGCGGTCGCACCGGGCGACCCGGCGTTGGCGCGCATCCTGGACGTGGTGAAGGCGCGCGAGGATCAGGGCTATGCCTATGACGGGGCGCAGGCCAGTTTCGAGCTGCTGGCGCGCGACGAACTGGGCCTGCTGCCGCGGTTCTTCGAGGTCAAGCGCTACCGCGTCACGGTCGAGCGGCGCAAGAATCGCTACGACCGCATGGTCAGCGTCTCCGAGGCCGTCGTGGTGGTGAAGATCGGCGACCAGAAGGTGCTGTCCGTGAGCGAGAGCATGGACGAGACCGGCACTGACCGCGGCCCGGTCAACGCCCTGTCCAAGGCCCTGGGCAAGGATCTGGGGCCCTATCAGGCCAGTATCGACGACATGAAACTGGTGGATTTCAAGGTTCGGATCACCCAGGGCGGGACCGAGGCCGTGACCCGCGTCATCATCGACAGCGAGGACGGGCAGGGGCGGCGTTGGTCCACGGTGGGGGTCAGCGCCAACATCGTCGATGCCTCGTTCAGCGCATTGCTGGACGCGATCACCTGGAAACTGATCCGCGACGGCGTGCCGGCGGCCATGTAACCTTGACGTTACCTTGCGGGCCCTGTATGTAACCCGAGGGTTACAATAGGGGCCGTCATGCAATCCGAAACGATCAGCCGCCTGCGCGCGGTCCTGCTGGGGCTCACGGGGTTGGGCTGCCTGGCCTATGCGGTGGCGGCGCTGGCGATGGGGCGGCCCGATCCGGTGGCGTGGTATTGGCCTTCGGCGCTGGGGCTGGCCTCAGGGGGGGCGATCGCGCTGGCGTCGGTCGCGGCAGGGCGTTCGGCGGCGCGCGCGGCGGCGGACGAGTTGTTCCGCGCCGTCTGGGGGCGGGCGCAGGGCCAGGCCTATTGGCTGTCGCTGGCGCTGTTCGCCGCGTTGGGCTTTGCCGCCGCGACCGGGGCGGTGGGCTGGGCGACCGCCTACGCCGCGCAGGGTTGCCTGATGGGGGCGGCGTTTCTTCTGCTCTTTGTCTGGCACGACCTGAGACTGGCATGAGCCTGATCGTCCACCTGGCCGAATACCGCAAGCGCGCCGGGCTTACGCAGGCCGATCTTGCCCGGGCCGCGGGCGTCAGCCGCAAGACCATCAACACCATCGAGAACCGCATTTTCGTGCCCTCGACCACGCTGGCGCTGATGCTGGCGCAGGTGCTGGGGGTCAGCGTGCACGACCTCTTCGAACTGGAGGGGCCCTGAGATCCGCCGCCTCGATGCCAGGCGCGACCGCGCCAAACCCATTCCGAACCCGGGAGAAAACACATGACCCTTTGGGCAAAATTCGCGCTGTCCGCGGCGCTTTTCGTGGCAATCCCGGCCGGGATCGCCCTGGGCCTGATCGCCAGTCAGCGCCCGGTTCCCGATCTGCGCGCCGAAGGGGACGGGCTGGATTTCACCCGTCTGGGCGGCCCGACCGCATCGGTGCCGCTGCGCCAATACACCGCCCGCGACGGCGCCAGCCTGGGCTATCGGCGCTGGGACAGCGGGCAGGCGGGCGCGCCCCTGGTGGTGGCGCTGCACGGGTCGGGCTGGCACGGCGCCCAATACGCCGGCCTCGGTGCGGCGCTGGCGCAGCGGGGGATCGACGTGATCGCCCCCGACCTGCGCGGCCACGGCCCGGCGCCCGCGCGGCGCGGCGACATCGACTATCTGGGCCAGTTCGAGGACGATATCGCCGACCTGATCGCCGATCAGGCGGCGCCGGGGCAACGGGTGGTGGTGCTGGGGCATTCCTCGGGCGGCGGGCTGGCGATTCGTCTTGCCGGCGGGGCGCACGGGGCGCGGATCGACCGCGCGATCCTGCTGGCGCCGTTCGTGCAGCACGACGCGCCGACCGCCCGGCCCGATTCGGGCGGCTGGGCGCGGGTTCTGGTGCGGCGCGTGATCGGGCTGAGCATGTTGAACGCGGTCGGCATCCGGGCGCTGAACGGGCTGACGGTGATCCAGTTCCGCTTTCCTGACAGCGTGCTTGACGGTCCGCTGGGCCTGACGGCGACCCGGGCCTACAGCTACCGGCTGAACACCTCGTATGCGCCGCGCCGCGACTGGCGCGCCGATGTCGCCGCGCTGCCGCCCTTCCTGCTGCTGGCCGGGCGCGCCGACGAGGCCTTTCGGGCCGAGGCCTACGAGCCGACCTTTGCCGCGCTGACCGCGAACGGCACCTATGCGCTGACCGACGCCAGCCACCTGTCGGTGGTGGACGATCCCGAAACGCTGACGCGGATCCTGCGCTTCCTGCAACCGGGTTGAGGGGCTGGCGCCCATGGTCGCGCCGCGCTATGCCGCAGGCATGGATCTTGCCGCGATCAACACCTGCGCCGCCCTTGTCGAACGGGGTGACCCCGACCGTTTCCTGGCGGCGATGGCCGCGCCGGTCCGGGCGCGCGGGGCGCTGTTCACGCTGGCGGCCTTCAACCTCGAACTGGCGCGCATTCCCTGGGTGACCCGGGAACCGATGCTGGCGCAGATGCGCTTGCAATTCTGGCGCGACGTGGTCGCCGGCGAGGACCCGGCCCCGCACGCGGTCGCAGGCCCCCTGCGCCAGGTGATCGCCGAAACCCCCCTGACCACCGCGCCGCTGGCGCGGATGATCGACGCGCGCGAGGCCGAGCTGGGCACCCGGCGCCCCTTTGGCGATCCGGCGGCGCTGTGGGCCTATCTCGACGGCACCGGCGGCGCGCTGATGGAGGCGACGGTGCAGGCGCTGGGCGGGGTGGCGGGTTCCGGGGCACGGGCCGTCGGCAGCGCGCAGGCGCTGGCGAATTACCTGGCGGCCGTGCCCGCGTTGGTGGCGGCCGGGCGCCAGCCGCTGCCCGATCCCGCGCCCACGGCCATCGCCGCGCTGGCGGTCGAGGGGTTGCAACGGCTATCGCAGGCCCGCCAGGCGCCCCAGCGCCTGCCGCGCGCGGCGCTGCTGGGCGCCTGGCGGACGCGGTCGCTGCTGGCGCAGGCGCGGGCCAACCCCGGGGCGGTGCCCGAGGTCGGCTTGCCGCAATCCGAATTCCGCCGGCGTGGCAGTTTGCTATGGTGCGTGGTAACCGGTCCTTAAGTCCGCGTGGTTGACCCTGACGTCACTGCGGATTACCAACTTTGTGACACTTGGCCGCAGGACGGGCAGGCGTGTGGTTTCGCTGTGATCTCTGTTTTCCCTGAAATTCTCCAAGGGAGGCGTCCGTGATCGGACATGGGGTTCCGGGTCTGAACATCCGGCAGGAGTATCTCTTCGACGCGTCCGCGATGGCGCTGTTCGAGGCTCTGACAGGGCAGGTGGATCGGTGGTGGCCGGCCTCGGCGCGCCTGCTGGGGCCAAACAGCCGGTTGACCCTGCCGGCGGTGCTGGGGGCGGATTTCACCGAATCGGCGGGTCCGTCCGGGGCAATCTGGGGCCGGATCGACATGCTTGAAACGGGGCGGCGGCTGTATTTGCAGGGCTGGTTCGGGGTGCGCGGCGTGGTCGCGGGGCGCGTCTATTTCGACCTCGAGCCCGAGGGCGCGGGCACCCGGCTGGTGCTGCTGCATCAGGCCATCGGCCCCGTGACCGAGGATCAGAGCTCGCGCTTTCGCGCCCTGTGGCGGGACATCCTGGACCAGGCGCTGCGGCAGCACCTGACGGGCATCGCGGTCTGATCCCGCGCCGGGCTGGCGCGGCGCGGCCCTTTGTGGCAGCGTCGGGGCGCGCGCGGCGACCGCGCGACCCTGGGACCCGAACACCGCAAGGCGCCGTCATGACCCCACCAGCCCGCTGTCCGTCCCCGCCGCGCAAGGGCCGTTGAGATGGTCGCGGTGCTGTGCTGCGGCGAGGCGCTGATCGACATGGTGCCCCACGCCCTGCCGCAAGGCCTGCTCCTTGAGCCGCGCCCGGGCGGTGCGGCGCTGAACACTGCCGTCGCCTTGGGGCGGTTGGGGGTTCCGACCGGCCTTTTGTCAGGTCTTGGCACCGATTTCCTGGCCGGTCGGCTGCGCGACGCGCTGACGGACGCCGGGGTGGACCTGTCTTTGTGCGTCACGACCCCGCGCCCCTGCACGCTGGCCTTCGTGGATCTGTCGCACGGCGCGCCGCGTTATGCCTTTTACGATGCCGGCACGGCGGACCGGATGCTGACCGCCGCCGATCTGCCCGCCAGGGTGGACGCGGATTGCCTGTTGCTGGGCGGGATCTCGTTGGCGATGGAGCCCTGCGGCGACGCCTTCGAGACGCTGATGCGGCGCGAGGCGGGGCGAAGCGTGACGATGATCGACGCCAACATCCGGCCCGCGGCGATCCGCGACGCGGCGGCGTATCGCGCGCGGCTCGCACGGATGCTGGGCGCCGCCGATATCGTGAAACTGTCGGACGAGGATCTGGACTGGCTGGCGCCAGGCGATGGCGCCGCCTTCACGGCGGGGCTGATCGCCCGGGGCACGGCGCTGGTCCTGGTCACCGAGGGCGCGGCGGGGGCGACAGCGCGCACCAGGGCGGGGGCGTGGTGCGAACGCGCGCCCGCCGTGCGGGTCCATGACACGGTGGGCGCGGGCGATACGTTCAATGCGGGTGTGCTGGCCAGCCTGCACGCGGCGGGCGCCCTGGTCCCGGGGGCGGTCCATGGGCTAGGCGAATCGGTCCTGCGCGGCGCGCTGCGCCGGGGAATCGCCGCTGCCGCGATCACCGTCGGCCGGGCCGGGGCGAACCCGCCCCGGGCGCACGAACTGGCCTGACCGGCGATTTGCAACCCTGAGGCGGTCCGCCGGCCCCATGGCACGGGTTTTTGCCGGTCCCCTGGATCGGGGCAGGGCCGCTTTCGCAAAACTGTTACAAAAGCGTAGCAAACCCGTCATCGACCGCGCCTAGAGAAGCGCCAGGGTCGCCGAGGGGGCGGCCAGACGGAAAGCCAGGAGTTGTTCCATGACCGCCAAGACCACGCTCAGCGTCGTCGCCCTGACCGCCGCGCTCGCCGCGCCGGCCTTTGCCCAGACCCGCACCAACATCCAGATCGCCGGCTCCTCGACGGTTCTGCCTTTTGCCTCGATCGTGGCCGAGGAATTCGGCCAGGCGTTCCCGGAATTCGAAACCCCGGTGGTTTCGTCGGGCGGCACCGGTGGCGGCCTGCGCCAGTTCTGCGAAGGCGTGGGTCCGAACACGATCGACATCGCCGATGCCTCGCGTCCGATCAAGGCCTCGGAAATCGAAGCCTGCCACGCGAACGGCGTGAACGACATCCGCGAAATCCGCATCGGCTATGACGGTATCGTCTTTGCCTCGCGCCTGTCGGGCCCGGAATTCGCCCTGACGCCCGAGTTGGTCTACCGCGCCATCGGCGCCAACCAGCCCGAAGGCACCGCGTTGCCGACGACCTGGCGCGACATCGACCCCTCGCTGCCCGACCAGCGCATCATGATGGCGATCCCGGCCTCGAACCACGGCACCCGTGAAGTGTTCGAGCAGCGCGTGATCGAGGCCGGCTGCCATGCGGTTCTGGGCGACGACGCCGAAGGCGACACCTGCCTGGCGCTGCGTCAGGACAATGTCGTCGAGATCGCCGGCGACTATACCGAGACCCTGGCGCGCCTGAATTCGGACGCGGACACCGTCGGCGTGTTCGGCCTGTCGTTCTACGAACAGAACACCGACACCCTGCGCGTCGCCACCATGTCGGGCGTCACGCCCTCGCTGGAAAGCGTCGCAACCGGCGAATACCCGGTCTCGCGCCCGCTGTTCTTCTACGTCAAGGGCGAGCACATCGGTGTCATCCCCGGCCTGGTCGAATACACCGAATTCTTCCTGTCGGATGCGATGGCGGGTCTCGGCGGTCGTCTGGAAACTGCCGGCCTGATCCCCGCCCCGGCGGACGAAATCGCCCAGGTCCTGGCGAATTTTGAAAATGGCGTGAGCGTCGGGCAGTAAACCGATCCTGGCGGCGCCCCGTCCGGGGCGCCGCTTTTTCGTATCGAAAAGGCACCCGCATGAACAGCCTCGCGATCACAGCCCTGGTTCTGGCGGTGCTGGCCATCGCCTATCGCGTGGGCCTGGGCCGCAGCCTGGGCCTGGCCCGGACCGGTCGCCTGCACAGCCGGCCGCAATACCATGGCGCGCTGGTCGCGCTGTGGGCGACGATCCCGCTGTTGCTGGTGCTGCTTGTCTGGGGCCTGGCCTCGGGGTGGCTCGATGCGTGGTATGTGGACAGCCTGATCCCGGCCGACATCGCCGCCGGTCCCGACCGTGTCGTCGCGGCGCAGCGCGTGGACGCGCTGGCGACGGGGTTCGGCGTCGCCGGCGATCTGGCCGATTGGGAAACCCCGGCCGGCCAGGCGCTGGCCGCGTTTCGCCAGACGGTGATGCTGGGCGCGGTGGCGCTGGGCGCGATCCTTGCGATCGGCGGGCTGGTCCTTGCCCGGGCCCGCCTGAGCGTGCGCACCCGCGCGCGCAACCAGGTCGAGGCGGTCATCAAGCTGGCGCTGATCCTGTGTTCGGTCATCGCGATCTTCACCACGCTGGGCATCGTCGTTTCGCTGATCTTCGAGACGCTGCGCTTTTTCTCCTTTGTTTCGCCGGCCGAGTTCTTCTTTGGCACGGTCTGGAACCCGCGCTATTCCACCACCTCGAACGCCGCGACCGGCGGCTACGGGATGCTGCCGCTGCTGGTCGGCACGCTGATGATTGCCACCATCGCCATGCTGGTGGCGATCCCTGTCGGTCTGATGACGGCGGTGTGGCTGACGCAATACGCCTCGCCCCGGTTGCGCAATGTCGTGAAACCGGCGGTCGAGGTCCTGGCCGGCATCCCGACCATCGTCTACGGCTTTTTTGCGCTGGTCTCGGTCGGGCCGTTCCTGCACGGCGTCGGGGCGTCGGTGGGGCTGGACGTCAACGCAACCTCGGCGCTGACGGCGGGGATCGTGATGGGGATCATGATCATTCCCTTCATCAGTTCGCTCAGCGATGACATCATCCGCCAGGTGCCGCGCGCCATGCGCGACGGCTCGCTGGGGCTGGGGGCGACCAAGTCGGAAACCATCCGCAACGTGATCGTGCCCGCCGCGCTGCCCGGCATCGTCGGCGCGATCCTGCTGGCGGTCAGCCGTGCCATCGGCGAAACGATGATCGTGGTGCTGGCGGCCGGCAATGCGCCGGTGCTGCGCTTCAACCCGGCCGAGCCGAGCTCGAGCTTCACGGTTACCATCGTGGCGGCGTTGACGGGCGACAGCGACTTTGCCTCGCCGCAGTCGCTGGTGGCTTTTGCGCTGGGGCTCACGCTGTTCGTGCTGACGCTGGCGCTGAACGTCGGCGCGTTGGCCATCGTTCGGAAATACCGGGAGCAATACGAATGACCGTGATCGACACCGCGCCCGCCGGTTCCGGCCCCGACGAGAACGCGCGCCGCCGCGCCCAGATCCGCCGCTCGCTCACCCGCCGCAACCGCGCCGAGGCACGGTTCCGGCTGCTGGGCCTGGGGGCGGCGATGGCGGCCATGGCCTTTGTCGCGGTGCTGTTCGCCAACATCCTGTCGCACGGCCTGCCGGCGTTCTGGCAATACACGCTCGACGCCGAGGTCACCTTTGACCCGGCCGTGGTCCGCGTGCCCGATCGCCCCGTGCAGGCCACCGATCAGTCCGACGCCGAGTTCCGCGCCGCGATGCTGGCGTGGCAGCGGCGCCTGGCGATGGTGAACTGGAACCGGCTGATCGTGGCCGCGGTGCAGGCGTCCGCGCCCGGGATCGCCATCGACGACCGCGCCGCGGTGTCGGTGATCGATTCGGGCATGCGCTTCGTGCTGCGCGACATGGTGGCCGACGATCCCGGGTTGATCGGCCAGAGCGTGCCGGTGCGGATGCTGCTGTCGGCCGACGGTGACAACTGGGCGCAGGGCCGCATCAGCCGCGACCTGCCCGACGCGCGTCAGCAACTGAGCCGCCCGGCGCGCGACTGGATCGACGCGCTGATGGCCCGGGGGGCGGTGCACCGCGCCTTTGCCTGGCATATCTTCACCAATGTGGACAGCCGGTCGTCGCCGGCCTCGGCGGGGCTGGCGGGGGCCTTTGTCGGCTCGCTCTACATGATGCTGGTGGTGATCGTGCTGGCGGTGCCGATCGGTGTCGCCAGCGCGATCTACCTGGAGGAATTCGCCCCGCGGAACCGGTTTACCGACCTGATCGAGGTGAACATCAACAACCTTGCGGCGGTGCCGTCGATCGTGTTCGGCCTGTTGGGGGCGGCGGTTTTCATCAACATCTTCCACCTGCCGCTGTCGGCGCCGCTGGTCGGGGGCATGGTGCTGACGCTGATGACGCTGCCGACGATCATCATCGCCACCCGTTCGTCCCTGCGCGCCGTGCCGCCGTCGCTCAGGCAGGCGGCGCTGGGGATCGGCGCGTCGCGCACGCAGATGGTGTTCCACCACGTCCTGCCGGTGACCTTTCCGGGGATCCTGACGGCCTCGATCCTGGGCGTGGCGCAGGCGCTGGGGGAAACCGCGCCGCTGCTGCTGATCGGCATGAACGCCTTTGTCGCGAACATCCCCGCCACGCCGCTCGAACAATCGGCGGCGCTGCCGGTGCAGATCTACCTGTGGCAGGGCAACGAGAACCGCAACTTCTTCGAACCCCGCACCTTTGCCGCGATCATCGTCCTGCTGGGTCTGATGATCGTGCTGAACGCGCTGGCCATCTGGCTGCGCGGCCGCCTGGAAAGGAAAGCCTGACATGAGCGCGCCCCTGAAGACCATCCGCCCCACCGCCCCCGCGCAAACGGGCGACGACCGCGCCAACCGGATCCAGGCGCGCGACGTGACGGTGCATTACGGCCCGAAACAGGCGATCTTCGATGTCACCATCGACATCCCGGAACGCGCGGTCACGGCCTTCATCGGGCCGTCGGGCTGTGGCAAGTCCACCTTTTTGCGCTGCTTCAACCGGATGAACGACACGATCGAGGGGTGCCGCGTCGGCGGCACGATCACCATCGACGGCGAGGACATCCACGACCCCGCGCTGGATGTGGTGGAACTGCGCGCCCGTGTCGGCATGGTGTTCCAGAAACCGAACCCGTTCCCCAAGTCGATTTACGACAACATCGCCTACGGCCCGCGCATCCATGGCCTGGTCCGGGGCAAGGCCGAGACCGACGCGCTGGTCGAGAGCGCGTTGCAGAAGGCGGGCCTGTGGAAAGAAGTCGCGGACCGGCTCGATGCGCCGGGCACGGGGTTGTCGGGCGGCCAGCAGCAGCGGCTGTGCATCGCGCGCGCCATCGCCACCGGACCCGAGGTGATCTTGATGGACGAGCCCTGCTCGGCGCTGGACCCGATCGCGACGGCGGTGGTCGAGGACCTGATCCACGAGTTGAAAGAGCACTACACCATCGTCATCGTCACCCATTCGATGCAACAGGCGGCCCGCGTCAGCCAGAAGACCGCGTTCTTCCACCTGGGCAAGCTGATCGAATATGGCGAGACAGAGCAGATCTTCGTCAACCCGCGTGAAAAGCAGACCGAGGCCTATATCACCGGCCGCATCGGCTGAGGGCGAGGGGCGGTTTCGCCCTCGGCCGGGAGGCTTCCAGCCTCCAGCCCTCGGGCGATCCGGTGGGGGGCGCTGCCCCCCACACCCCCCGGGATATTTCGGGCGCAAAGACGGCGCGGGACCGGGCGGCCGCGTCTAGTCGGGTGTGCCATATCCCCCCGCCGTCGGTGTGATCACGCTGACCGCCTCGCCCGGGTCCAGCACCACTTGCGCGCAGGCGGCCAGTGTCTCGACGCGGCCGTCGGCGCGCCGCACCAGCGTCTGGCCGACCTGGCCCGCACCGCCACCCGCCAGGCCCTGCGGCGCGCGGTTGCGGTGGGACGACAGGATCGCGCAATCCATCCGTTCGAGGAAGCGGATCGTGCGCGTGGTGCCGTCGCCCGCCGACCAGCGTCCGCGCCCGCCCGAACCCGCGCGCAGGCCGAACGCTTCGAGAAGCACGGGAAAGCGCAGTTCCAGGATCTCGGGGTCGGTCAGGCGCGAGTTGGTCATGTGCACATGCACGCCCGAGGTGCCGTTGAAGCCGCGCCCGTCGTTCATCACCCCGGCCGGCGCGCCCGAGCACAGCGTCTCGTAATACTGATAGGTCGCGTTGCCAAAGGTCAGGTTGTTCATCGTCCCCTGGCTGTTCGCCATGGCCCCCAGCGCGCCGAACAGCGCGTTGGTGACGTGTTGCGAGGTTTCGACATTGCCGGCGACGACCGCGCGGGGATAGCGCGGCGCCAACATGCACCCCTCGGGGACGATGATGCGGATCGGCCTGAGGCAGCCGGCGTTCATCGGGATCGGCGCTTCGACCATCACCCGGAAGACGTAGAGCACGGCGGCGCGGGTCACGGGTTCGGGGGCGTTGAAGTTGTTTGCCCGCGCCTCGGACGTGCCCGTGAAATCGACGGTGGCCTCGCGCGCGTCGCGGTCCACGCGGATCGCCACCTGGATCACCTGCCCGGTGTCGGTCTCGTAGCGATAGGCGCAATCGTCGAGCCGCCCCAGCAGGCGGCGCACCTCCTCGGCGGCGTTGTCCTGCACGTGGCGCATGTAGGCCTCGACCACGCCCAGACCGAAGTCCTGCACCATGCGGCGCAACTCGGCTGCACCGCGTTCGTTGGCGGCGACCTGAGCCTTCAGATCGGCGATGTTCTGATCGACGTTGCGCACGGGATAGGGGTGATCGCGCAGCAGGGCGCGCAAGGCCGTTTCGCGAAATCCCGTCTCGTCCACCAACAGGAAGTTGTCGATCAGCACACCCTCTTCCTCGACCGTGGTGGCGAGCGGCGTCATCGACCCGGGCGCGGTGCCGCCGACATCGGCGTGATGGCCGCGCGCGGCGACCCAGAACAGCACGCGCGCGCCGGCATCGTCGAACACCGGTGACACCACGGTGATGTCGGGCAGATGGGTGCCGCCGTTATAGGGCGCGTTCAGCGCATAGACCTGGCCGGGGCGAATGTCGGGGTTCTGGCGGATCACCGTTTCCACGCTGCGGTCCATCGACCCCAGATGCACCGGCATGTGCGGCGCATTGGCCACCAGCGCACCGGTCGCATCGAACACGGCGCAGGAAAAATCCAGCCGTTCCTTGATGTTGACCGAATGCGCGGTATTCTGCAACGCCAGCCCCATCTGTTCGGCGATGTTCATGAAGAGGTTGTTGAACACCTCGAGCAGGATCGGGTCCGCCTGATCGGCGCCCACGACCTGGGCGCGCGCGGCCTTCTGGTGGCGCGTCATGACGATATGGTTGCGCCCGGTCAGTTCGGCCCGCCAGCCAGGTTCGACGACCACCGTCTGGTTCGGCTCGATGATCAGCGCCGGGCCCGTCACGCTGGCCCCGGGGGACAGCGAGGCGCGCAGGAACACCCCCGCCCGATGCCAGGCCCCGCCCGAGAACATCGTCACCTCGGCATCCGCGTCGGGCGTGCCGGGGGTCTCTGCCCGGGTCGCCTCGGTCCCGGTCTGCGGGCGCGCGTCCTCGGCTTGCAGGTCGATCGCCTCGATGGTGATTTCGCGCCCGGATTGTAGGAAGCCGAACTGCGCCTTGTGCGCGGCCTCGAACCGCGCGCGCGCGGTATCGAGCGATCCGTCGAAGGGCACCGGCAGGGCGGTATCGGTGCCCGCATACCGCAGCATCAGGACCGGCTGCCAGGCGACGGCCTCTGCGGGCACGCCCTGCGCCGCCATATCGGCCGCCACCAGGTCGCGCAGCGTCGCGATCAGCGCCTCGACGGCCCCGCGCGCGTCTTCGGTCAGGGGTTCCAGCAGCGCCTGCTGGCGGCTTGACGACACCGTCGCCAGACCGATCCCATAGGCCGAGAGCAGCCCCGAGAGCGGATGGATCAGCACCCGCTCCATGCCCAGCGCGTCGGCCACCAGGCACGCGTGCTGCCCGCCCGCGCCGCCAAAGGAATTCAGCAGGTAGCGCGTCACGTCATAGCCGCGCTGGACCGAGATCTTCTTGACCGCGTTGGCCATGTTCTCGACGGCGATGCGCAGAAACCCCTCGGCTACCTCCTCGGGCGCCTTGCCCTCGGTCTCGGCGATGGCGGCGAAGCGGGCGACCACCGTGTCGCGGTCCAGCGGCTGGTCCTGGCCCGGGCCAAAGATTGCCGGAAAGAACCGCGGATTCAGCTTGCCCAGCATCACGTTCGCATCCGTCACCGTCAGCGGCCCGCCACGCCGGTAGCACGCAGGCCCCGGGTCGGCCCCGGCGCTGTCCGGCCCCACCCGGAAGCGCCCCGGTTCGGCATGCAGGATCGAGCCGCCCCCGGCCGCGACGGTATGGATGCGCATCATCGGCGCGCGGATGCGCACGCCTGCGACCTCGGTGTCAAAGGCGCGCTCGTAGCTGCCGGCGCAATGCGCGACATCAGTCGAGGTGCCGCCCATGTCGAAGCCGATCACCCGGTCATGCCCGGCCAGCCGCGCGGTCTGCACCATGCCGACAACGCCGCCCGCCGGCCCCGACAGGATCGCGTCCTTGCCCTGGAACGCCTCGGCCGCGGTCATCCCGCCCGAGGACATCATGAATTGCAGCGTCGGTCCCGGCTGCCCTGGCGGTGTCGCGCCCAGGGCACCGGCAACCCGCGCGACATAGCGGCGCAGGATCGGGCTGAGATAGGCATCGACCACCGTCGTGTCGCCGCGCCCCACCAGCTTGATGAGCGGGCTGACCTCGTGGCTGACGGACACCTGCGAAAAGCCCAGCCGCCGCGCTTCGGCGGCCAACGCCTGCTCATGCGCGGGGTTCTTCCAGGCGTGCATCAGCACGATGGCCAGCGCGTCGAATCCCTGCGCGCGCAGCGCCTCCAGCGCCGCGGTCGCCGGGGCCAGCGGCGTCTCGACGCTGCCGTCGGCCCGCAGGCGCTCGTCCACCTCGACCACCCGCTCATACAGCTGCTCCGGCAGAACGATCTCCTTGGCAAAGATCTCGGGGCGCGCCTGATAGGCAATGCGCAACGCATCGCGGAACCCCCGGGTGATGACCAGCGCGACGCGGTCGCCCTTGCGCTCGAGCAAGGCATTGGTGGCGACCGTGGTGCCCATCTTGACCGTGCCGATGCGCGCCGGGTCGATCGCCCCCCCCAAAAGGCGGCGGATGCCCTCGATCGCGGCGTCCTCGTAGACACCGGGGTTCTCGGACAACAGCTTGAGCGGATGCAACGCGCCCGCCGGGTCGCGGCCCACGACGTCCGTAAAGGTGCCGCCCCGGTCGATCCAGAAATCCCACATGCGCCGCGCTCCTGCATTCATCGACATTTCGTTGACAAATTGTCAGCATCGAGTCAAGGAATCTCGCATGACCGATCCCCTGGGCCCCATCGTCAGCTCTGCCCACCTGGCCGACAGCGCCTTGCCCGCGCTGAGCGAACTGGAATTCGCGCTGACCATGGCCAATCACGCGTTTCAGCGCTGGATGGTGCGCTGCATGGCGGCCGCGGGGGCGCAGATGTCCCCGCTCGAGGTGCTGATCCTGCACCAGGTGGCGCATCGCGACCGGCCGAAATCGCTGGCCGACCTGTGCCTCGTGCTGAACATCGGGGACACGCACCTGGCAAACTACGCGATCCGCAAGCTGGCCTCCCAGGGACTGGTGCGAACCGGGCGCAAGGGCAAGGAAAAGACCGTTGCCATCACCGCCCGGGGCGCCGCGCTCTGCCAGCACTACGCAACGCTGCGCGCCGCCCTGTTGCTGCCCGGCGTGCCCCTGGTCCAGGACGACCTGAGCCGCCTCGCAGGCCTCCTCAGGGCGCTGTCCGGCAGCTACGACCAGGCCGCCCGCAGCGCCGCCGCCCGCTGACCGCCGCCCCATCATCTTGTCCGAAATACGCACGGGGGGTTCTCAGGGGGGATCGTGATCCCCCCTGAGCGGGGGGTGCGGGGGGCTGGCCCCCCGCCACCGCCTCCCACCCGTCCGCCTGCCCTTCGCGCGCGCCGCCCTGATTCCCCCCCCCGACGATCCCTGCACGTTCCGCCCGATTTCGCCGCGAACGCCCCTCGGCGCGCCCAATTTTCCCGCGCGGCCATGTTCTTGCCGCGCCTGCAAACATTTCCGCCTGAGATTTTCCGCGCCGCAGAAATAGCCTCGATCTGCGCCCCTCGACCGGGCGCGCCGAACAAGACAGCCGCCCGGACAGCGATCCGGGGGCACAACAGGATCAGGGACCCATGACCAAACTGCTGCTGACCACCGCGCTTTGCGCCAGTCTCGCCACCGGCGCGCTGGCCGAGGACGTCGAGCCGATCCGCATCGGCATCCTGCACTCGCTGTCGGGCACGATGGCGATCTCGGAAACCACGCTGCGCGACGCCATGCTGATGCTGATCGAACAGCAGAACGCGCGCGGCGGCGTGCTGGGCCGCCCCCTCGAGGCGGTGGTGGTCGATCCGGCCTCGGACTGGCCGCGCTTTGCCGAACTCGCGCGCGAACTGATCGCCGGCGACGGGGTTGCGGCGGTGTTCGGCTGCTGGACCTCGGTCAGCCGCAAATCGGTTCTGCCGGTGTTCGAAGAGCTGAACTCGATCCTTTTCTACCCGGTTCAGTACGAGGGCCAGGAATCGCAGCGCAACGTGTTCTACACGGGCGCCGCGCCGAACCAGCAGGCGATCCCGGCAATCGACTACCTGATGGATGTCGAAGGCGTCGAACGCTTCTATCTTGCGGGCACCGACTACGTCTATCCGCGCACCACCAACCAGATCCTCGAAGCCTACCTGTTGTCGCGCGGCGTCGCGCCCGAGGACATCATCGTCAACTACACGCCCTTTGGCCACAGTGACTGGCAGACCATCGTCCGCGAGATTTCGGCCTTTGGTTCGACCGGCCGGCGCGCGGCGGTGGTCAGCACGATCAACGGCGACGCCAACGTGCCCTTCTACAACGAACTCGCCGCGCAAGGCATCACCGCCGAGGACATCCCCGTCATCGCCTTCTCGGTCGGCGAAGAGGAACTCGCCGGCATCGACACGGCGCCGCTGGTTGGCCACCTGGCCGCATGGAACTATTTCGAATCGGTCGATACGCCGGAAAACCAGGCCTTCATCGAGGCCTGGCACGCCTATACCGGCAATGACGCGCGCGTCACCAACGACCCGATGGAGGCCCACTATATCGGCTTCAACATGTGGGTGCAGGCGGTCGAGGCGGCAGGCACCACCGATACCGACGCGGTCATCGACGCGATGGTCGGCGTCGCCGTGCCGAACCTGACCGGCGGCATCAGCGCGATGGGGGCGAACCACCACATCACCAAACCCGTGCTGATCGGCGAGATCCAGGCCGACGGGCAATTCGATGTGGTCTGGGAAACCACGGGTCTGGTGCTGGGCGATGAGTGGTCGGATTATCTGCCGGAATCGGCCAGCCTGATCGCCGATTGGCGCTCGCCCCTGTCGTGCGGCAATTTCAACGTTGAAACAGGAACTTGCGGCGGTTCCGAATAATCCGCCGCGGGGGGGGTGTCCCTCTTCCGCCCCCCCTTTTTTCCTTTCCGACGCGGAGCCTCCATGCGCCTTCTGTCGCCTAGCCCGGCCCCAGCTCGGGCCCCAGCTCGGGCCCAACTGCTGGGTCATGTCCTGGCCTCAATCCTGGCGCTTGTCCTGGCCCTGATGCCAGGTCTCGCTGCCGGTCAGAGTCTGGACGATCTGGTGCCGCGCCTGGCGCTGGGCGATTTCGCCGACCGGGCCGAGGTGGTGGCGCAGATCGGGCGCACGGGCGATTCGCGGGCGGCGGCCGTGCTCGACGCGCTGCTGGCGCGCACGCTCGAGGTGCGCGCCAGCGATGGCCGGGTGGTGCGTGTCACCGACGCGCGGCGGGCGGTCGATCCGCTCAGCGGCGAGGACCTGGGCCCGGCCGGCGGACGCGCGACCACGGCGATCCGCGTGAACAACGGCTTGCGGCGCGACATCCGCACCGCGCTGGGGGTGCTGACGCTGGCCGATCCGGACCCCGCGCGCCGTCGGGCCGCTGCCGAGGCCGCCCTGCGAAGCCCCGATCCCGACCAGATCGACGCCCTTGCCCAGGCGATGGAGGCCGAGCAGATCCCCGCATTGCGTCAGGCGCTGGGCTGGGCCCATGCGGCGGCGGTGCTGGCCTCGGACGCGCCCGCGCCACGGCGCCTGGCGGCGGTTGCGGCGCTGTCCTCGGCCCCGGCGCTGAGCGTGCAGGCCGCGCTGAACGCCTACCGCGCCGATCCCGACCCCGCGCTTGCCGAGGCCGCGATCCGCGCCCTCGAACGCGCCGAGGCCCGCCAGGCTGCCTGGGCGCAGGCCCAGACGCTGTGGTTCGGGATCTCGCTGGGCTCGGTGCTGCTGCTGGCCGCGATCGGCCTGGCGATCACCTTTGGCGTGATGGGCGTCATCAACCTGGCCCATGGCGAGATGGTGATGCTGGGCGCCTATACCACCTATGCCGTGCAAGAGGTGATCCGCACCCACGCGCCGCATCTGTTCGGCTGGTCCCTTGCCATCGCGGTGCCGCTGGCCTTTCTGCTGGTGGGCGCGGTCGGGGTGGCCATCGAACGCGGCATCGTGCGCCACCTCTATGGCCGACCCCTGGAGACGCTGCTGGCGACCTGGGGCGTCAGCCTGATCCTGCAACAGGGGGTGCGCAGCCTCTTTGGCCCGACCAACCGCGAGGTCGGCACGCCGGACTGGATGTCGGGCGCCTGGCAACTGGGCGAGATGACCCTCACCGGGGCGCGGCTGGCGATCGTCGTCTTCGCGCTGGCGGTGTTTGGCGGGCTGCTCGTGCTGATGCGGCACTCCGCGCTTGGCCTGCGGATGCGCGCGGTGACGCAGAACCGCGCCATGGCCGCCAATCTGGGCATTCGCACCAGCCGCGTCGATGCGCTGACCTTTGGCCTGGGGACCGGGATCGCCGGTCTGGCGGGGGTCGCGCTCAGCCAGATTGACAACGTGTCGCCGAATCTGGGGCAGGGCTACATCATCGACAGCTTCCTGGTGGTGGTCTTCGGCGGAGTCGGCAATCTGTGGGGCACACTGGCGGCCGCGATGGGGCTGGGGATCGCCAACAAGGTGCTGGAACCCTGGGCCGGGGCGGTGCTGGGCAAGATCCTGATCCTGATCTTCATCATCCTGTTCATCCAGAAACGACCGCGCGGCCTGTTCCCGCAGCGCGGTCGCGCCGCCGAGGGCTGAGCCATGACCCGTCTGATCGACCGACCGACCGCGCTGTTGCTGGCCGCTCTGGCCCTGGCCACCCTGGCGGCGCCCTTGGTGTTGCCCGCGCACATGATCCCGCTGATGGGCAAATACCTGTGCTATGCGCTGCTCGCCGTGGCGCTGGACCTGTGCTGGGGCTATGCCGGCATCCTGTCGCTGGGGCACGGCGCGTTCTTCGCGCTGGGCGGCTACGCGATGGGCATGCACCTGATGCGCGAGATCGGCGCGCGGGGCGTCTATGCCAACCCGGACCTGCCCGATTTCATGGTTTTCCTGGGCTACGACCGCCTGCCCTGGTTCTGGTGGGGGTTCGACAGCTTTCCCTATGCCGCCGTCATGGCGCTGGCCGTGCCCGGCCTGTTGGCCTTTGTCTTTGGCTGGTTCGCGTTCCGCAGCCGGGTTTCCGGGGTCTATCTGTCGATCATCACCCAGGCGCTGACCTACGCCCTGCTGCTGGCCTTTTTTCGCAACGAGATGGGCTTTGGCGGCAACAACGGTCTGACCGACTTTCGCGACGTGCTGGGCTGGTCGCTGTCAGCCCCGGCGACGCGCCTGGCGCTGTTCGGACTGAGCGCGCTGGCATTGGCCGCCGGCCTGCTTCTGGCGCGCGCCATCGTCACCTCGAAGGCGGGCAAGGTGCTGATCGCGGTGCGCGACGCCGAAAGCCGCACCCGCTTTCTGGGCTACCGGGTCGAGGGGTTCTCGGTCTTCGTGTTCACCGTCTCGGCGATGATGGCGGGACTGGCGGGGGCGCTTTACGTGCCGCAGGTCGGGATCATCAACCCGGGTGAATTCGCGCCCGCGAACTCGATCGAGATCGTCGTCTGGGTGGCGCTGGGCGGGCGCGGCACGCTGGTCGGCGCCGCGCTGGGCGCTCTGGTCGTGGTGGCGCTGAAAAGCTGGCTGACAGCGACCTTTCCCGACCTGTGGCTGTTCGCGCTGGGCGGGCTCTTCATCCTGGTGACGCTGGTGTTGCCGGACGGCTTGATGGGCCTGGCGTCCCGGCTGCGTCCGTCCCGGCGGTCCGGGATGCCGGCATGACCGCCGCCCCGGTCATCGGCGCCGCCACGGCGCCCGCGCAGCTTTACCTCGACGGGGTCAGCCGCAGTTTCGACGGGTTCAAGGCGATCAACGGCCTGTCGCTGGCCGTGCACAAGGGCGAGTTGCGCGCGATCATCGGCCCGAACGGCGCCGGCAAGACGACGATGATGGACATCATTACCGGCAAGACCCGCCCCGACGCCGGCGTGGTGTTATGGAACGGCGACACCGATCTCACCCGCCTGGACGAGGCCAGCGTCGCGCGGCTGGGCATCGGGCGCAAGTTCCAGAAGCCCACCGTGTTCGAAACCCACAGCGTCGAGGACAACATCCGCCTGGCACTGAAGGCGCCGCGCGGCGTGTTCGCCACGCTCAGGCACCGGACCTCGCACGCCGAGGAAATCCGCGTCACCGCCCTGCTGGACCGCATCCGCCTGACGCCCCGTCGCCACGACCCGGCCTCGGGCCTCAGCCACGGGCAGAAGCAATGGCTTGAGATCGGCATGTTGCTGGCGCAGGACCCGGCCCTGCTGCTGGTCGATGAACCGGCCGCCGGCATGACGGACGCCGAGACCATGGAAACCGCCGCGCTGCTGACCTCGATCGCGGGCGAACGCACGGTGATCGTGGTCGAACACGACATGGACTTCGTGCGCGCGCTGAACTGCCGGGTGACGGTGCTGCACCAGGGTGCGGTGCTGGCCGAGGGGTCGCTGGACCATGTGTCGGCGCGGGCGGATGTGATCGACGTGTATCTGGGGCGCTGACATGCTGGAACTCTCTGACCTGACCCTGCATTACGGCGCCGCGCAGGCCCTCAAAGGCATCGCGCTGACCGCTGAAAAAGGGCAGATCACCGCCGTCCTGGGCCGCAATGGCGTCGGCAAGACCTCGCTCTTGCGGGCCATCACGGGGCGGCACCCGATCTCGGGCGGGACGATCCGCTGGCAGGGCGAAGAGATCGGCCGGCTGTCCGCGCCCGAGCGCGCGCGCCGGGGCATCGCCTATGTCCCCCAGGGCCGCGAGATCTTTCCGCTGCTCAGCGTGCGCGAGAACCTCGAGACCGCGTTTGCCACCCTGCCACGCGGGGCGCGGCGCATACCGGACGCGGTGTTCGAACTGTTCCCGGTGCTCTTGCAGATGATGAACCGGCGTGGCGGCGATCTGTCCGGTGGCCAGCAACAGCAACTGGCCATTGGCCGGGCGATGGTGATGCAACCGCGTCTTCTGGTGCTGGACGAACCGACCGAGGGCATCCAGCCCTCGATCATCAAGGACATCGGCCGCGCCATCGCCTATCTGCGCGACCAGTCCGGCATGGCCGTGGTGCTGGTCGAACAGTATTTCGACTTTGCCAAGGCGCTGGCCGATTGCTACGTGATCCTCGAACGGGGCGAGGCCGTGATGTCCGGCACGCGCGCCGACATCGCCGCGAACGAGGCCACGCTGCGCCGCTGGCTGACCGTCTGACCGCTTTCCCCCGCGCCCGCGCTGTGGTTTTCTGGGCCGCAGGCAGGAGGCACCGATATGCGGCAGGTCTGGCGCGGGGCGCGGATATTCGACGGCGAGACGCTGCACGACGACGGCCTGGCGCTGGCGATCGAGGACGGCCGCGTCGCCGGCCTGATCCCCGATACGGGCGAGGGCACCGATCTGGGGGGCGGGATCCTGGCGCCCGGTTTCCTCGATCTTCAGGTCAACGGCGGCGGCGGGGCGCTGCTGGGCCAGGGCGATCCCGATCGTGACCTGGCGACGATCTGCGCCGCGCACGCGGGACTGGGCACCACGGGGCTGTTGCCCACGCTCATCACCGCCGACCGCGCGACCACGCAGGCTGTGATCGACGCGGGCCGGCGCGCCGCCCGCAGGGGCTTGCCCGGCTTCCTGGGCCTGCACCTCGAGGGGCCGCACCTCGATCCCCGCCGCAAGGGCGCACATGACCCGGCCCTGATCCGCCCGATGGAGGACGCGGATCTCGCCTTGCTCAGCCGTGCCGCCCGGGACCTGCCCTCGCTCCTCGTGACCCTCGCCCCTGAGGCCGCGACCCCGGCCCAGATCGCCGCGCTGACGCGCGCCGGGGCGGTGGTCAGCCTCGGCCACAGCGACTGCACCGAGGGCGCGGCGCGACAGGCGCTGGCGGCCGGCGCCCGCGCCGTGACCCATCTCTACAACGCCATGTCCCCCCTCGGGCACCGCGCTCCGGGGCTGGTCGGCGCCGCCCTCGACAGCACGGCGGCGCTCGGCATCATCGCGGACGGGGTCCATGTCGCGCCGACCGCCTTTCGCCTGGCCGCACGCCTGGCCGGAACCCGGCTCTTTGCCGTCACCGACGCGATGGCCGTCGCCGGGACCGACCTCGACCGCTTCACGCTGAACGGTCGGGCGATCCTGCGCCGCGACGGGCGCCTCACGCTGGCCGACGGCACGCTGGCGGGCGCGGATGTCAGCTTGCCGCAGGCGCTGCGCTGGATGATTGCCGAGGCCGGCCTCGCCCCGGCCGCCGCCCTGGCGATGATGACCCGCCACCCCGCGCGGCTCCTCGGTCTCGACGACCGGGGGGCGCTGACACCGGGCAGCCGGGCCGATCTGGTGCACCTGTCCGTTGACGGGCGACTCCAGGCCGCGTGGCGGGGCGCCACGCCCATACCTCTTTGTGCCGGAAATATCCTCGGGGGGTGAATTTGCGCAGCAAAGAGGGGGGCTGACAGCCCCCCTTCGGCGCGCGCGTCAGCGCGCGCCCGGGTCGCCCGAGGGTTGAAGGCCAGCGGCCTTCCGCCCGAGGGCGAAATCCCCCGCCGTTCCCTCAGACGGCCTTCTTCAGCACGTCGGCCAGGTCCGTCTTTTCCCACGAGAACCCGCCGTCGGCCTCGGGCGCGCGGCCGAAATGGCCATAGGCCGAGGTCCGCGCATAGATCGGCCGGTTCAGCCCCAGATGGGTGCGGATGCCGCGCGGGGTCAGGTCCATGCTGCGCGAGACCGCCTGTTCGATGACCTCGTCCGGAACGACGCCCGTGCCGTGGGTGTCGACATAGATCGACAGCGGCTTGGCCACGCCGATGGCGTAGGAAATCTGCAGCGTGCAGCGTTTCGCCAGGCCGGCCGCGACCACGTTCTTCGCCAGGTAGCGCGCCGCATAGGCGGCCGAGCGGTCCACCTTGGTCGGGTCCTTGCCTGAGAACGCGCCGCCGCCATGGGGGGCAGCGCCGCCATAGGTATCGACGATGATCTTGCGCCCGGTCAGGCCCGCGTCGCCATCCGGGCCGCCGATCACGAAGGTGCCGGTCGGGTTCACCCACCATTCGGTCTTGTCGGTGATCCACCCCGAGGGCAGCACCTCGCGGATATAGGGCTCGACGATCGCGCGGATGTCGTCCGAGGTCTGGCTTTCCAGCGCGTGCTGCGTGGACAGCACGATCGAGGTCACCTCGACCGGCTTGCCGTCCACATAGCGCACCGAAAGCTGCGACTTGGCATCGGGGCGCAGGGTCGGTTCGGCGCCCGATTTGCGCACCTCGGCCAGCCGGCGCAGGATCGCGTGGGCATACTGGATCGGCGCCGGCATCAGCTCGGGCGTTTCGTCCACGGCATACCCGAACATGATCCCCTGGTCGCCCGCGCCGTCCCGGTCCACGCCCTGGGCGATATGGGCCGATTGTTCGTGCAGGAAGTTCAGCACATGGCAGGTGTTCCAGTGGAACTTTTCCTGCTCGTAGCCGATATCCTTGATGCAGTCGCGGGCGATCTGCGGGATGCGGCCCATGTAGTCCTTCAGCCGTTCGGCGTTGGACAGGCCGACTTCACCGCCGATCACGACCATCGACGAGGTGGCGAAGGTCTCGCAGGCGACGCGGGCGTTGGGTTCCTCGGCGATCAGGGCGTCGAGGACGGCATCCGAGATCCGGTCGCAGACCTTGTCGGGGTGACCCTCGGACACGGATTCCGAGGTGAAGACGTAATTCTGTCGGCTCATGGGTGTTGTGCTCCATTGATGTTCGAACGTCACGCCAGGAAGCCGTTGTGACGGGATTGCCAAGGCGCTATCCGGTTGTGCGGGGCGCGTCAATCGCTTTGCGCCGCCGCAGGGCCGCACCGAGTCCCAGCAGCAACACTCCGCTCAAGAGCAGCCCGTGCCAGGGCCCGTCGCCCAGCGCCGCATAGGGGGGGGCGGGCAGCGCGCCCGGCAGCGGCGCGTCCAGCACGCCCATCGTGTCCAGATCCAGGCGGGCCGCGACGCGCCCGCGCGCATCCACCACAGCGGAAATGCCGGTGTTCGCGGCGCGCACCAGCGGCAGCCCGGTCTCGATCGCCCTGAGGCGCGCTTGCGCGAAATGCTGGAACGGGCCGATGTGGGTGCCGAACCAGGCGTCATTCGTCAGTTGCAAGATCCAGTCGGGCCGCTCCGGGGTGCGCAGATCGCGCGGAAAGACCGCCTCGTAGCAGATCAGCGGCAGCACCCGGCCGGCGGGCCCCAGATCCAGCACTCTGGGCCCGGGCCCGGGCGTGTAGCCCGCCAGGGCCTGCGCCGCGAGGCCCGACCACCCCCGGTCCGCCGCCCAGGCGCCCAGCACCGGCATGTATTCCCCGAACGGCACCAGGTGGTGCTTGTCGTAGACCGCGACCGGCTCGCCCTGCGCGTCCACCACCGCCAGCGCGTTGTAATAACGCCGGATGCCCCGGGCGTCCGGGGCGCGCCGGTCCAGGCCCAGGACCAGCGGCGCGCCGGCGGCCTCGGCCGCCATGCGCAATCCGTTTCCGGGGCGATCCAGGTAAAAAGGCGCGGCCGATTCGGGCCAGATCACCAGATCGGGGCGGGTTTCGGCGGGCGCGGCCGACAGCGCCAGATGGCGGCGAAAGAACCCGTCCATGAGATCGGGGTCCCATTTCTGGTCTTGCGGCACATTGGCCTGCACCAGCCGCAGGGTCAGGCCCGGGCCGGCGGGCAGGGGGGTGGCGAGGCGCGCCGCGCCCCAGCCCCAGGCCGCCAGCAGCGCCAGCACCGCCGCGCCCATCCCCAGCGCGGCGCGGCGCGGCGCGCGGCGCTGCGCCCACAGCCCGCCCGTGGCCAGCGCCGCCGACAGACCCAGCGTCAGCGCGCTCAGCCCCAGCGCCCCGGCCAGGGCGGCGATCTGGTCGGGCGGCGTGCCGATCCAGATGTGCCCGGACAGCGCCCAGGGAAAGCCCGTCAGCAGCACACCGCGCAGATCCTCGAACGCCAGCATCGCCAGGGCAAAGGCCCAGACGCGGCGCACGCCCGGTCGCGCGGCCTGCTGCGCGAGCGCCGCCGCCAGCGCCCAGAACAGCCCCATGCCGCCCGCCATGAGAAGCAGCGCAAAGGGCGCCATCCATCCGTCCCGCGCGGCATCGACCAGGAAGGGATCGACGATCCAGGCCAGGACCACGGCGAAATGCACGCCGCCCGCCAGCCAGACCCGGCCAAAGGCCTGCCGCGCCGTGGTGGCGGTCGCCGCCAGCAGCGCGACACCGGCCAGTCCCAGCAGCGTCAGCGGCCAAAGCCCCCAGGGCGCCTGGCCAAAGGCCGCCAGCAGCCCGGGCGCGGCGGCGGCGCCCAGTCGGATCAGCGCGGCGCGCCGTCGCGGGGCTGGGCGGGGGGCCTGCATGGTCAGGGGGCGGTCGGGTCCGGGGTGCCGCCGCTGCCCGCCCGGCGCAGGCGCAGGCGCTTCACGCGGCGGGGATCGGCATCCAGCACCTCGATCTCGTGGCCGGCGGGATGGGCGATCACCTCGCCGCGCGCGGGCACCCGGCCCGCCAGCAGAAAGACCAGCCCGCCCAGCGTGTCCACGTCCTCGTCGTCCACCGCTTCGCGCAGGTCGATCCCCAGCGCCTCGCGGATGTCGTCGAGCATGGCGCGCGCCTGCATCAGCCAGACCCCGAGGCTTTCCTCGGTCCAGGGGTGCTCGTCGGCGGTGTCGTGTTCGTCGTCGATCTGGCCGACCACCTGTTCCAGCAGGTCCTCGATCGTGACCAACCCCTCGACCCCGCCGTATTCGTCGATCACCAGCGCCATATGCGTGCGTTCGGTCTGCATTTTCTGCAACAGCACGACCAGCGGCATCGAGGGCGGCACGAACAGCAGCGGGCGCAGCATGGGCACCACATCGGGGTCGCCCTTGTTCAGGTCAAATCCCTGGCGCAGCACCAGATCCTTGAGCAGCAGCAGGCCCATCGGCTTGTCCAGCGTCTCGTTGTAGACGGGAATGCGCGAAAAGCCGGAATCGCGGAACACCTCGATCAGGTCGGCGCGGGCGATGTCGCGCGGCACGGCGACGATCTCGGCCTTGGGGATCGCGACATCCTCGACCCGCAGGCGGCGCAGGTTGGCCAGCCCGGGAAGCACCTGACGCATGGCGTCGGACAAGGGGGATTCGGCCTGGGCCTGGGCCTCGGTCGGGGAGAGGGCGTCGAACAGGCGCCCAAACAGGCCCCGGGGTTGCGAGCCGTCGGGACTCTGGTCCGGGTCGTCGGCAGGGTCCGCCGTCGTCGCCGGACCCGTGTGCGTATCGGTCATGGGGCCTTTCCTGGCTGCATCAATCCACCCGGGCCACCCCGAGGGGTTGGCCGGTGTCGTCCTCATATGGGTTCGCGATACCCAGTTGCGCAAGCACCGCGATCTCGGTTTTCTCCATCAGGACGGCATCTTCGTCGGTTTCGTGATCGTATCCCAACAGATGTAACAGGGAATGAACGAGAAGATGAGTCACATGATCCGTCGTGGTCTTGGCCTGATCGGCGGCTTCGCGCTGGCAGGTTTCCCAGGCCAGCGCGATGTCGCCCAGGGGCTCGGGGTCCTCGGGGGTGCCGGGTTCGGGCGGAAGGGGCAGGGCGCCTTGCGTCTCGGGCGACAGGTCCCAGGCGGGCCAGGACAGCACGTTGGTCGGCGCGTCCTTGCCGCGAAACTCGGCGTTCAGCGCCCGGATGCGCGCGTCGTCGCAGGCCAGCACGCTGACCTCGAACCGCGCCGGGTCATGGCCCAGATGACGCAGCGCGACCTCCAGCGCGGGGCGCGCCAGCGGCTCGAGATCGCCCCAGCGCGGGTCCTCGGGGTTGATGTCCAGCGACAGGGTCATACTTGCGAGGGCGCGTGCCGGTCCCAGGCCTCGATCACGCGGGCGACCAGCGGGTGGCGCACCACATCGGCCGAGGTAAAATAGCTGAAGCCAATGCCGGGCACGCCCTGAAGGATGCGTTCCGCCGCGATCAGGCCCGAGCCCTGACCGCGCGGCAGGTCCACCTGGCTGCGGTCGCCGGTGATCGCCATGCGCGACCCCTCGCCCAGACGGGTCAGGAACATCTTCATCTGCAACTCGGTCGCGTTCTGGGCCTCGTCCAGCACGACAAAGGCGTTGGCCAGCGTGCGGCCCCGCATGAAGGCCAGGGGCGCGATCTCGATGCGGCGTTCCTCGATCAGCTTTGGCAACTGCTTGGCCGGCAGGAAATCGTTCAGCGCGTCATAGAGCGGCTGCATGTAGGGATCGACCTTTTCCTTCATGTCGCCGGGCAGATAGCCCAGTTTCTCGCCCGCCTCGACGGCGGGACGCGACAGGATGATGCGGTCCACATGCCCCTCGGCAAAGAAATGCACGGCGGCGGCGACGGCGATATAGGTCTTTCCGGTGCCGGCGGGGCCGATGCCGAAGTTCAGCTCCTTGTCGAACAGCGCGCGGGCGTAATCCTGCTGCGCCTTGGTGCGCGGCGCGACGATCTTCTTGCGGGTGCGGATTTCCACCTGTCCGGTGCGGAACATTTCCAACTGGCGTTCCCCCTCATCTCCTTGCGACAGGCGCAACGCGCCATCCACGTCGCCGGCTTCGACCGGCTTGCCGTCGGAAAGCCGCGCATAGAGCGATTTCAACGTGTCGGCGGCGCGGGCGCGGGCCGCGGATTCACCCATGATGCGCAGTTGGTTGCCCCGGTGCAGGATCTGCACGCCCAGTTCGGTTTCCAGCTTGACCAGGTTGCGGTCGTATTCCCCACACAGATCGACCAGCAATCGGTTGTCGGCGAATTCGAGCAGGGTCTGCATCGGATCCGCGGCGGTGGCGGGCGGGGGGGTCAAGGCGCTGATGCCCAATAGGCGCTCCTGCTGGATGGGGGGACGCGGCGCGTGTCCCGGATGGGGTTCAGGGTGCCAAGCGCGCGGGCCCGCTGCAAGCACAGATCGCGCCTGCGGCGATTCGCGTCGGCGATACCGCCAGTGATAGGGGCAAAACGATGCAGAAATGCGACATCTAGCGCCCAATGCGAAACGGCCCCCGGGGTTGGGGGCCGCTTGCGACAGGCTGGGGTGCCGGGACTCAGGTGCCGCGGCGGTAGCGGCCCACGGCCACTGTGGGCGGCGCGATGCCCGAGCAGACCGGGTTGCCGTAGGGGTCCAGGCGGGCCGACATGTAGCCCTCGACGCCCTCGTCGATCATCCAATGGTCGCAGCCCTGCGGATCGACCCAGATGCCCGCGTCACGCATGTTCGACAGGTGGTTCTGCACGCCCAGGTGACGGTCCGAGGTGTTGTCGGCGGGGTTCACTTCGATGAAGCCGGCCTCGTTGTTGCCGCTGCCGCCGGTCGAACTGACACAGGCCGAAAGCCCCAGGGCCGCGACACCGAGCAGGATGAGTTTCGTGGTTTTCATGCTATCTCTCCCCGGGCTCACTGAACGCACAGAACTTCGACGCGGCGGTTCTGCTGCATCCCGGCGGCGGTATTGTTCGACGCGACCGGATACATCGGGCCGAAGCCGCGAACCGTGGCCACCCGGGCGCCGGTCGAGATCGCCACGTTGGCGACCACGCGCGCGCGGTTCTCGGACAGGTTCATGTTGTATTCGAACCCACCGCGCGGATCGGTGTGACCATAGACCACGAAGGCGGTCGAGTTGTTGTGGGCGAAGAAGTTGCGCAGGCGCTCCTCTGCGCCGGCGCGCAATTGATGGCTGCCGGTCGCGAACAGCGTGTCGGTGCTTTCCGTCAGGCAGACGTTGGTGCGGTGGCAGACCGGGCGGCCGTCCGGGGTGCGGTTGGGCGTCATGTAGCCCTCGATCCCGTTGTCGATGACCCAGTGTTCGCACCCGTCCGGGTCGATCCAGATGGTCGGCACGTAGCGTTCGCCGACAATGGTGCGCTGGCGTTGCGCCATAGCGTCGGTCGTTGTCAGGCCGGTCAGCAACAGCGCCATGGCAGCGGCGCCGGCAATCAGCCGGACGGCTTTGGAAAACAAGTGACCCACAGCCTTTGTCCTTTTTTTGTTACCCCCTGGCAGGCCCCGCGACCACGATCAAGCCCCGAGCAGAGGGACCTGAGGCGGGACACTGCCTACCATGACGGAAACCTTAGCAAATCGACACGGGTTTGGAAGGGCGATTCCCACCAGCCTGTTACAATTCCTAGCGTTTTCCGTGCGCCGTGGCACAAGCAGCACGCGGTTTCGCGCCGGCGGCCCGGCGCCCGCGGCCCGCTGCCGGGAATCGGGGCCGGAATTCAGACCGCGATGCCCGCCAGCGAGTTGGGCGCGCTGGCGGTGATTCTGACCCGCGCCAGGCGGCCGCGTTCCAGCCCGGGGCCGGTGGCGTGGACGGCGTGCAGGTGCTCGGATTTGCCCACCCACTGGCCGGGCAGGCGGCCGGGTTTCTCGACCAGCACCTGCACCTCGCGGCCGACCATCGCCTCTTGCGCGGCACGCTGCTGGGTGGTGATGAGGGCTTGCAAGCGGTGCAGCCGGTCGTCCAGCGCGGCCTCGGGCAGCACCGGGCGTTCGGCGGCGGGGGTGCCGGGGCGGGCCGAATATTTGAAGCTGAAGGCCGAATGGTAGCCCACGGCCCGCACCAGCGCGAGCGTGTCCTCGAAATCGCGCTCGGTCTCGCCCGGGAAACCGACGATGAAATCGCCCGACAGTGCCAGGTCGGGGCGCGCCGCGCGCAGCCGCTCGATCAGGCGCAGATAGGCGTCGGCGGTATGCTTGCGGTTCATCGCCTTGAGCACCCGGTCCGAGCCCGACTGCACCGGCAGGTGCAGGTAGGGCATGAGCTTGTCCACCTCGGCATGGGCGGCGATCAGGTCGTCGGACATGTCGTTGGGGTGGCTGGTGGTGTAGCGGATGCGCCACAGGTCGGGGATCTCGGCCAGCGCGCGCACCAGCCGGGCCAGCGACCAGTCGGCGCCGTCGGTTCCCGCGCCATGGTAGCCGTTGACGTTCTGGCCCAGCAGCGTGATCTCGCGCACGCCCCGGTCCACCAGGTCGCGCGCCTCGCGCAGCAGGCGCTCGGCCGGGCGGCTGACCTCGGCACCGCGGGTATAGGGCACGACGCAGAAAGCGCAGAACTTGTCGCAGCCTTCCTGCACGGTCAGGAAGGCCGTCGGGCCGCGGCGCGCGCGCGGGCCCCGGGGCAGGTGCTCGAATTTGTCTTCCTCGGGGAAATCGGTGTCCACGGGGCGGGCGCCAGCCCGGACGGCGGCTTCCATCGCGGGCAGGCGGTGATAGGTCTGGGGGCCGACGACCAGGTCCACCACGGGCGCGCGCTTCAGGATTTCCGCCCCCTCGGCCTGGGCGACGCAACCGGCGATGCCGATCCTGAGATCGGGGTTCGCGTCCTTCAGCGGGCGCAGGCGGCCAAGTTCGGAATAGACCTTTTCCGCGGCCTTTTCGCGGATATGGCAGGTGTTCAGCAAGATCATGTCGGCGTCTTCGGCGCGGTCGGTCTGGACATAGCCCGAAGCGCCCAGTGCCTCGGCCATGCGCTCGCTGTCGTAGACGTTCATCTGGCAGCCGTAGGTCTTGATGAAGAGCTTGCGCGGCTGGGTCATGGGGCAGGTCCTGTTGCGAATGGGGGTCAGATAGCGCGGAATGCCCGGGTCTTCAACGGCGGCGCGCGGCATCTGGGTGGCGGCCCGGGGCGGCGGCGGGGGGCTGCCGCCCCCCGCACCCCCTGCCCAGGGAGGAGGCACGCCCCCTCCCTGGACCCTCCCGTGCGTTCTTGCGACAAGGTGAGAAGGCTTGCCTGTCGGGGCCCGGATCGCTATGGCGGCGGGCCATGAGCGACCAGACCCCCAAGCCCGACCTGCCCCCGCATCCCGCCCTGGCGGCCCTGCGCACGCATCGCAACTTTTATGGCCGGGTGCATGGCAAGACCCTGCGCCCGGCGCAGAAGGCCTATCTTGTCGAGGACCTGCCCGGACTGCGCCTGCGCGATGTCTCGATCGACGAGAACCCCGACCGGCGGGTGCTGGACCTCGACGCCGCGCTGCCGGGCGCCGGGCCCTGGTGGCTGGAGATCGGCTTTGGCGGCGGCGAGCATCTGGTGCACATGGCCGCGCGCTACCCCGGGGTGCGGTTGATCGGCTGCGAGCCGTTCGTGAACGGCGTGGCGATGGCGTTGTATCAACTGCGCGAGACGCCCTGCACGAACCTGCGCCTGCATCCCGGCGATGCGCGCGACCTGTTCGATGTGTTGCCTGAGGGGCGGCTTGAGAAGGTGTTCCTCAATTATCCCGATCCCTGGCCCAAGGCGCGCCACCACCGGCGCCGCTTCGTGACGCAAGACCATCTCGAACCGCTGTTCCGCGCTTGTGCGCCGGGCGCCGAATTCCGTGTCGCGACCGATATTCCCGACTACGCCCGACAGACGCTCGAGGAAGTGCCGGGGGCGGGCTTCGTGCTGACCTCGAATTCGACCGAGGCCTGGCCGGACTGGCTGTCCACCCGCTACGAACAGAAAGCCCTGCGCGAGGGCCGGGCGCCGCGCTACATGACCTTCCGCAAACCCTGACGGTCTTTGTGCCGGAAATATCCTCGGGGGTATCCAAAGGGGGTGGAAAACCCCCTTTGGCGGGGGGTGCGGGGGGCTGGCCCCCCGCTGTTAGCGGCCCAGGGTCACGCGGCGCACCGGCGCACCGCCTTCGGGCGCGTAGAACAGCACCTCGTCGGCCGTCGTCACCACCACCAGCCAGTCGCGCGCAAAGGTCACCGCGGCGACCTGGGCCCCGTCGGGCAGCACCGTGCCGTCGGGCAGGCGTGGCAGGGGCGCGATCGTTCCCAGCCGCGTGACAAGCAGTCCGACGATGGTTACAAGCCCCAGGATCATCACGCCCGCGAGCGTGCCCACCAGGATTTTCAGGAACCGCAGATCGGGCGGGAGGGGTGCTTTGTCGTCATCGTCAGACATGGAGGATGCGTCCTTCGCCATCGAGGTTGTCATCGGCGCGAACCCGCCCGACCGTCTTGATAAGGCACTGGCCCGCGATGTGCCAGAGGAGGCCGCGCTGTCGCGTTCGCGTCTGGCCCGGCTGATCGCCGAAGGGGCGGTCTGCCGCGACGGGGTGGCGCTGACCGAAACCAAGACCCGCGTGGCCGAGGGCGATGTGATCGCCATCACCCTGGCCGAGGCGCAGGACCTCGAGGCGCGCCCGCAGGCCATCCCCTTGCGCGTGCTGCATGAGGACGCCGATCTGATCGTCATCGACAAGCCCGCCGGCATGGTGGTGCACCCCGCGCCCGGCACGCCCGACGGCACGCTGGTGAATGCGCTGTTGCATCATTGCGGCGACAGCCTGTCCGGGATCGGCGGCGCCAGACGGCCGGGGATCGTGCACCGTATCGACAAGGATACCTCGGGTCTGCTGGTGGTGGCCAAGACCGACCGCGCGCATCACGGGCTGGCCCGGCAGTTCGAGGATCATTCAGTGGACCGCCTCTACCAGGCGTTGGTTCACGGGCTTCCCGATCCGGGCGACCCGCGCCTGAAGGGGGTGAAGGGGGTCAGCTTCGAACCCGGCGGGATCATCAAGGTGACGACCCGTCTGGACCGCCACCGCCACGACCGCCAGAAACAGGCGGTCTACTTCGACAAAGGCCGGCACGCGGTGACGCGCGCGCGGGTCCTTCAGCCCTTTGGCCGACCGCCGCAACTGGCGCTGGTCGAGTGCCGTCTGGAAACCGGGCGCACGCATCAGATCCGGGTGCACATGGCCCATGCCGGGCACGGGTTGGTGGGGGACACGGTCTATGGGGGCCGGCGCAAGGTTTCGGCAACCGCCCTGCCGCCTGGCGCGGCCGAGGCCGTCGCGGCCTTTCCGCGTCAGGCCCTGCACGCGGCGGTTCTGGGTTTCACCCACCCGGTGACGGGCGCGCGACTGGATTTCGTCTCGGCGTTGCCCGACGATTTCGCGGCGCTTCTGGCGGTGCTGGGCGGCTGATCCGCCACGGCTTGACGCGCCCTGGGCGCCGAACCGCCCCCGGGCGCTGGGTCAGGCGGACCTGTCGTCAGCAGCGCCGGCCGCGGCCGACCGGATCGGCATAGGCGCCGCCGTCGGCATCGGTGCAATTGCGGCCGCGACCGCGACCGACCGGATCGGCGTAACGGCCGGTGTCGGAATCGGTGATCCCCTGGGCGCCGCGGCCCCGGCCGGCCGGGTCGGCGTAGCGGCCGGAATCGGAATCGGTGAGCCCCACGCTGCCCCGGCCGCCGCCGGCGGGATCGGCGTAACGGCCGGTGTCGGAATCGGTGATGCTGGTCGTCACGCAACCCGCCAGCGCGGTGCTGCCGCCAAAGGCGCCCAGCAGAAAGGCCCTGCGGCCCAGCCCGCCGCGGCGGCTCTGGACTTCGGTGTCGGTGAGGGTGGTCTTTTTGGGGGAATTGGCCATGCGGGAAATGCTTTCCTGAATTGAATGCCCGTTTCAGTCTGCGACGTGCGGTCGCCTCCCGTCAAGCCGCCGGTCCGCGAAGCGAAACGCGGGCCCCGGGGCCCGCGTTCGCAAGGGATCGGTCGAAGTGGCCCGGTCTCAGCGTCCGCGGCCGTAGCCGGCGCGGTCGGTCTGGTTGCCGCTGTCGGCATCGGTGATGCCGGTGCGCACGCCGCCCCGACCCCGGCCATAGCCGGCGCGATCGGTGATGTTGCCGTTGTCGGCGTCGGTCACGCTGCGCCGGACGGTGCCGCGGCCATGGCCCGCGCGGTCGGCATATGCGCCGCCGTCGCTGTCGGTGACGCCGGTATATCCCCGGCCGGCCGGGTCCGCGTTCGAGCCGCTGTCGGAATCGCTGACCGCGCTGGCGGCCGTCGCGGCCATCACGCCGGCCCCGCCAAAGGCGCCCAAAAGCAGCGCGCGGCGGCCGATGCCACGCTTGGTGGTGATGTCGGTTTCGGAAAGCGATTTTCTGTTTTTGGATTTGTCTGACATGGATCTCGTCTCAATGGTTTGAACAATACTGCGAAGTCTTGCGGTGCGAGAACGCCCTCGTCAAGCGTTTTTCCCTCGCAGCAGGGGCGTTGCGGGCCGGTAACCTGGCCCGAACGCTTGCTTTTTCGCGCTCAACCGCGGCCGTAACCGGCCTGGTCGGCGCTGCTGCCGCTGTCGGTGTCGGTGATGCCCGTGCGCACACCGCCGGGACCGCGCCCACGCCCCGCCGGATCGGCATTGGCGCCGCTGTCCTGGTCGGTGATCGCGTAGGTGCCACGGCCGTTTCCGGCCTGGTCGGCGTTGCTGCCGCTGTCGGAATCCGTCAGCCCCGTGCCCCGGCCCTGACCCGCAGGGTCCGCGCCACTGCCCGAATCGCTGTCGGTCAGGGCCTGCGCCCGCGTCGCCATCCCGGCGGTCGCCAGCGCCGCGCCTCCGCCCAGCGCGCCCAGCAGCAGGGCCCTGCGCCCCATCCCGCGCCGCGAGGTGATGGCGTCTTCGGTCAGGGTCTTTCGGCCTTTTTTCGTTTCGTCAGCCATTGCAACGTATCTCCCAATCCTGTCCAATCTGAACGAAATTTACGCGCACAGCACCGCGCCGCGGGGGGATTCGCCAAAGGCCCGATCCCGACGCGACGTCAAAAGGAGATTTGACATGAAAGATTCCATTCCGGCAAGCCCTGTCACCGATTTCACCCGGGCGATTGCCCCGGTCACGCCCCAGGTTTTCTTTGACGAGTATTTCGAAAAGCGCCACCTCGTCATCCGCCGCGAGGATCGCGATTATTACCGCGACCTGCTGTCCCTGGCCGATATCGACCAGGTGCTGACCAGCGTGATGCTGTCCACCGAAGAGGTGCAGATGGTCAACACCGGCCAACCCGTGCCGGTCGCGGATTACGCGCAGGCCTCGGGGTGGATCGACCCGGCGCGCGTGGCGCAGCAGTTCGAAGCCGGGGCGACGATCATCCTGCCCGCGCTGCACCGGATGCTGCCCCGCCTGACCGCCTATTGCCGCGCGCTCGAGACGGTGTTCAGCTGCGACCTGCAAACCAACATCTACTTCACCCCGGCCGAGGCCCAGGGGTTCAAGACGCACTACGACAGCCACGACGTGATCGTGCTGCAATGCCACGGATCGAAGCTGTGGCGCATCTACGACTCGCCGCTGGAGCTGCCGCTACGCTCGCAGGCGTTCAAGCCCGAGGGGTTCACCCCCGGCGCGGTGATCGACGAATTCGTGCTGAACGCGGGCGACCTGCTGTATTGCCCGCGCGGCGTGGTGCATGACGCGCGCGCCACCGACGAGATGTCCCTGCACATCACCACCGGCCTGCTGACGCCGCGCTGGGTGGATCTGGTGGTCGAGGCCGTCTCGCAACTGGCGCTGACCGACCCGGCGCTGCGCCGTGCCGTGCCGCCCGGCTTTGCCAACGACGGTTTCGACCGCACGCAAGCGCGCCAGACGTTCCGCGACCTTCTGACCCGCGCCGCGCAGGCGATCGACCCTGACGCCGTGCTCGACGGGTTCGCGGCCGAGTTCCGCGACCGCCGGGTGCCGGTGTTGCCCGGGCAGTTCCTGCAACACGTCGCCTCGGACGGGGTGGCGGTGGGCACGCGCGTCGCGTTGCGGCCGCATCTGATCAGCGCCATCGCGCGGCAGGACGATACGGTGGTGCTGTCCGTCTATGGCACCGACATCAGCTTCCCCGCCCATGCCGAGGGCGCGCTGAGAGCCGCGCTCAAGGGGCCGGGCTTTGTCGTGGGCGAGCTGGACTGCGACCTTGACGAGGACGGGCAGGCGGTTCTGGCACGGCGTCTGGTGCGCGAGGGTGTGCTGTATCAGCCGGTCTGACGGATGGAGCCGACCGCCGCCTGGTTGCTGTCGTTCGCGCTGCACTATGTGCTGCAACTGGCGGTGCTGGTGCGCGCGCTGACCCGCCCCGAGAGAGAGCCGGCCTCGCGGCTGGCCTGGTTGCTGGTGATTCTGGCGGTGCCCGGGCTGGGCGTGATCCTGTATCTGCTGCTGGGCGAGGTGAACCCGGGCCGCCGCGTGCTGGCGCGCCTGCGCAAGCTGCGCGCCGTCTTGCCGACCATGCCGCCCGGCGCCGAAACCGCGCGCGTTCCCGACCGCGGCCGCGCGGCCTTTGACAGGGCGGCCTCGGTCAACGGGTTCGCGCCGCTTGGCGGCAATCGGGCCACGCTGGCCGAAGGCGCGGACGACGCCATGGACGCGCTGATCGCGGATATCGACGCCGCGACCGAAAGCGTGCACATCCTGGTCTATATCTGGCTCGACGATACCACGGGGCGGGCCCTGGCCGCGGCCGCGACGCGCGCGGCCGGCCGCGGGGTGGCGGTGCGCTGCATGGTGGACGGGCTGGGCTCGCGCCGGTTTCTGCGCAGCGCGACCTGGCGGGCGCTGCGGGGCGCGGGGGTGCGCACGGGGGTTGCGTTCAGCACGCGCTGGTCGGCGCTCAGGCTGCTGCTGGGCCGCATCGACATCCGCAACCACCGCAAGCTGTTCGTCATCGACGGCCGCGTCGTCCATGTCGGCAGCCGCAACTGCGCCGATCCCGCCTTTGCCATCAAGGCGCGCTTCGCGCCCTGGGTGGACATCCTCTTGCGGGTCGAGGGCCCGGTGGCCTGGCAGACCCAGCAATTGTTCGTCTCGGACTGGGCGGCGCATACCGGCGAGGACCTGTCGGCCCTGCTTGCGGTTCCGGTAGCGGCGCCGGGGCCGGCGGGGCAGGGCGAGGACGGGTTTCCCGGGCTGGTGTTCGGCTCGGGGCCCGGCTTCGCCGCGAACGCCGTGCCCGATGTGGCGATCCTGGCCCTGGCCGCCGCGCGCCACGAGGTGGTGATCTCGACCCCGTATTTCGTGCCGACGATGGCGCTGGACGAGCAGTTGCGCTCGGCCGCGCTGCGCGGTGTCGCGGTGACGCTGATCCTGCCCGCGCGCAACGATTCGCGCTTTGTCGGTTGGGCCAGCCGGGCCTATTACCGCGGGCTCCTGCGCGACGGGGTGCGGGTGATGGAGTTCCGCAAGGGGCTGCTGCACGCCAAGACGCTCACCGTGGACGGGCAGTGGACGCTGATCGGGTCGGCCAACCTGGACCGGCGCAGTTTCGAGCTGAACTTCGAGAACAACCTGCTGCTCAGCGATGCCGCGACCACCCGGGCGATCCGCGACCGGCAGGCGCGCTACATCGCCCAGAGCGACGCGATCGACGCGGCGGCCGTCGCGCGCTGGTCGCTGCCGCGGCGTTTGCTGCACAATCTGGCCGCGACGATCAGCCCGGTGCTGTAAACCCCGTTGAAACCCCGGGCAGAGCCCTTACATACCGATATCGACGGATTCCGCAGATCCCTGCGTGCAATCCTTGAGACTGAAAGGAGTGAGCCCGGTGACGAGTTACGCCAACCTGCCCGCCCCCAGCCCCGAACAGGGGTTGAACCGCTATCTTCAGGAAATCCGGCGCTTTCCGCTGCTGGAGCCCGAAGAGGAATACATGCTGGCCAAACGCTGGGTGGACCGTCAGGACACCGGCGCGGCGCACAAGCTGGTCACCAGCCACCTGCGGCTGGCGGCCAAGATCGCCATGGGCTACCGCGGCTATGGCCTGCCCCAGGCCGAGGTGATCTCGGAGGCGAATGTCGGTCTGATGCAGGCCGTCAAGCGGTTCGATCCGGAAAAGGGGTTCCGGCTGGCGACCTATGCCATGTGGTGGATCCGGGCCTCGATCCAGGAATACATCCTGCGGTCGTGGTCGATGGTGAAACTGGGAACCACCAGCGCGCAGAAGAAGCTGTTCTTCAACCTGCGCAAGGCCAAGGCGCGGATCGGCGCCATCGAGGAGGGCGACCTGCGCCCCGAAAACGTCCGGAAACTGGCCGCTGACCTGAGCGTCAGCGAGCAGGAAGTGGTCGATATGAACCGCCGTCTGGCGGGGTCCGACGCGTCGCTCAACGTGACGGTGGGCGGCGAGGAGGGGTCGTCGAGCTGGCAGGACTGGCTCGAGGACGAGGACGCCGACC
The DNA here is from genome assembly GCA_020637515.1 of Rhodobacter sp. Taxonomy (NCBI): domain Bacteria; kingdom Pseudomonadati; phylum Pseudomonadota; class Alphaproteobacteria; order Rhodobacterales; genus Rhodobacter; species Rhodobacter sp. Next base: position 3,062,353 of record JACKKG010000001.1, on the reverse strand, counting down.
AGGCGACCGCCTATGCCGAGCGCGACGAGTTCGAGGCACGCCAGGCGATGCTGATGGAGGCGATGGAGGTTCTGAACGAGCGCGAGCGCGACATCCTGACCGAACGCCGCCTGGCGGAACCGGCGGTCACGCTGGAGGATCTGAGCGCGAAATACGGTGTCTCGCGCGAGAGGATCCGGCAGATCGAGGTGCGCGCGTTCGAGAAGTTGCAAGACCGGATGCGCGAGATCGCGGTCGAGAAGGGCATGGTGTCGGTCTGAGCCGCCGCTGAGGGTGGTTTGGAGTGTCCCGAGGGCGTCGGGGGGCTGCCGCCCCCCGAACCCCCCGCTTCAAGGGGGGCACGCCCCCCTTGAAAATCCCCGTGCGTGTGTCGGGCACGGGAAAGGGGCGCCGCCAGAGCGCCCTTTTTGCGCTTCAGGGCCGGGCGCGGGCGCGGGCGAGACGCGCGCGGACCAGATCCGCGGCGCGCTGGACGGCGTCGTCAATCGACAGCATCGTGGTGTCGAGCGTCACCGCGTCCCCGGCCGCCTTCAGGGGGGCGTCGGCGCGGCTGGTGTCGCGCAGGTCGCGGGCCCTGACCTCGGCCAGGACCTGCTCCTGGTCGCCTCCGACCTCGAGCCAGCGGCGGTGGGCGCGAACCTCGGGCGAGGCGGTCACGAAGAGTTTCACCTCGGCCTCGGGGCAGATCACCGTGCCGATATCGCGCCCGTCCAGCACCGCGCCACCGTCGCGGCGGGCGAACTCGCGTTGAAAGCGGGTCAGGGCGGCGCGCACCGCGGGGATCGCGGCGACCCTGCTGGCGGCCTCGCCCGCGGCCAGGGTGCGCAGGTCGTCGCGGGCCAGGTCCGCGGGGGTCAGGCTTTGCGCCGCCACCACCGGGTCCCCCCCCCGGGCGCCGACCGCGCGGTACAGCAACCCGGTATCGAGATGCGCCAGGCCGAAGCGGTCGGCGAGCGCCCGCCCGATCGTGCCCTTGCCCGCCGCCGCCGGCCCGTCCACCGCCACCGTGAAGATCATCGCGCGCCCCTTTCGTCTCGTGTTTTCCTATCGCAGCGGTCGCGGGGTTGAAAGCCCCGCCCGCCCGTGACGATATGAGGCGTCAGGAGGCCCCATGCGCAATCCCTACTATCAGGGCCCGGTCAGCGACCATTTCGATGGCACCCGGTTCTTCAATCCCGGCGGCGCGCCGCCGAACGGGTTTCGCGACATGCTGCGATGGCAGATGTCGGCCGAACGCGCGCGCTGGCCACGCCGCCTGCCGCCGCCCCGGCCCGCCCGTCCCCAGGCCAGGGTCGCGGATCTCGTCGTGACCATGGTCGGCCACGCGACGCTGCTGATCCAGATGGCGGGCATGAACGTGCTGACCGACCCCGTCTGGTCGGATCGCGCTTCGCCCCTGCGGTTTGCGGGACCGCGACGGGTGATCGACCCGGGTATCCGGTTTCAGGATCTGCCCCCCATCGACGCGGTGCTGCTCAGCCACAATCATTACGACCATCTCGACCGGGCGACGCTCAGGCGGCTGGCGCAGGCGCATGACCCGTTGGTCATCACGCCCCTGGGCAACGATGCACTGCTGCGGGGACTGCGCGTACGCACCGGCGACTGGGGCGACGCGGTGACGCTCGGCCCGCTGACCGTGACCTTCGAGCCCTGCCACCACTGGTCGGCGCGCGGCACGCGGGACCGCTCGATGGCGCTGTGGGCGGCCTTTGTCGTCGCCGGACCCGCGGGCAAGGTGCTGCACATCGGCGACACGGGTTTTGACCAGGGGCGGCCCTATCGCGGCCTCGCCGCGCGCCACGGGGCGCTGCGCGCGGCCATCCTGCCGATCGGCGCCTATGCGCCGCGCTGGTTCATGCGCGCCCAGCACCAGGACCCCGACGAAGCCCTGCAAGGCTTTGCGATGTCCGGCGCGCGCTGGGGCATCGGACACCACTGGGGCACCTTCCAGCTGACGGACGAGGGGCGCGAGGCGCCGCTCGATGCGCTGGCCCAGGCGCGCGCGGCGCGCGGCATCGCACCGGACCGCTTCCGCGCCCTGGCCCCGGGCGAAAGCTGGGCCATTCCCGCCTGACCCGCCCCTTCTTTGTGCCGGAAATATCCTCGGGGGTTCCAAGGGGGTGGAAAACCCCCTTGGCCCCGGCCTCAGCCGCGGTGCCGGCGCCATCCTTGTCGGGCAGCCAGAACCAGTGCCAGCGCCAGCGCCGCGAACTTGCCCTGGGTAAAGGCGCTCGCCCGGGCGGCGTCGGCGGGGTTCAGCCAGTCGGGCCCGGCGAACAGAATTCGCTGAACGGCCCAGTTCTCGCCCCAGTCCAGCGCGACATAGACCATCGCGGCCAGCACGCAGACCATGCCGAAGGCGCCGCGATAAGGGCGCATCCACCAGGCCAGGGTCAGGCCCAACAGCGCCGGAAACAGCGTGTCGGTCCACAGGATCGGCCCCGCCGCCAGCTGGTAGCCCGCGGGCGAGAGGGCGCGCAGATAGTCGCGCGTCGCGTTCAGCGAATAGCCCCAGGCGCGCAGGTCGAACGGCAACTGCCCCTGCGCCTCGGCGATCAGCTGGCGGCCGAAGTGCAGCACCAGCACCGCGTAGACCGCCGCCGTCAGCAGCGGCAGCCCCCAGGACACCAGCCGTGTCGGATTGCCGCGCATCTCAGCGGGTCGCGCGGTTCAGGCTGGCGCCGAGGCCGGTCATCAGCCCCTCGAACAGCGGGAACGAGGTGGCGATGGGGCTGGCGTCATCGACCGTGACGGGGGCCTCGCTGGCCAGGCCCAGCACCAGGAACGCCATGGCGATCCGGTGGTCCAGCCGGCTTTCCACGGTCGCGCCCCCCCGCACGCTGTCGGCGCCGTGCACGATCAGCGTGTCCGCGTCCTCCTCGATCCGCACGCCGCAGGCTTCGAGGCCGCGCGCCATGGCATCGATCCGGTCGCTTTCCTTGACACGCAACTCCTTGACCCCGCGCATGATCGTGGGGCCCTGCGCAAATGCAGCAACGACGGCAAGGATCGGGAATTCGTCGATCATCGAGGCCGCGCGTTCGGGCGGGGTCTCGACCCCGCGCAGCCCGGGCGCGTGGCGCACGCGCAGGTCCGCGACGGGTTCGCCGCCTTCCTCGCGCGGGTTTTCAAAGGTGATGTCGGCGCCCATGTCCAGCAGCGTGACATAGAGACCGTCGCGGGTGGGGTTGCGGCTGACGCCCGGCACCAGGATGTCCGAGCCGGGCACCAGCAGCGCGGCACAGACCGGGAACGCGGCCGAGGACGGGTCGCGCGGCACGGCGACGTGCTGGCCGGTCAGTTCGGGCTGGCCGGTCAGGGTGATGACCCGGCCCTCGGGGCTGTCCTCGACCGTCACCGAGGCGCCGAACCCGCGCAGCATCCGCTCGGTATGGTCGCGCGTGGCCTCGGGTTCGATCACCACGGTCTGGCCGGGCGCGTTCAACCCCGCCAGCAGCACCGCCGATTTCACCTGCGCCGAGGGCATCGGCAGGCTGTAATGCACGGGCACCGGGTCGGCCGCGCCGATCAGGGTCATCGGCAGCCGGCCGCCGCGGCGGCCATGCGCCTGCGCGCCGAACAACGCCAGGGGATCGGTGACGCGGCTCATCGGCCGCTTGTTCAGGCTGGCGTCGCCGGTGAAGGTGGCGGTGATCGGCGTCGTCGCCATCGCCCCCATGATCAGCCGCACGCCGGTTCCCGAATTGCCGCAATCGATCACCTGCGCGGGTTCCGCGAAACCGCCCACGCCGACACCCTGGACGCGCCATGATCCGGGCGCGTCGCGGGTGAGGGTGGCGCCGAAAGCGCGCATCGCGGCGGCCGTGTCGAGCACGTCCTGGCCCTCGAGCAGGCCGGTAATCCGCGTTTCGCCCACGGATAGCGCGCCCAGGATCAGCGCGCGATGGCTGATCGACTTGTCGCCGGGCACCTGGGCGATGCCGCGCAGGGGCGGCGCGCGGCGGGCGGTCATCGGGATCGGTTCGGCATGGGCGGACATGGGGACCTCGGCGGCTGGACTGTTGCGCTGAATAGCGCAGCGCCGGTCCGGGGTCCATCGTCGAAGCGTGCCCGCGCGCGGCCGAGCGCCGGGCGCCGCGGTCAGGCGCGCTCGTCCTTGGGCGAGCCCATGACGACATAGGTCGTGATCGCCGCGACCTGGGGCAGGGTGCCCAGGACCTCGGTGTGGAAGTGCTTGTAGGCCGCCAGATCCGCGACTTCGACCCTGAGCAGGTATTCGACCGCGCCGGTGATGTTGTGGCATTCGCGCACCTGCGGGGCGCGGTGCATGGCGCGTTCGAACCCCTCTTGCGCGGCCTTGGTGTGCTGGCTCAGCCCCACGGTCACATAGGCGACAAAGCCGACGCCCCGGTGCCGGGGGTCCAGCACCGCGCGGTAGCCCCGGATCGCGCCGCGCCGCTCGAGGTCCTGCACCCGGCGCAGGCAGGCCGAGGGCGACAGCCCGACCCGTTCCGCCAGATCGAGGTTCGAGATCCGCCCCTCGCTGGACAGAACTCGCAATATATGCGCGTTGATACGGTCGGAATCGATCATGGATTGCAATCCTAGCGTTCCAGACCGCATGATAACAACAAAATTCTCGCCGTGACGGCATAGGATTGCGCGTCCAATTCCGAGGTTCCCGATGCCCCACGATCTGCTGTTCGCGCTGATCCTCTATGCCTTTGTCTCGTCGGTGACGCCGGGGCCCAACAACCTGATGTTGCTGGCGTCGGGGGTGAATTTCGGGTTTCGCCGCACGGTTCCGCACATGCTGGGAATCGCGCTGGGCTTTACGGGGATGACGGCGATCGTCGGTCTGGGGCTGGCCGGGCTGTTCACCGCCTGGCCACCCGCCCGGCAGGCGCTGACCGTGGTTTCGGTCGTCTATCTTCTGTGGCTGGCGTGGAAGATCGCCCATGCCGCGCCGCCCTCGGCCGCCGCGCCGGCCACGGGCCGCCCGATGACGCTGGTCCAGGCGGCGGCGTTCCAGTGGGTCAACCCCAAGGCCTGGACCATGGCGCTGACGGCAATGACGCTCTATGCGCCCGGGGCGGACTGGCAGTCGGTGTCGCTGGTCGCGGGGGTCTTTGGCGCGGTCAACCTGCCCTGCGTGTCGAGCTGGGCGATGCTGGGCACGGCGCTGCGCGGCTGGCTGCGCGACCCCGCGCGGCTGCGGCTGTTCAACGGGGTGATGGCGGCGCTGCTGGTCGCCACGCTCTGGCCGGTGCTTGTGGGGTGAGCGGGCAGGGGGGCGCTGCCCCCCTCGGCCTTGCGGCCTCACCCCCCGGGATATTTGGGGCACAAAGAGGGGGCGGCGCGGCGCGGGCGCTCGGCGTGCGGGGATGCTTTGCCTCGGTGCGGTTCTGGTCTATAGGCTCGCTATGACCAGAACAGGATGACCGATGTCCGACTCGATGCTTTCGACCGTGATCAAGCCCGTCCACCGCGAGGGCTATCCCTTCATCGGCATTTTCGCTGCCGTGACGCTGGTGTTGTTCCTCATCTGGCAGCCGCTGGGCTGGGTGGGGGTGGTGCTGACGGTCTGGTGCTATTACTTCTTTCGCGATCCCGACCGCTACACCCCCCAGCGCGAGGGGCTGATCGTGAGCCCGGCGGATGGCGTCATCTCGCTGATCGAGCCCGCCGTTCCGCCCGCCGAACTGGGCCTGGGCCCCGAGGCCCTGACCCGCGTCAGCGTGTTCATGAACGTCTTCAATTGCCATGTGAACCGGCTGCCCATCTCGGGCGAGATCACGGCCGTCAGCTACCGGCCGGGCAAGTTCCTGAACGCCTCGCTCGACAAGGCAAGCGTTGACAACGAGCGCAACTCGCTGGCCGTGCGGATGGCCGACGGGCGGCAGATCGCGGTGGTGCAGATCGCCGGCCTGGTGGCGCGGCGCATCGTCTGCGAGGTCAAGCCGGGTGCGGTGCTGGAGACCGGCGAACGGTTCGGCATGATCCGCTTCGGTTCGCGGCTCGATGTCTATCTGCCGCCCGGCGTGGTGCCGATGGTGGCGTTGGGGCAGACCATGGTCGCGGGGGAAACCGTTTTGGCGGATCTCGCCGCGGACGAGCCCGCCCGCACCGCCGAGGTGCGCTGATGGACCCCGAGGACGACCTGGACCCGCTGCCCGAGGCCGGGGACATGGACGGCCAGGCCGAATCGGGCGACCGTCGCAGCCTGCCGCTGGTGCAACTGATTCCCAACCTGGTGACGCTGCTGGGGCTGTGTGCGGGGCTCACCTCGATTCGCTATACGCTGGACGAGTATTACCAGACCGCCGCCGCGCTGGTCATCCTGGCGGCGATCATGGACGGTATGGACGGCCTGCTGGCGCGCAAGCTGAACGCCGCCAGCCATTTTGGCGCGGAACTCGATTCGCTCAGCGATTTCGTGTGTTTCGGCGTGGCGCCGGGGATTTTCGTCTACCATTTCGTGCTGCGCGACCTGCCGGGCATGGGCTGGCTGTTCGTGCTGGTCTTCGTGATCTGCGCCTGTCTGCGGCTGGCGCGGTTCAACGTGAACCGCAACGCGCCGCCTCCGCCCGGCCGGGTGCATTTCGTCGGGGTGCCCGCGCCTGCCGGGGCCATGCTGGGCCTGCTGCCGGTGTTTTTGGCGCTGGCCGGTTGGGTCGAGACGCGCAACTGGCCGGTGCTGGTGGCGCTCTACATGGGGGCGATCGGGCTGTTGATGATCTCGCGCCTGCCGACACCGTCGCCCAAGGCGTGGCGGGTGCCGCGCAACCGGGCGATCTGGGTGCTGCTGGGGGTGGCGGTTTTCGCCGGCGCGATGGCGACCAAGCCCTGGACGGTGCTGGCGCTGGTCGATCTGTCCTATCTGGCGGTGCTGGGATGGGGCGCCTGGGTCGAGCGACGGAAACTTGCGTGAAAGGCGCTTGACCTCGCCCCGGGGCGAGGCTATTGCCTGCCCTCAACGCGGTTGTAGCTCAGTTGGTTAGAGTACCGGCCTGTCACGCCGGGGGTCGCGGGTTCGAGCCCCGTCAACCGCGCCACTTGTCAGAAAGCCCCCGATACCGGGGGCTTTTTGCGTTCCAGCGCCCTGTCCGGGCACGCCCCCGTCACCGCAGGAGACCCCGCCCGTGACCCAGCCAGACCCGTTCCGCCACCAGCCCGCGTTGCGTGGAAAGATCCTGCCGGCCGCGCAATCGGTGTTTCGCGATCTGGACCTGGCGCAGATGGATGCGCGCATGGTGGCGGCGGGAATGCCCGCCGATTGGCGCACCCCCAGCGCCGAACGCGAGGCGGCGCGGCGCGCCTTTCTTGCCGGGCGCGATGCGGGCGATCTTTGGGTCTTTGCCTATGGTTCGTTGATGTGGGACCCGTCGGTCGAGTTTCACGAGGTGCGCAAGGCGCGCTGCGACGGCTTCAGCCGCAGCTTCTGCCTGTGGGACGAAGGGGCGCGGGGCAGCCCGCAATCCCCGGGCCTGATGCTGGCCCTCGACGCCGGCGGCTGGTGCGAGGGGTTGGCGTTCCGCATCCCCGCGGACCGGCGGGACCACGAAACCTTCGTGCTGTTCCGCCGCGAGATGATTGCCCCGGCCTATCGCCCCGCCTGGCTGGCGCTGGACACGGACCAGGGCCCGATCGAGGCGCTGGGCTTTGTCGCCGACCGCACGCAAGACAAGATCCGGCCCGGGATCGCGGTCGCGGATCAGGCGCGGATGATCGCCACGGCGCGGGGGATGCTGGGCACGAACGCGGAATACCTGGACGGGATCGACCGGCAATTGCGCGTGCTGGGGATCGAGGACGCCTATGTCGCCCGTCTGGTCGCGGCGGTCCGGGGTCACGCGGGGGGCGGCGAGTGCCAGGACGGGCGATAGCGGCCGACCCGGTGCGTGCGGCAAAGGCGGCGAATGGCGGCGATTTCCCGCTTGACGCCCTCCGGTGCTTCCCCTATCTGACCCCCCACGCGCGGTTGTAGCTCAGTTGGTTAGAGTACCGGCCTGTCACGCCGGGGGTCGCGGGTTCGAGCCCCGTCAACCGCGCCATCTCTCTCCCTCTTCCCCATCCGGACTGGCTGCGATACGCTGCGCAGGGCGTTGATTTTCGGGGGATTCCATGATCGCGGTCGAAGGGTATCGGGGCCTCAGGGTCGGTGTTCTGGGCCTGGGCCGCTCGGGTCTGGCGACCTGCGAGGCGCTGCGCGCGGGCGGGGCCGAGGTCTGCGCCTGGGACGACAGCCCCGAGGGACGCGCCAAGGCCGAGACCGCCGGCTTCATCCCGGTCGATCTGGCCCGGCAAGGCGCGATCGAGGGCCTTGCGGCGCTCATCACCTCGCCCGGCATTCCGCATCTCTATCCCGCGCCGCACCCCGTGATCGGCGCCGCGACGGCCGCCGGGGTTCCGGTGGACAACGATATCGGGCTGTTCTTTCAGGCGCTCGCCGGCAACGAGGAGGCGCCCAAGGTCGTCTGCGTCACCGGCTCGAACGGCAAATCCACCACCACCGCGTTGATTACCCATCTGCTGACCCAGGCCGGCCGCCCGGCGGTGATGGCGGGCAACATCGGAACGGGCGTGCTGTCGGTCGATCTGCCCGGCGAGGATGGCGTCGTGGTGCTGGAACTGAGCAGCTACCAGACCGACCTGGCCCGGCGACTCGCGCCCGATGTGGCGGTCTTCACCAACCTCAGCCCCGACCATCTGGACCGCCACGCGGGCATGGGCGGCTATTTCGCGGCCAAGCGGCGGCTGTTCACCGAGGGCGCGCCCGCGCGCGCCGTGATCGGTGTGGACGAACCCGAAGGCCGCTATCTGGCGATGCAACTGGGCGAGGGGGGCGACGATCTGCGCGTGATCCGCGTCTCCTCGGGGCAAAAGCTGTCCGGGACGGGCTGGTCGGTCTTTGCGCGCAAGGGCTTCCTGGCGGAATGGCGCGGCGGGCGGCAGGTGGCCTCGATCGACCTGCGACCCATGGCCGGGCTGCCCGGCGCGCACAATCACCAGAACGCCTGCGCCGCCTACGCGGCGGTGCGCGCGCTGGGTCTGGCGCCGCGCCAGATCGAATCCGGCCTGGCCAGTTTCCAGGGCTTGCCCCACCGCAGCCAGTTGATCGGCGAGCGGAACGGCGTCACGTTTGTCAACGATTCCAAGGCGACCAACGTCGATTCGGCGGCAAAGGCGTTGCAGGCCTTTGCCCGGCTGCGCTGGATCGCCGGCGGTCTGGGCAAAGACGGCGGCATCGCCGCGCTGGCCCCGCATCTTGGCGCGGTGCGCAAGGCCTATCTGATCGGCCATTCGGCGCGCGAATTCGCCCTGCAACTGGGCCAGACGCCCTATGAAATCTGCGAAACCATGGACCGCGCCGTGGCGCGCGCCGCCGCCGAGGCCGAGCCGGGCGAGGTCGTGCTGCTGGCGCCGGCGGCCGCGTCCTTTGACCAGTATCCCGATTTCGAGAAGCGCGGCGAACACTTTGCGGCCCTGGTGCGCGCACTGATCGACGCCTGAGCCGGCCTGGCCCCGCCACGCGGACAGCCCGAGGTGCTGCACTTGTGCAGGACCGTCGCGCAGGGTAAGCCGAGCCGTCAATCGAAAGGGACGGTCCATGGCGCGCGAGGCCGAAAGCGGACAGGCACACGAGGGTGACAGCCGCACGGGGTTCCTGCTGGCGCTGGCGGCCTATCTGATCTGGGGCGCGCTGCCCCTCTATCTGCATCTTCTGAACAGCGTTCCCTTGCTCGAGGTGTTGGCGCATCGCGTGTTCTGGTCGGTGCCGATCGCGCTGGCGGTGCTGGTTGCGCTGGGCCGCACGCAGGACCTGCGCCGCGCGATCACCGCGCCGCGGATGCTGGCGATGGCGGGTCTGACGGCGGCGCTGGTGTCGATCAACTGGGGCATCTACCTGTATGCGATCCAGTCGAACCGGGTGATGGACGCGGCGCTGGGCTATTACATCAACCCGCTGTTCTCGGTCTTTCTGGGCGCGGTGTTTCTGCGCGAACGGCTGACGGCGCCGCAATGGGCCTCGGTCGGGTTGGCGGGGCTGGCGGTCGCGGTGCTGACGTGGGAGGCCGGGACCCTGCCGCTGCTGTCGTTGGGGCTGACCATCAGCTGGGGTTTCTACGCGCTGTTCAAGCGCGCGCTGCCGATCGGCCCCAATCAGGGCTTCACGCTCGAGGTGCTGCTGCTGCTGCCCTTCGCCTCGGGCTATCTGGCCTGGCTCTGGTCGCAGGGGCAGTTGGCCTTTGGGCACGAGGGGACCGCAAGGACGGCGTTGCTGGTCGGCGCGGGCGTGGTCACGGCGGTGCCGCTGATGCTTTACGCAAACGGCGCGAAGCGGCTGCGGCTGACCACGATCGCGCTGATGCAATACATCGCGCCGACCTTTGTGTTCCTCTGCGCGGTGCTGGTTTTCGGCGAATCCTTCGACGGCGGCAAACGCATCGCCTTTCCGCTGATCTGGGCCGCGCTGGCGCTCTATTCCGTCGATCTGCTGCGCCGCCGCCGCTGAACGGCGCGCAAACTTCTGGCCTTGGGGGCGCATTCCCGCTATCGTGGGGGCGAGACCCGGAAAACGGGCCGGTCGAGGCAGAACGAGCATAAACCCATGACGGAAATGGTTCATGGCACCATCCCTGCACAACGCGGGGAGCCGGTGCTGTCGCGTTGGTGGCGGACGGTCGATCGCTGGACGATCTCCTCGGTCCTGCTGCTGGTCGGTGTGGGGCTATTGCTGGCGCTGGCGTCCTCGCCGCCGCTGGCCTCACGCAACCATATGCCGGCCTTCTATTATTTCGAACGCCACACCGCCTATGCGATGCTGTCGGTCACGGTGATGCTGTTCGTCTCCATGCGCTCGCCCGAGACGATCCGGCGCTGGGCGGTTCTGGGCTTTGGCGTCGGTTTCCTGACGCTGCTGGCGCTGCCGGTGATCGGCACCGATTTCGGCAAGGGCGCGACGCGCTGGCTGAGCCTGGGGTTCACCAGCGTCCAGCCCTCGGAATTCGTGAAGCCCTGCCTGGCGGTGACGGCGGGCTGGTTGATGGCGGCGGGGCAGGACCTGAATGGCCCGCCGGGCAAGCTGATCTCGCTGGGGATCACGCTGGCGACGGTCGCGCTGTTGGTCATCCAGCCGGATTTCGGCCAGTCGGTCCTGGTGCTGTTCGGCTGGGGGGCGATGTATTTCGTCGCCGGCGCGCCCTTCCTGCTGATCGTCGGCCTGGCCGGCACGGCGGTCGCGGGGGGGGTTGTCGCCTACAACGCGTCCGAACACTTTGCCCGGCGGATCGACGCCTTCCTGTCGCCCGAACTCGACGCCCGCTCGCAACTTGGCTACGCGACCTCGGCCATCCAGGAGGGCGGCCTGTTCGGCCTGGGCGTGGGCGAGGGGCAGGTGAAATGGCAACTGCCCGACGCCCACACCGATTTCGTCATCGCCGTCGCGGCCGAGGAATACGGCTTCATCCTGGTCGCCTTCATCCTGATGCTTTACGCGGTGATCTGCCTGCGCGCGCTGTCGCGGCTGTCGCGCGAACGCGACCCGTTCATCCGTCTGGCGGGCACCGGGCTGGTGGCGATGGTCTCGGCGCAGGCGATGATCAACATCGGCGTGGCGGCGCGGCTGCTGCCGGCCAAGGGCATGACGCTGCCCTTCATCAGCCAGGGCGGGTCCTCGCTGCTGGCGATGGGGTTGATGGTGGGCATGCTGCTGGCCTTGACGCGCTCGCGTCCACAGGGTGAAATCGGCGAACTCTTGCACTCACGGGGGCGGTAATGGCTTCGACGGCACGCAAACCTCCGTTGGCGGTGATCGCCGCCGGGGGCACGGGCGGGCACATGTTTCCGGCGCAGGCCCTGGCCGAGGAAATGCTGGCGCGCGGGTGGCGGGTGGTGCTGTCCACCGACGCGCGCGGTGCGCGCTATGCGGGCGGCTTTCCGCCGGCGGTCACGCGGCGGGTGGTCGGTTCGGCGACGTTCGCGCGCGGCGGCGTGCTGGCGAAACTGGCGGTGCCGTTCCGGATCCTGGGGGGCACCGTCAAGGCCGTGGTGCAGATGGCCATGGACCGCCCCGCCGTGGTGGCGGGGTTCGGCGGCTACCCGTCGATTCCGGCACTTGGCGCGGCCTGGGCGCTGCGCATCCCGCGTCTGATCCACGAACAGAACGGCGTCCTGGGTCGCGTGAACGAGGTCTTTGCGCGCCGCGTTTCGGCCGTGGCCTGCGGCACCTGGCCCACCACCTTGCCCGCCGGGGTCACCGGGGTGCATATCGGCAATCCGGTGCGCGCCGCGGTGCGCGAGCGCGCGGCCTCGCCCTATATCGCGCCGGGCGACTACCCGATGAGCGTGGTCATCATCGGCGGATCGCAGGGCGCGCGGGTGCTGTCCGACGTGGTGCCGGCGGCGCTTTGCGCCCTGCCGGACGGCGTGCGCCGGCATTTGCGCGTGGCCCAGCAGGCCCGCCCCGAGGACCTGTCGCGCGTGGCCGCGACCTATGAGGCCGCCGGCGTCCCGGCCGAGATCGCGCCCTTTTTCGATGACATCCCGCGCCGCTTTTCCGAGGCACAGCTGGTCATCGCGCGCGCGGGGGCCTCGACGGTGGCGGACCTGACGGTGATCGGCCGGCCGGCGGTTCTGGTGCCCTATGCGGCGGCCCTGCGCGACGAGCAGACCGCCAATGCCCGCGGTCTGGTCGAGGCCGAGGCGGCGGCGCTGATCCCCGAAAGCGCCTTCACCCCCGAGGCGTTGGCCGAAACCGTGGCCGCGATCCTGACCCATCCCGCGGCCGCGACGCGCATGGCGGTGGCCGCGACCGCCCAGGGCATTCCCGATGCCGCCGCGCGACTGGCCGATCTGGCCGAACGCCTGGCCGGCCCACCGACGCATTGAGGGGCTCATGACGCGCACACTGCTTCCGCCGGGCCTGGGCCCGATCCATTTCATCGGCATCGGCGGCATCGGCATGTCCGGCATCGCCGAAATGCTGCTGGACGAGGGGTTCACGGTCCAGGGTTCGGATGCCAGGGGTTCGGCGATCACCGAACGGCTGGCGCGGTTGGGCGCGACGGTGCATGTCGGGCACGCGGCCGCGCATGTCGCGGGGGCGGCGGTGGTCGTTGCCTCGACCGCGATCAAGGCCGCGAACCCCGAGATGGCCGAGGCGCGCCGCCTGGGCTTGCCCGTGGTGCGCCGGGTCGAGATGCTGGCCGAACTCATGCGGCTCAGGCGCACGATCTCGATCGCCGGCACCCATGGCAAGACGACGACGACGACGCTGATGGCGGCGATGCTGGAGGCCGGCGGATTCGATCCCGGCGTGGTCAATGGCGGGGTGATCCACGCCTATGGATCGAACGCCAAGGCCGGCACGGGGTCCTGGATGGTGGTCGAGGCCGACGAAAGCGACGGATCGTTCAACCTGATGCCGACGCAGGTCGCCGTGGTCACCAACATTGACCCCGAACACATGGACCATTGGGGCAGTTTCGAGGCGCTGAAGGACGGGTTTCGCCGCTTCGTGCAGGGCGTGCCGTTCTACGGGCTGGCGGTGCTGTGCAGCGATCACCCCGAGGTGGCGGCGCTGGCCGCCACGGTGCATGACCGTCCGGTGGTGACCTTTGGTTTCGGTGCCGGGGCGCAGATCCAGGCCGAGGGGCTGAGGTATGAAAAGGGCAAGGCATGTTTCGATGTCGCCGTGAATTGGCGCGGACAATGTCGAAAAATTGAAAGTCTGACCTTGCCGATGCCCGGCGAGCACAACGTTTCGAACGCGTTGTCGGCGGTGGCGGTGGGGCTGCATCTGGGCATGACGGACGACCAGGTTCGGGCCGCGCTGGCCGGGTTCCAGGGCGTCGGCCGGCGCTTTAGTCGGGTGGGCGAGGTGAACGGTGTCACGATCATCGACGACTACGGCCACCATCCGGTCGAGATCGCCGCGGTCCTCAAGGCCGCGCGCCAGGCGCTGGGCGGGCAAGGCAGGGTGATCGCGGTGCATCAGCCGCATCGCTACACGCGTCTGGCGGCGCTGTTCGATCAGTTTGCGGCCTGTTTCCAGGGCGCCGACGTGGTCGCCATCGCCGAGGTCTATGCGGCGGGCGAGGACTCGATCCAGGGCGCCGATCGCGACCACCTGGTGGCGGCGATCGCAGCGGGGGGGCACCCGTCGGCGCATGCGCTGCGGTGCGAGGAGGATCTGGCGGCCCTGGTCCGGGCCGAGGCCCGCCCGGGCGACATGGTGGTCTGTCTGGGTGCGGGGACGATTTCGGCCTGGGCGCAGGCCCTGCCGGCCCGGCTGGGGTGACGGGGCGGGCGGGGGCTGCCGCCCCCGCACCCCCGCTTCAAGGGGGGCGCGCCCCCCTTGAAAATCCCCGCCGGGGTGTTGGCGGCATGAGGAAAGGGACGCGATGGCGCGGGTTGAGGAGATAGCGGTGCGCGGCACGCTGACGGCGGACCGGCCCCTGGACGGGTTGACCTGGCTGCGCGTGGGCGGCCCCGCGGACTGGCTGTTCCAGCCTGCGGACGAGGCCGATCTCGTGGCGTTCCTGGCGGCGTTGGATCCCGGGGTGGACGTGTTCCCGATGGGCCTCGGATCGAACCTGATCGTGCGCGACGGGGGGCTTCGGGCGGTTGTGATCCGGCTGGGGCGGGGTTTTAACGGGATCGAGATCGCCGGCGAACGGGTCATCGCGGGGGCCGCCGCGCTGGACGCGCATGTCGCGCGCAAGGCGGCCGAGGCGGGGCGCGACCTGACCTTTCTGCGCACCATACCGGGCAGTATCGGCGGCGCCGTGCGGATGAACGCGGGCTGCTATGGGCAGTATGTCGCGGACCATCTGGAAACGGTGCGGGTCGTGACGCGGCACGGGGTGGTGCGCGACATGTCGGCCGCCGAACTGGCCTTGCGCTATCGTCAGTCCGATCTGCCCGAGGGTTGGGTCATCGTCGCCGCCACGTTTCGCGCGCCCGCGGGCGACCCCGCCGCGCTGGCCGCGCGGATGGAGGAGCAGCTTGCCAAGCGTGACGCGACGCAGCCCACGAAGGAGCGCAGCGCGGGTTCGACCTTTCGCAATCCGGCCGGGTTTTCCAGCACCGGGCGCGCAGACGACACGCACGAGTTGAAAGCCTGGGCGTTGATCGACGCCGCGGGAATGCGCGGCGCGCGGGTCGGCGGCGCGCAGATGTCGCCGATGCACGCGAATTTCATGGTCAACACCGGCGGCGCCTCGGCGGCGGACCTCGAATCGCTGGGCGAGGCGGTGCGAAATAGGGTGTTCCAAAACAGCGGGATTTCGCTAGAATGGGAGATCATGCGCGTCGGTGAATCCACCGCGTCGCAGGACTGAGCGGGCCAAAGACCCGTGTCCCGGGGCGACCGGGGTTCTAACAAGACAGGGGCACAAAGCCCCGATGAGGCAGAGTTGGTGGGCATGTCGAGCAGGGCAGCCCCCACAGTGGCGGTTTTGATGGGTGGCATCTCGGCCGAGCGCGAGGTGTCCCTGTCCTCGGGGCGCATGTGCGCCGCCGCGCTGCGGGAGGCCGGTTACACGGTGGTCGAGGTCGATGCGGGCCGCGATCTGGCGGAGCGTCTGGTGGCGCTGAAGCCGGACGTGGCCTTCAACGCGTTGCACGGCCGCTGGGGCGAGGATGGCTGCGTCCAGGGGCTGCTGGAGTGGCTGGGCATTCCCTATACCCATTCGGGCGTGCTGGCGTCGGCGCTGGCCATGGACAAGGAGCGCACCAAGCAGGTCTACCGCGACGCCGGCCTGCCGGTGGTTCCCAGCCTGCTGGCCGCCAAGGCCGAGGTGCGCGCGCGCCACGTCATGGCGCCGCCCTATGTGGTGAAACCCTACAACGAGGGTTCGTCGGTCGGTGTCTGGCTGGTCCAGGCCGAGAACAACGGCCCGCCCGCGCTGGACGACGCCATGCCCGATGTGGTGATGGTCGAAGCCTATGCGCCCGGCCGCGAGATGACCGCCAGCGTGCTGGGCGACCGGGCGCTGACCGTGACCGACATCCTGACCGACGGCTGGTACGATTACGACGCCAAATACAAGGCAGGCGGATCGCGGCATGTGATCCCGGCCGAGATCCCCGACGCGATCCGCGATGCCTGTCTCGACCATGCGCTCAGGGCGCACCGGGCGCTGGGGTGCCGCGGCCTCAGCCGCACCGATTTCCGGTGGGACGAGACGCGCGGCCTGGACGGGCTGGTGCTGCTGGAAACCAACACGCAGCCGGGCATGACGCCCACCTCGCTCAGCCCGGAACAGGCGGCGCATTGCGGGATTTCCTTTCCCGCGCTGTGCCGCTGGCTGGTGGAGGATGCCTCGTGTCAACGCTGACCCGGGACACCGCGACGCGCCGGGCGCCGACGCCGTCGCAGGGGCGGTCGCAATGGAACTGGCCCGACCCGGTCGAGGGGATGCCCCCCACCGTCAGCGCCGGCACGCCACCCGATGCCGAACTGCCGATCGCCGCGCGCTGGCCGGTCGAGATGCCGGCCCGCGCCTGGCCGCCGCTGCCGGAACCCGAGGTCGAACAGCAGCCTGCCGCCGCCGCATCCCCGCGGCCCACCCCGGTCGAGCCGCAGTTGCCGCCCGCCGTGGCCACGGTCGCGGCCATGGACTGGGCCGAGATCCCCGCGCAGCCGGTTTCCCCCGCGCGCACCCCGAACCGCGCGCGCGATCCGTCGCCCAGCCGCCTGGCCTATCGGATGAACCGGCTGTGGCTGACGCCCACGGTGCGCCATTTCGTGCGCGTGGGCCTGCCGCTGTTGCTGATGGCCGGGCTGGCCGGTGGCTGGCTTGCGCGCGAGGACAATCGCGCGGCGCTGGGCGGCGTTGTGGATCAGGCGCAGGACTGGATCAAGCAGCAGCCGATGTTCCAGGTGACCGCGATCGACGTGCAATCGCGCTCGCCCGAGGTGGCCGAAGGCGTGGCGCGCATCCTTGGCGTGACCTTCCCGGTCTCGACCTGGGACCTGGACCTTGCCCATTTGCGCCAGACCGCCGAGGCCCTGGACGCGGTCGAACGCGCCTGGTTGCAGGTCCGCTCGGGCGGGGTGCTTGAGGTGCGCATCGAGGAACGCGTGCCGGTGATGATCTGGCGCAACGGGGTCGGGCTGGACCTGGTCGATGCGACCGGCCACCGCGTCGCCCGGCTTGCCACCCGCGCCGCGCGCCCCGACCTGCCGTTGATCGCCGGCGAGGGCGCCCCCGACGAGATCGCCGAGGCCCGCCTGCTGTGGGCCGCCGCAGGCCCGCTGCACCCGCGGCTGCGCGGGTTGGTTCGGGTCGGCCAGCGCCGCTGGGACATGGTCCTGGACCGCGGCCAACGCATTCTGCTGCCGGCCGAGGGCGCGTTGGGCGCGCTCGAACGGGTCGTGGCGCTGGACAGCGCGCAGCAGCTTCTGTCGCGCGACGTGGTGGCGGTGGACATGCGCAATCCCGCGCGTCCGACCCTGCGCCTGACCGCCGACGCCATGTCCGAGCTGACCCGCAACCGAACCATGCAAACCGGAGCCGTGAACTGATGACCGATCTTTACCAGTCGCAAAGGGCCATGCGGAACCTGCGCCGGCAGGCGATGCAGCGCGGTGTCATCGCGGTGATGGACATCGGCACCTTCAAGGTGGCCTGCCTGATCCTGAAATTCGGCGTCTCGGATGGCCCGCGCGAGGGGTCGGGCGTGGGCTCGATGGCGGGGCAGGCGGCGTTTCGGGTGATCGGTGCCGGCACGACGTGTTCGCGCGGCGTCCGCTTTGGCGAGATCGCCGCCATGCGCGAGACCGAGCGCGCCGTGCGCACCGCGTTGCAGAACGCGCAGAAGATGGCGCAGACGCGCGTCGATCATGCGATCTTGACCTTTTCGGGCGGCGAAGTGCGCAGCTACGGGCTGGAAGGCACGGTCGAGATCGAATCCGACCGCGTGAACGAGCATGACATTGCCCGCGTGCTGGACAGTTGCGACGCGCCCGACATCGGCCCCGGGCGCGAGGTGCTGCACGCCCAGCCGGTCAATTTCCTGCTCGACCACCGCTCGGGTCTGGCCGATCCGCGCGGGCAGGCCGGGCAGCGGCTGGGGTGCGACATGCACCTGCTCAGCGTCGATACCGATGTCGTGCAGAACCTGGTGCATTGCCTGAAACGCTGCGATGTCGAGGTGGCGGGCCTGGCCGCCGCCCCCTATGTCGCCGGTCGCGCCGCCTTGGTCGAGGACGAGCAGGAGCTGGGCGCCGCCGCGATCGACATGGGCGGCGGCACAACCACGCTGTCGATCTTCATCAAGCGCCACATGATCTATGCCGACACCCTCAGGCTGGGCGGCGACCACGTCACCGGGGACATCGCCAAGCTGCTCAAGATCCCCTATTCGACCGCCGAACGGCTGAAGACCTTCTATGGCGGGGTGCAGGCCACGGGGCAGGACGACCGCCAGCAGATCGAGATCGGCGGCGAAAGCGGCGACTGGGACAAGGATCGCCGCACGGTCACGCGCTCGGAATTGATCGGCATCATGCGCCCGCGCGTCGAGGAGATCCTCGAAGAGGTGCGCGCGCGGCTCGACGTGGCCGGGTTCGACCATCTGCCCAGCCAGCAGATCGTGTTGACCGGCGGCTCCAGCCAGATCCCCGGTCTGGACGGGTTGGCGGCGCGCATCCTGGGCCAGCAGGTGCGCCTGGGCCGCCCGATCCGCGTGCCGGGCCTTCCGCAGGCCGCCACCGGGCCCGATTACGCCGCGATCGTCGGCCTGTGCCAATACGCCGCCCACCCGCAGGATGAATGGTGGGATTTCGATATTCCCGCCCAACGCTTTGCGGCAAAGCCGCTGAAACGCGCGATGAAGTGGTTCCGCGACAACTGGTAAGCGCGCGGTCGCGCGGCATCGCAACCTGTCGGGTCAAGGGGCCAGATCCGGCGAAGGGACGGAAAAGAGGGCGATATATCGCCAAAACTCGGCCTCGGTGATTCGTTTTTTTGATGACGGCGACTCGAGGCCGGGTTAAGATCGTCGTCAAATCTGGCAAATCACCCAAGACCGGATGACGACCCGAGCAAACCAGACCGGATGACCGGCAATCATACAGGCGGACAGGCAATGGCACTCAATTTCATCGCGACCGAGAAGAAGGATCTCACCCCCAGGATCACCGTGTTCGGTGTGGGGGGTGCTGGCGGCAACGCCGTCAACAACATGATCGAGCAGAATCTCGAAGGCGTCGATTTCGTGGTCGCCAATACGGACGCGCAGGCGCTCCAGCAGTCCAAGGCCCCGGCCCGCATCCAGTTGGGCGTGCAGGCGACCGAGGGCCTGGGCGCGGGTGCCCGTCCCGCCGTGGGCGCCGCCGCCGCCGAGGAAACGCTCGACCAGATCATGGATCACCTGGCGGGCGCGCATATGTGCTTCATCACCGCCGGCATGGGGGGCGGCACCGGCACCGGCGCTGCGCCGATCATCGCCCAGGCCGCCCGCGAGTTGGGTGTGCTGACCGTCGGCGTCGTGACCAAGCCCTTTGCGTTCGAGGGCGCCAAGCGGATGCGCCAGGCCGAAGAGGGGGTCGAGGCGCTGCAAAAGGTCGTCGATACCCTCATCATCATTCCGAACCAGAACCTGTTCCGTCTGGCCAACGAGCGCACCACCGCGACCGAGGCCTTCACGATGGCCGATGACGTGCTCTATCAGGGCGTCAAGGGTGTCACCGACCTGATGGTCCGCCCCGGCATGATCAACCTCGACTTCGCCGATGTGCGTGCGGTGATGGACGAGATGGGCAAGGCCATGATGGGCACCGGCGAGGCGTCGGGCGAAGATCGCGCCCTCAAGGCCGCCGAAAAGGCCATCGCCAACCCGCTGCTGGACGAAATCAGCCTCAATGGCGCCAAGGGTGTGCTCATCAACATCACCGGCGGGCATGACCTGACGCTGTTCGAACTGGACGAGGCCGCGAACCTGATCCGCAACAAGGTGGACCCCGAGGCGAACATCATCGTCGGCTCGACCATGGACCCCGAGATGGAGGGCATGATCCGCGTTTCGGTCGTCGCCACCGGGATCGAAGCCGGCGCCCATGTCGCCGACGTGCCGCGCCGCCGCCTGGCCGAACCGCTGGTGGCCGAGGCCCCGCTGACGATCGAGGAAGCCCCCCGCGACGAGGTCTATGCCCAGGTCGAGGATGCGCCCGACTATGACTATGCGCCGGCCGCCTATGCCGAGCCCGTGCGCGAGGCCCCGCGCGAGCCGATGCGCGCCGAGCCCCGGTTCGAGGCCGCCCCGGAGCCGCGTCACGAGTTCCGCCCGGAGCCGCGCCACGAGCCGCGCCACGAGCCGCGCTTTGACCAGCGCGCCTATGAGGCGCCCGCCGCCCAGGCGCCCGCGCCGCAGCCCGTGCAGGACGATTTCTTCCTTGAAGATGTCCTGGGCGAGGACGCCCATGCGCCCCGCCCGACGGTCGTGCTGAAGCGTCCGGCGGCGCCGCAACCCGTTGCCGCCCCCGCGCCCGAGGCCGCCTATACCGCCCCGCGTCCGAACCGCGCGACCGGCCAGCCCTCGCCCGAGACGCTGGAACGCCTGCGCCAAGCCGTGATGAAAGAGCCCGAGTCCGTGGTTCGCCGCCCGCAATACGCGCCGCAGCCCGCACCCCAGCCGGTGCAGCAGCCGGTGCAGCACCACCCGTCGGCGCCCCAGCAACAGGCCGAGCGCGGCCGGTTCGGCCTGGGGTCGCTCATCAACCGCATGTCGGGTGGCCACGCCGCCGAGGCCCAGCCGCGCCACGCGCGCCCGCAACCCTCGGTGCAGGCCTATGACGACGAGCCCCAGCACCGCGCCTCGCACGAGCAGATCGAAATCCCGGCGTTTCTGCGCCGGCAGGCGAACTGAGGCGCGAAACGGTATCACTTCGCAGCTGCGAAAAACCTGGAAGAACCGGCGAAAGCCGGTTCTTTCCGTTTTGAATCCATGGGTTTGGCGCTGTGGTCCCGGCCATGAGCAAGAACCCGCGCAGCCCCGGCCGCACTGTTACATCGTGTTACAAAGCGTGACTTGAGCATTGCGGTCACGGTTTCTAAAGAAACTGTGAACAGAGAAACAGTTTGGGGACTGCTCGTGCAGACCACGCTCAAGGCCAGTGTTCGTTTCGACGGCGTCGCGCTTCATTCGGGCGAGCCGGTGCACCTGTGCGTGCACCCGGCCGCGGCCGATACCGGCATCGTGTTCGATCGCACGGACCTGGGCGGCCCCCTGGCGGGCCGCCGCGTCGCGGTCGAACCGGCCGCCCTGATCGAGGCCACGCTCTGCACGCGGATCGGCAACGCCGAGGGCGTCACCGTCTCGACCATCGAACACCTGATGGCGGCGCTGGCGGGGTGCGGCATCCACAATGCGCGCATCGAACTGGACGGGCCCGAGGTTCCGATCCTCGATGGCTCCGCGCGGCCCTTCGTTGCGGCGTTCGTCGCGGTCGGCACCCGCTCATTGGGGGCGCCGCTGCGCGCGATCCGGGTTCTGCGCCCGGTCGAGGTCCGGATGGGCGAGGCCTGGGCGCGGCTTGAACCCGCGGACCGGCTGTCCATCGCCTTCGAGATCGACTTTCCCGATGCGGCGATCGGCCACCAGCAGCTCGAACTCGAACTGTGCAACGGCACGTTTGTGCGCGAACTCAGCGATTGCCGCACCTTCTGCCGGCAGGCGGACGTGGATTTCATGCGCGAGAACGGCCTCGCGCTGGGCGGCACCTATGAGAACGCCGTGGTGGTCGCGGGGCCGGATGTCCTCAGCCCCGGCGGGTTGCGCCGCGCCAACGAGCCGGTGCGGCACAAGATGCTCGATGCGATGGGTGACCTGGCGGTGGCCGGCGCGCCGATCCTGGGCCGCTACGTCGGCCACCGGGCGGGCCATACGCTGACCGGCCGCCTGGTACGCGCGCTGCTGGCCGATCCGCAGGCCTGGGATTGGGTCACTGTGGACGGCGAACAGGCGCATTCGCTTCCCGGCGCGGGTGTCTGCGCCGAGGATCTGGCGCCAGCCGCCTGACCCCGGCGCGGGGTTCGGTCCATGGCGATTTTCCGCGCAATGGCGTTTTGCGTGTCCCCGGCAACTGTGCTACCAGACCCTTCAGCACCCCGGGCGGGTGACGTTGAGGGATTCGTCGCGCGCGCCATGGCACGCGCCTCCGGGGTGGTGGTCGAAGGATGGATTACGACATGAGCGGTATCGGGCGCAAACTCGCGGTGCTGGCGATGTCGGGGGCGGTGGTGCTGAGCCTCGCCGCGTGCAACCGCAACAACGCCGATGGCGAATCCCTGGATGGCTACACCGCCGAGCAGATCTTCCAGCGTGGGGAATACGTGCTGGAAAACAGCCGCCGCGCCGAGGATTCGCTGCATTATTTCCGCGAAGTCGAGCGGCTCTACCCCTATACCGACTGGGCGCGCCGCTCGATCGTCATGCAGGCCTATGCGCTGCACCGCGAGGGCAAGTATGACGAGGCCCGCGCCGCCGCGCAGCGGTTCCTGGACCAGTATCCGGGCGACCCCGATGCGGCATGGGCGGCTTATATCGTGGCGCTGACCTATTACGACCAGATCGAGGATGTCGGCCGCGACCAGGGCCTGACCTTTCAGGCGCTGCAACATCTGCGCTATGTGATCGAAACCTATCCGAACACCGAATACGCGCGTTCGGCGGTGCTGAAATTCGATCTGGCCTTTGACCGCCTGGCGGCCAAGGAGATGGAGATCGGGCGCTATTACCTGGCGCGCCGCAACTATGCGGCGGCGATCAACCGGTTCCGCGCCGTGGTCGAACAGTATCAGACCACCACCCAGACGCCCGAGGCCCTGCACCGGTTGGTGGAATGCTATCTGGCGCTCGGTTTGCGCGACGAGGCGCAGACGGCGGGTGCGATCCTGGGCCACAACTTCCGCTCGAGTCCGTTCTACGAGGACAGCTATCGCCTGCTGACCGACGCCGGGCTGACCACCGACGCGGCCGGCGAAAGCTGGATCCGCGAGGTCTATCGCCGGACCGTGCGCGGCGAGTGGCTCTGACCCTGGGGGGGGAGGCGGGCGGAATGCTGCGCAGCCTGGCAATCCGGGACATGCTGCTGATCGACCGGCTGGACCTGGTGTTCCGGCCGGGCCTGAACGTGCTGACCGGAGAAACCGGTGCGGGCAAGTCGATCTTGCTGGATTCGCTGGGATTCGTGCTGGGGTGGCGCGGGCGCGCCGATCTGGTGCGCCAGGGCGCCCAGCAGGGCGAGGTCGAGGCGGTGTTCGAACTGGATGCGGACCACCCGGGCCGGGCCGTGCTGGCCGAGGCCGGGATCGGCTGCGACGACGAGGTGATCCTGCGCCGCGTCAACACCGCCGAGGGGCGCAAGACCGCCTGGATCAACGACCGCCGGGCCTCGGGCGAGGTCCTGCGCGCGCTGTCGGACACGCTGGTCGAACTGCACGGCCAGCACGACGACCGGGGCCTGTTGAACCCGCGCGGTCACCGCCAGTTGCTGGACGCCTATGCGGGCGCCGACACGGGCCCGGTGCGGGCCGCCTGGCGCGCGCTGTCCGACGCCCGCCGCGCCTGCGCCACCGCCGCCGACCGGCTGGACGCCCTGCGCGCCGAGGAAGATTTTCTGCGCCACGCGGTCAAGGAACTGGATCTGCTGGACCCCCAGCCGGGCGAAGAGGCCGAGCTGGACCAGCGCCGGCGCCTGATGCAGGCGGCGGTGCGCCTGAAGGGCGACGTGCAGCGGGCCGCGCAGGCGCTGGGCGACGACGGGGCCGAGCGGCTCATGCTGGACGCGCTGCGGTGGCTCGAAGACGCGGCCGAGGGTGTCGAAGGGCGGCTCGACGGCGCGATCGAGGCCCTGGGCCGCGCGATCTCGGAGATGGCCGACGCGCAATCGGCGGTCGAAGGCTGTCTCGACGCGTTGGATACCGACCCGGCCGTTCTGGAGCAGGTCGAGGAACGGCTCTTTGCCCTGCGCGGACTGGCGCGCAAGCATGGCGTGCTGCCCGACGATCTGGGCACCCACGCCGCCGGCCTGCGCGAGCGGTTGGAAACGCTGGACGCGGGCGACCAGGGACTGGCGAAGCTGGCCCAGGCCGAGTCCGCGGCGCAGGCTGCCTTTGACGCCGCCTGCGCCACGCTGACCGCCGTGCGGACCGAGGCCGCGGGCCGGCTGGACGCGGCGATGGCCGCCGAACTCGCGCCCCTGAAGATGGAGCGCGCGGTGTTCCAGACCGTGCTCGCGCCCGCCGAACCGGGCCCCGAAGGCGCCGATTCCGCCACTTTCGAGGTCGCAACCAACCCCGGCGCCCCGGCAGGACCGCTGAACCGGATCGCCTCGGGCGGGGAATTGTCGCGGTTTCTGCTGGCGCTGAAGGTCTGCCTGACCGGCGGGCAATCCGGCCTGACGCTGATCTTTGACGAAATCGACCGCGGCGTGGGCGGCGCGACGGCGGATGCCGTGGGCCGCCGGTTGCGGGCGCTGGCGCAGGATGCGCAGGTGCTTGTCGTCACCCATTCGCCGCAGGTCGCCGCGCTGGGCGCACATCACTGGCGGGTCGAAAAGCGGGTGATCGACGGAACGACGCTCAGCCATGTGATGCCGCTTTCCGCCGACGCGCGCATCGACGAGATTGCGCGCATGATCTCGGGTGATACGATAACCGAAGCGGCGCGCGGTGCCGCGCGCGCGCTGATCGGCGCGTGAGACGGGCGGCCGGGCACGGACCCCGGCCCCCAGCGGAAGAGGCCGACGTGAGCAGAAAAACCCTTGCCCTTGCTGCCCTTGCAAGCTGTGTCGCGCTGACGGGCTGTCTTGATATTCCCGATTATCGCCCCGGCGCGCCGCGCACTGGTTGGGGCGGCACGTCCTCGCCGGCGGCCGGGCCGGCGGCGCCCTCGACCAGCCTGGCCGAAAGCGCCTGTATGGCCGCCGGGCGCGACGCCGGGTTCGACGTGCGCGGCGTGACCGGCACGCGTGAGGTTGTCAACGACGCCGGCATCGCCGTGTCGCGCGACGTCATGCTGAACGTCAGCCGCGGCGGGCAAAGCCTGGATGTGCGCTGTTCCTTTGCCTACGACACCGCCAGCGCGCGGATCATGACGCTGTAGCGCCGTCGATCAGCTTGCGCGCCAGGTTCAGGAAGCGGCGGCGCTCTTCGGGGGCCAGCGGCGCCAGGATGTCGTCTTGCAGCGTGCGCACGATCGGCAGAAGCGCGTCGAAACAGGCTTGGCCGGCGTCGGTCAGCCGCACCTCGCGCGCGCGGCGGTCGCGTTCGCTGACGCTGCGCGCCACCAGCCCCTTGGCGACCAGCCGGTCGATGACCCCGCCGATGGTGGCCTTGTCATAGGCGATCATGGCCGCGACACCGGCCTGGTCGATGCCGGGTCTTTCGCGAATCGCATCCATGGCCGCGAATTGCACCGAGGTCAGGTCGAACCCGGCCTCGCGCGCTCGGGTGGTAAACACCTGGGTCGAGATCTGCTGCAACCGGCGAATCAGGTGGCCGGCCATTTCATAGGCTTCCATGCGGTCCTCGGGTCGGCGGGCATCGCGGTTCGGCCCAGACTACAGGCCTTTGCGGAAAATAGGAAGCATACATACTTTTTCGTTGACGCAATTTGGTAAGTATAGTTACCAATACCGCGACGGCCGCGTGCCGGTCGAGCGAAAGAGGGGACTTCCATGCAATTCCATCTGAACGGATTCCGGGGCGGCGATCCCGATGTCCACGCCGCGGCGCCGGGCGCGCATGACCGCACGAACGGTCTGCCCGACACGGTGGATGTGCTGATCGCGGGTTCGGGGCCGGCGGGCCTGTGCCTGGCCGCGCAACTGGCGCAGGTTCCGACGATCCGCACCATGCTGGTGGAACCCAAGCTGGAGCCGATGGTCAAGGGGCAGGCGGACGGCATTTCGGTCCGCTCGATGGAGATGTTCCAGGCGTTCGGCTTTGCCGAGAAGATCAAGCGCGAGTCGGTCTGGATCAACGAGACGACCTTCTGGACGCCGGCCGACAAGGGGGGCATTCAGCGCGCGGCCCGGGTCCAGGACGTGCCCGACGACACCTCGGAAATGCCGCATGTGCTGATCAACCAGGCGCGGGTGCATGACATGTATCTTGACCTGATGCGCAACGGGCCGACCCGGCTGGTGCCCGACTACGGGTTGCGGGTGAAGACGCTGGTGGTGGACCCGCAGGCCGCCGACCACCCGGTCACCGTGACGCTGGAACATACCGCGCCCGGCCGCGAGGGGCAGACCGAGACGGTGCGCGCGCGCTATGTCATCGGCTGCGACGGCGCGCGCAGCGCGGTGCGCTCGGCGATCGGCGGCGCGCTGCACGGCGACGCGGCGCATCACGCCTGGGGGGTGATGGATGTGCTGGCGGTGACCGAATTCCCCGACTGGCGGATGAAATCCTTCGTGCGTTCGGCCAGCGAGGGCACGCTCATGGTGCTGCCGCGCGAGGGCGGCTACCTGGTGCGGCTCTATGTCGAACTGGACCGCCTGGGCGAGGACGAGCGCGCCGCCGACCGCGGCATGGACGAGACGAATATCATCGACAAGGCCCGGCGCATCTTTGCCCCCTTCGCCTTTGACGTCAAAGAGGTCGTCTGGTGGTCGATCTACGAGGTCGGCCATCGCCTGACCGACAAGTTCGACGATGTGCCGGCCGATCAGGTTGCGACCCGCACGCCGCGCGTGATGCTGGCGGGTGACGCCTGTCACACCCACAGCCCCAAGGCCGGGCAAGGCATGAACGTGTCCATGGGCGACACGTTCAACCTGGGCTGGAAGCTGATCGCGGTGCTGACCGGCCGCGCCGACGCCGCGCTTTTGCACAGCTATTCCGCCGAACGCCGCGCGGCGGCTAAGGGGCTGGTCGATTTCGACCACGAATGGGCCCGCGTCGTCGGGGCAAAGTCGCATGACGATGTCGCCGGCGACATGCCGGTCGTGGCGCAGACCTTTGTGCGCAATCTGCCCTTTACCTGCGGCTTGACGATCCGTTACGAGCCCTCGGCCCTGACCGGCACCGCCACGCATCAGGCGTTGGCGCCCGGGTTCGAGATCGGCAAGCGGTTCCATTCCGCCCCGGTGATCCGACTGGCGGACGCCAAGCCGATGGAACTGGGCCACACGGTCGAGGCCGACGCCCGCTGGCGGCTGTTCGCCTTTGCGCCCGCGGGCGACACCGGGCAGGCGGGCGGCGCCATCGACGCGCTTTGCAACCACCTCGAGCGGGACCCGACCTCGCCCGTGCGAAGGCATACGCGGGCCAGCGACGACCCCGACGCGGTGATCGACCTGCGCGCGGTGTTCCAGCACGGGTTCCGCGATCTCGAATATGGCGCGATGCCGTCGCTGTTGCGCCCGCACAAGGGGAAATACGGGCTGTGCGACTATGAAAAGGTGTTCTGCATCGACCCCAAGCGCGGCGAGGACATCTTTGCCCGGCGCGGCATCGACAAGGCGCAGGGCTGCCTGGTGATCGTGCGGCCCGACCAGTATGTCGCGCATGTCCTGCCGCTTTCGGCCCGGGACGAGCTGTCGGCGTTCTTTGCGGGCTTCCTGCGTCCCGCCACCGCCTGAGCGAACGGGCGGCGCCGGTCCCCGTGGCGGGGCTGGCGCCGCCGGTCCCGGGTCAGGCGGGCAGGCGCGCGCGGGCCCGGGCGGCCTCGGCCGGCAGGCCGGCGGCGTCATAGACCTGCGCGAGTTGGCGGTTCAGGGGGATGCCGTCGGGGTCGTGCACGCGGCGCAGTTCCAGCACCTGTTGCGCGGCCGACCAGTCCCCGGCGCGGATCAGCGCGTCGAGGTGGATCTGCTCGAAGAAATCGCGCTGCGCGTGCGAACCGCCGATTTCGCGCATCCGGGGCAGGGCGCGCCCCAGCAGGCGCGCGGCCAGGGCGCTGTCCCCCCGCGCATGGGCGGCGATGCCCTGCGCGGCGGGCAGGGCGACCTCGGCCCAGGCGGTCCGGTCATGGGACGGGGCCTCGGCCCGCGCGGCGATCGCCTGCATCAGCCGGGCGGCCTCGGGGCGGCGGGCACGTTCCAGCGCATAGAGGTATTGCAGGGTCAGGAAGGGCGCGGTGGTGTCCGCGCCGCGCCGCGCGACATGTTCGGCGACATCGTGCCAGCGAACGCCGACATCGACGCCGGCGAACTCCAGGCGCGCCAGCAGCGACACGGCGCCGACCTGATCTTGCGAATAGTCCTTTTCCAGACCCCAGATCCGGGTGTCATAGAGCGCCAGCACATCGGCCCCCCGGTCGCGGCTCAGATAGAACAGCGCCAGGTGCCACCAGTTGTGCGTCACCATGAACGAGTTGAGCCCCTGCCACGACCCCGAGACGGATTCGAGAAAGGCGATGCCTTCGTCCACGCGGCCCTGGGTCAGCATGACATGGGCCAGCGCGTGATGGGCCCAGGGGTCAGACGGGACGATCTGCAACGCGCGGCGGGCGGCGGCTTCGGCCTGGTCCAGCAGGTGGCATTGCTCATAGCCGAAGGCGATCATGCCGTGCAGCCAGGGCGCATCCTGTCCTTGTGGCAGCGCGTGCAGCGCCATGCGCAGCATCCCGGCGGCGTCGCCCAGGTTGAACAGGTGGTATTGCCCCAGCTTGAGCAGCGCGAGGTCCCCGGGCCATTGCCGCACCGCCTCCTCGGCAAGCCGGATCGCGCGCGGGATGTCGCCCGCGACCCAGGCGGCCAGCACCTGGGCGTTGGCCCGTTCGCGCGGCAAGCCGGCGCCAGCCAGCGCCCGTTCGGCAAAGGGGCGGGCCAGCGCCGGGGCCTGCGGCGATTCAAGGAACATGTAGAGAAACCCGGCATAGGCATTGCCCAGGCACGAGTCCGGGTGGCTCTCGATCCGCTCGAGGATTGTCACGGCGCGGGTCTGATAGGCCAGGAACCCTTCGATGAAATCGTCGATGCCACGGACCAGCGCGGGGTCCGTATCGGTGATCGGGTTGCCCAGGCAATCGGTTGTCATGCGTCAGCTCCACTCAGAAACGGGACGAGCGCGGCCAGAACCGAGTCGGGCGCGTCCCAATGCACCGAATGCCCGCTGTCGGCGATGGTCTCGACCCGCAGGTCGGGCACCCCGGCCAGCGCCCGGCGCGCGGCCTCGGGCGGGATCAGAAGGTCCTGGTCGGCCAGCAGCGCCAGCGTCGGACACCGCAGGCGCGCCACCAGATCGGCCGGCCGTGCCGCGTGAAGCGCCGCGACCTGCGCCGCCATGGCGTCCGCGCCCTGGGCATGGGGATAGGCCAGCGACTGGGCAATCGCAGCCTCGAGCTGTCCCGGCACCGCGAAAAAGCGCGGGTGGAATAGCCAGGGCAGAAAGGCGCGCAGCCACAGGTCGGGCGCCATTCCCGGCGCCCTGAGGCGCAGCATCAGGTCGAACAGGGCGCCATTGCGCGGCTGGTCCACCGGCGCGCTGGCCAGCAGCACCAGTTTCGACACCGTCTCGGGCGCCTGTGCGGCCATCTGCATGGCGATCATGCCCCCCAGCGAATGCCCGGCCACGGCCACCGGGCCGCGATCCAGATGCCGCGCCAGCGCGACCGCGTCGCCGGCCCAATGGGCCAGCGACAGGGGCGCGTCCAGGGGCCTGGTGCGCCCGGTGCTGCGGTTGTCGGGGCGGATCACGGTAAAGCGCCGGGCCAGCGGTTCGACCAGCGGGGCCCAGCTGGCGCTGTCCGACGCGGTGCCCGCGATCAGCATCAGCGGCGGGCCGTGGCCGTCGATCTCATAGTGCAGGGACACATCGGCGAGGGGCAGATCCGGCATCACGGGCTCCGGGTGCAGGGCAGAAGATCGCCGGGCGCGGGTGTGGCCGCGTAGACGGCGCGGGCGATGGCGCGCGACAGGCACAGCGCGGCGGCGTGGCCGATCTCGGCCAGTTCGCCGTCGCTGGCGGGTGCGCCGGCGCCTGTGGTCAGGGCAAAGACCAGATCGCCGTCGCCCGGGGTATGGGCGGGCACGATCGCGCGGGCGATGCCGTCATGCGCCGCCACCGCCAGCCGGTGGCATTGGGCCTTGGTCAGCGCGCGGTCGGTGGCGACAATGGCAATGGTGGTGTTGGCGCGCTCGGCCGGGGTGCGGCCGAACAGCGCGCGCGCCTTGGCCGATTCGAGCGGCGCGCAGAGCCCCGCCGCGGGGTCCACGCCCCGCGCGCCGAATTCGTCGCCGATCTCGAAGGGCGCGGCCCAGAAATGGCCATTCGGTGTGGTGACGCTGCCGACCGGGTTGGCGGCGACCAGCGCCCCCACCGTGACGCCGCCGCCGATCACCAGCGAGGCCGAGCCGAGCCCACCCTTTTCATTCGCGGCCAGCGCGCCGGTGCCGGCCCCGGCGCTGCCCTGCGCGAAATCGGGCCCCGCCGCCGCCAGCGCCGCGCGGCCCAGCGCGCGATAGGGGTTTTCGGCCCAGTCCTTGGCGCCGCCGTTCAGCAGGTCGAACAGGATCGCGCCGGGCACCAGCGGGATCAGCGCCCCGCCCAGCCGCAGGCCGCGCCCCTGCGCCCTGAGCCCGTCCATCACCCCCGAACACGCATCGAGCCCATAGGCCGAGCCCCCCGACAGCACCAGCGCATCCACTGCGGCGACGGATTTGTCGGGCGCCAGCAGGTCGGTCTCGCGGGTGCCGGGGGCGCCGCCCATGACCTGCACGCCGGCGGTAAAGGGGGCGTCGGCGGTCAGCACCGTGACGCCCGATTTCAGCGCCGCGTCCTGCGCATTGCCGACGCGCAGCCCGGCGACGTCGGTGATCGCGTTGCGCGGGCCGGGCCTATATGCAGCGGCCACCGTCAACCTCCATGGCGACGCCCGTGATCATCGACGCCTCGTCCGAGCACAGGAAACAGGCGGCGTTGCCCATGTCCTCAGGGGTCGAAAACCGGCCCAGCGGGATCGTGGACAGGAATTTGGCGCGCACCTCGGGCGTGTCCTCGCCCATGAAGGATTTCAACAGCGGGGTCTCGCCCGCCACCGGATTGAGCGCGTTCACCCGCACGCCCGAGGGTGCCAGTTCCACCGCCAGCGAGCGGGTCGCGGTGATGAGCCAACCCTTCGAGGCGTTATACCAGCTCAGCCGCGGGCGCGGCGAAACCCCGGCGGTCGAGGCGATGTTCAGGATTGCCCCCGTGCGCCGCGCCTTGAACCCGGGCACGAAAACCTGCGTGGTGTGGAACACCGCCTTCATGTTGACGGCGACGATGCGGTCGAAATCGGCCTCGGAGACGTCCTCGGTCGCGGCGGGCAGATGGGTGACGCCGGCATTGTTGACCAGAATGTCCACCGGCCCCAGCGCCAGCGCCGTGTCGCGCAGGGCTTCGACCTGCGCGCGGTCGGCGACGTTGCAGGTGGCCGCGGTGCCGCCGATCTCGCGCGCGACGGCCCGGGCGGCGTCGGCGTTGATGTCGGCGACCACGACGCGCGCGCCCTCGGCGGCGAATTTGCGCGCAATGCCCGCGCCAAAGCCCGACCCCGCGCCGGTGACGATCGCGATCTTGTCCTTCAGTCTCATGTTCTCACCCGTGCCAGGTTGCCACTGTCTTGAGCTGCGAAAAGCCGTAGAGCGCCTCGAAGCCCTTTTCGCGTCCGTGGCCGGATTTTCCGACCCCGCCGAAGGGCAGCTCGACCCCGCCCCCCGCGCCGTAATTGTTGACGAAGACCTGCCCCGCGTGCAGCGCCCGGGCCAGTCGGAACTGCCGGCCGCCGTCGGCCGTCCAGACCGAGGCCACCAGCCCGTAGTCGGTGCCGTTGGCGATCCTGAGCGCGTCGGCCTCGTCCTCGAAGGGGATCAGCACCTGCACGGGGCCGAAAATCTCCTGCTGCGCCAGGACGTGGTCCGAGGGCACCTCGGCGAACAGGGTCGGGCGGACGTAGTGACCGGCGTTGCCGGCCTCGGGCGTCAGGACGCCTTCGGCGGCGATGGCCAGGTCGGCGCCTTGCGTCAGGTAGCCCTGCACGATGCCCTTTTGCCGGGCCGAGATCAGCGGACCGACCCGCGGATCGCTCAGCGCCGGCCCCACGGTCAGCTTGCCGTATTCCTGCGCCATGCGCGCGCGCACCTCGTCATAGATGCCGCGCTGCACCAGGATACGCGACGAGGCCGAGCAGGTCTGCCCCGCGTTCTGGATGCCGGCGTTGACCAGAAAGGGCAGGGCGCGGTCCAGATCGGCGTCGTCGAACACCAGTTGCGGCGACTTGCCCCCCAGTTCCAGCGTGACCGGCACCACGTTCCGCGCCGCCGCCGCCTGGATCAGCGCGCCGACCCCGACAGAGCCGGTGAACGAGACATGCTGAATGCCCGGGTGGCCCGCCAGCGCCGCGCCGGCCTCGGCCCCCAGGCCGGTCACGACGTTGAGCGCCCCGGCCGGCAGGCCCGCCTCGAGCGCCAGCGCGGCAAAGGCCAGCGCGGTCAGGCAGGCTTCCTCGGCCGGTTTCAGCACGCAGGCGTTGCCCATCGCCAATGCCGCGCCGACCGACCGGCCGATGATCTGCATCGGATAGTTCCAGGGGATGATATGCCCGGTCACGCCATGCGGTTCGCGCAGCGTGTAGACGGTATAGCCGTCCAGATAGGGGATCGTCTCGCCGGTGATCTTGTCGGCGGCGCCGCCATAGAATTCCATGTAGCGCACCAGCGCGACGGCATCGGCGCGCGCCTGGGTCAGGGGTTTGCCGACATCGCGGGCCTCGAGCCGCGCCAGGTCGTCCACCCGGCTCAGCACCAGTTGCCCCAGCCGGGTCAGGATGCGGCCGCGTTCCAGCGCGGTCATCCGGCCCCAGGCGCCCGCGCGCGCCGCATGGGCCGCGGCGACGGCGGCGTCCACCTCGGGCTCGCGGCCCCGGGCGAGGGTGGTCAGGGTCTCGGCGGTCGAGGGATCGGTCAGCGCCAGCGTGTCGCGTCCGGCGATCCAGGTGCCGCCGATCAGATGGCTGGCGGCGGGCACGGCAAAACTCTCAAGGGGCATCGGCGGTCTTCTTGTTGAGGTCGGGAAGCCTGGGCGCGGCCGCCAGAAGCGAGCGCGTATAGGGGTGTTGCGGGTCGTTGAAGACCTGCTCGGTCGGGCCCTGTTCGACGATCCGGCCCGCCTGCATGACCATCACCCGGTCGGTGATCGTGCGCACCACGCTCAGGTCATGGCTGATGAACAGGTAGCTGAGCGGCCGCGCGCGGCACAGGTCGGCCAGCAGGTCCAGGCACTGCGCCCGAACCGACACATCGAGCGCCGACACGGCCTCGTCGAAGACGATCAGCGCCGGGTCGTTGATCAGCGCGCGGGCGATGGCAATGCGCTGGCGCTGACCGCCCGAGAATTCGTGGATGAAGCGGTCGGCATCGGCGGGCTTCAGGCCCACGGCGGTCAGGGCGTCGGCGATCCGGGCCTCGCGCGCGGGGCCCCGGGGGGGATCGGCCAGCAGGTGAAAGGGCTCGGTGACCAGCCGGCGCACCCGGTGACGCGGGTTGAAACTGCCGTAGGGGTCCTGAAACACCACCTGCATCTTGCGCCGCACCGCCAGATTGGGGTGGGTCCCCGCCCAGACCGGCGCACCATCGAGCAGGATCTCGCCCTCCTGCACGGGTTCCAGCCCCAGCAGCGCCCGCGTCAGCGTGGACTTGCCGCAGCCGGATTCCCCCACCAGCCCCAGCCGTTCGCCGCGGTTCAGCGTGAAGCTGACGCCATCGACGGCGCGGGTCACGGGGCGGGGACCGAACAGCGCGCGGCGCGGGCGGGCATAGCTGCGCACCACGTCGCGCACCACCAGCAGCGGCGCGGGCGGCGGGGCCGGGGGCAGATCGACGCGATGCGCCGAGGCCGCGAACAGCGCCCGCGTATAGGGGTGCTGCATGTGCCGGAACAGGTGCCGGGTTTCACCCGTCTCGACCACCCGGCCGTTTTGCATGACGACGATGCGGTCGGCCATGCCGGCGACCACCGCAAGGTCATGGGTGATCATCATCAGCCCCATGCCAAAGTCCTGCGTCAGCCCCTTCAGCAGGTCGAGAATGCGCGCCTGCGTGGTCACGTCCAGCGCCGTCGTCGGTTCGTCCGCGATCAGCAGCGCCGGGCGCAGGGCGATGGCCATGGCGATCACCACCCGCTGGCGCTGGCCGCCCGACAGTTCGTGCGGATAGCGCGACAGGGGAAAGCGGTCTTCGGGCAGGCCGACCCGGTTCAGCATGGCGCGCGCGCGCGCCAGGGCTTCGGCGCGCGAGACGCGCTCGTGCTGGAGGATCGTCTCGGCCACCTGGTCGCCGATCGTGCGCACCGGGTTCAGCGCGGTCATGGGCTCCTGGAACACCATGCCGATGCGTGCGCCACGGACCGCGCACATCTGCGCCTCGGTCAGGTCCAGAAGATTGCGCCCGTCCAGCGCGATTTGCCCGCGCGTGCGCGCGGCGCCGGGCAGCAGGCCCATGGTGGCCAGCGCCGTCATCGACTTGCCCGAGCCGCTCTCGCCGGTGATGGCGACGATCTCGCCGGGGGCCACGTCCAGCGAGACGTCGTGCAGGATGTCGAACTGGCCGATCGACAGCGACAGGTCGCGAATGCTGAGCAGGCTCATGTGCGGTCCACCCGGATGCGCGGGTCGAGCAGGTCGCGCAGACCGTCGCCCATCAGGTTCAGCCCCAACACCATCAGCACGATGGCCAGCCCGGGCACCAGCGCCACATGGGGCGCAATGCTGGCCAGCGTCTGCGCATCGGCCAGCATCCGGCCCCAGCTGGCGGTGGGCGGCTGCGCGCCCAGGCCGATGTAGCTGAGCGCGGCCTCGGCCAGGATGCCCAGCGAGAACTGGATGGTGCCCTGCACGATCATCAGATTGGCGATGTTGGGCAGGATATGTTCGACCGAGATCCGCGCCGGCGATTTTCCCGCCACCCGCGCCGCCAGGATGAAGTCCCGCGACCAGTAGCTGAGCGCCGCACCGCGCGTCAGGCGGGCAAAGACCGGGATGTTGAAGATGCCGATGGCGATGATCGCGTTCATCGCTCCGGCGCCAAAGACGGCGGTGATGAGGATCGCGATCACCAGGCTGGGAAAGGCGAAGATCAGGTCGTTGCCGCGCATGATCACCTCGTCCAGCAGCGAGCCGCGCCGCGCCGCCGCCGTCAGGCCCAGCGGGATGCCCAGCCCCATGCCGATGCCGACCGCCAACAGTGCCACCGCGATCGAGGTGCGCGCGCCCATCATGATCATCGACAGGATGTCGCGGCCCAACTGGTCGGTGCCCAGCCAATGCGCGGCGCCGGGCGGTTGCAGGCGGCTGGGGATCGACAGCAGTTCGATGTCGTAGGGTGTCCACAGAAAGGACAAGAGCGCGCCGCCCAGGAACAGCGCGGTCAGCAGGGCGCCCAGGATCAGGCTGCGGGGCAGTCTCATGCGCGGACCCTCAGGCGCGGATCGACGGCCGCATAGGCCAGATCGACGGCGAAATTGACGATGATGACCAGCGCCACCAGCAGCATGACCACGCTTTCCACCACGATCAGGTCACGCGCCGAGATCGCCTGAAAGATCAGCCGCCCCAGCCCGGGCAGGAAGAAGATCTGCTCGATCACGATCCCCCCCGCCAGCAGGAACGAGAATTGCAGCCCGATGATGGTCAGCACCGGGATCAGCGCGTTGCGCACGGCGTGGCGCCAAAGCGCCTGGCGGCGGGTCAACCCCTTGGCGCGGGCGGTGCGGATGAAATCTTCGCCCAGCATGTCCAGCAACGACGAGCGCATGACCCGCGCCAGGATCGCCGCCTGCGGCAGCGCCAGCGCGATGGCGGGCAGGATCAGCGCCTTCAGCCCCGGCAAGACGCCGTTGCCCCAGCCCGGGAACCCACCGGCCGAGACCCAGCGCAGCTTGACGGCAAAGATCAGCACCAGGATCATCGCGAACCAGAAATTCGGCACGGCGACGCCCAGTTGCGTCGCGCCCATGACGCCCATGTCGCCCAGCTTTCCGCGGCGGCTGGCGGCGTAGATGCCGGCGGGAAAGGCGATCGCCACGGTCAGCGCCAGCGCCAGGATGGCCAGCGGCAGCGAGACCACGATGCGGTCCAGGATCATCCGCGTGACCGGGGTGCGATAGGTATACGAGGTGCCGAAATCGCCCCGCAGCATCCCCGAAGTCCAGCTCAGGTAGCGTTCGGGCGGCGACATGTCGAGCCCCAGCTCGGTGCGCAGCGCGGCGATCGTGTCGGGGCGGGCGTTGACCCCCAGCATGTAGGCGGCGGGATCGCCCGGCACGACCTCGACCACGGCGAAGATCACCATCGAGGCGACGACGAGGCTGAGGAAAAGCGAGGTCACGCGACCGATCGTGTAACGGATCATCGCAAGGCGACTCCCATCAAGGCAACATCCGGCGCGGCGGCCGGCACGGGTGGGACGCCCGGGCCCGCGCGGGCCGGGCGTCCCGGGGTCGCGGTTACGGCCAGGAAACGGCGGTCAGGTCGATGGCGGCGGTCGGCTGGTTGCGCCACAGCCCCTCGATTCCGGCACGCGCCACGGTCGGCACCGCCAGTTCAAAGAGATAGGCGTTGACGTAATCCTCGGCGATGATGCGCTGGGCGTGTTGCAGCAACGCGGTGCGTTCGGCCGGGTCGGTCGTCTGGTTCAGCGTGGCCATCAGGGCCTGGAACTCGGGGTTGTCATACTGGAAATAGTAATCCGGGTTCGCATAGATGCCGATGTCCATCGGTTCCGTGTGGCTGACGATGGTCAGACCGAAGTCGTGGCCGCGGAAGGTGGTTTCCAGCCACTGCGCCCATTCCTGGTTCTGGATTTCCGTCTGGATGCCCACCGCGCGCAGTTGCGCGGCGATGATCTCGCCGCCGCGCCGCGCATACGAGGGCGGGGGCAGGGTCATCACGGTGGTGAACCCGTCGGGATAGCCGGCCTCGGCCAGCAACTGGCGCGAGCGTTCGGGATCATAGTTCGACAGCGCGGTCAGGTCCACATAGTCGGGGTTGTGGGGCGCGAAATGCGTGCCGATCGGCGTGCCCATGCCATACATGGCACCGTCGATGATCGCCTGGCGGTCGATCGCGTGGGCCACGGCCTCGCGCACCAGGCGGTTGTTGAACGGCTCGCGGCCGTTGTTCATCGCCAGGATGGTTTCGCCCTCGGTGTTGCCCACCAGCACCTGGAAGCGGGGGTCGGCCTCGAATTGCGGCAGGTTTTCGGGCGCGGGGTAGCCGACGAAGACATCGACGTCCTCGGCCATCAGCGCGGCAAAGGCCGCCGTCGGGTCCGCGATGAAGCGGAAGGTCGCGGATTCGAGCGTCGCCGGCGTGCCCCAGTAGTTGGGGTTGCGGGTGATGTCGATGTGATCGCCCTGCACCCAGTCCTGGAACATGAACGCGCCGGTTCCGACCGGGTGCGTCGCGGCCTCGCCGATGCTTTCGGGCGCGACGATCACCGCGTCACCCCAGGCCAGGTTGAACAGCAGCGATCCGTTCGGCGCGCTCAGCGTGATGCGCACCGTCAAGGGGTCGATCACCGACACATCCGCGATCGAGGCAAAGAGGCCCTTCTGCGCGTTGGTGCTGTCGTCGGCGCGGGCGCGGTCCAGCGAGAACTTGACATCCTCGGCGTCCATCGTCGTGCCGTCGTGGAAGGTCACACCCGAATGCAGGTGAAAGGTATAGACCAGCCCGTCGTCGGAAATGTCCCAGCTTTCCGCCAGGCCCGGCACGACCGAGCCGTCGGACATGAACCGGGTCAGCCCCTCGAAGATGTTCGAATAGACCACCGAATCGATGGCCTGCGCGGCCCCCGCCGTCGGGTCCAGGTTCGGCGGCTCGAGCTGCATCGCCACGTTCAGGTGCGGGTGCTGGGCAAAGGCCGCCGTCGCGAACAGCGCCGTGGACCCCGCCAGCAGGAATGTTGTCAGTTTGCTCATACTCTTTTCTCCCTGTTATTCCGTCTCAGGCAACAGAAGCGCCGTCAGGCTGCGCGCCATGACCGCCGCGCTGTCCATCATATCGTCAACGCCGACATATTCATCGGGTTTATGCGCCAGCTCCAGCAAACCGGGGCCATAGGCCACGCAGTTCTTCAGTTTGCCGATCCGGTCGATGTGCTTCTGGTCGTAGCTGCCGGGCGAGGCCACGAATTCGGCCTCCTTGCCCATCACCGCATGGATCGCCTCGGCGACGGTGCGCGCGACCGGCGCGTCGCGGTCGGTCATCGTCGGCACCACGTGGTTCAGCTCGCGCACCGCATAGTCGAAACGCGGGCGGTCGCGCTTCAGCCCCTCAAGCAGGCCGATGATTTCGTCGCGCACGCCGTCCAGCGATTCCTCGACCAGATAGCGGCGGTCCACCACGATGCGGCAACTGTCGGGCACGCAATGCGACGGCAGCGCGGTCGATCCGGGTGCCTGTTCGGGCTGGCCGCCATGGATCGAATTGATGTTCATCGTCGAAGAGCGCGCCCCCTCGGGCACCACGGGCATGTCGGTGCGCCGCGCGGCCATGGCGGGGAACAGCTTTTCCTCGAACGTGCTCAGAACCGCGCCCATGTGGCGCACCGCGCAATCGCCCAGAAACGGCATCGAGCCGTGGGCGATCTCGCCAAAGGTTTCGATCTCGGCCCACCAGCCGCCGCGATGGCCCAGGCACACGCGGTCCTTTTGCAGGGGCTCGGGGATGATGACGTGCTGCACCCTCTGCGGCGAGAAGAACCCCTGTTCCGCCAGATAGGCCACGCCGCCATAACCGCCCGATTCCTCGTCGGCGGTGCCCGAAATCTCGATCGCGCCGGCGAAATCGGGAAAGGTCGCCATGAAGGCCTCGGCGGCGATGATCGAGGCCGCGAGCCCGCCCTTCATGTCGCACGATCCCCGGCCATAGATCTTGCCGTCGCGCAACAGCCCACCGAACGGGTCCACCGTCCAGCCCGCGCCGACCTCGACCACGTCGATATGGCTGGTGAAATGCACGCAGTCGCCGGGACCTGTCCCCTCGCGGCGGGCGACGACGTTCCAGCGCGGATAGGCCTCGCAGTCGCCGGGCGTGCCGTGGGCGCGAATCATCTGCGTCTGGAACCCCGAGCCCCTGAGCCGCCGGTCGAGGTAATCGCAGATTTCGCGGTAATTCTCGCCGGGGGGGTTGAGTGTGGGGATGCGGATCAGGTCCTGCGTCAGCGCGATCAGATCCTCGCGCCGGTCCGAGAGGGCGGCGGAAAGCGCGGCGGCGCGGCGGTCGGAAAGGGCGGTTCTGTGGTCCATCCCCGCACCTTGGCCCGAGACAAATACGGTATCAAGACCGTATTATTACGGCATGAGCCCCGAATCACCCGAATCCGCCCGCGACCTTGCGCTGATGGCCTTTCACGGCGCCCCGATCGCGCTGGTCATGACCGAACGGCGGATGATCCGCAGTTGCAACCAGACCTTCGCGCGGCTTCTGGGCTACCGGATCGAGGAGCTGGTGGGGCAGTCGTTCCGCATCTTCTATGGCTCGGACGAGGAATTCGAGGGCATTCGCGACATTGGCCTGACGCCGCTGCGCGAAACCGGCGAATACACCGACGAGCGGCTGGTGCGTCACCGCGCGGGGCATTCGCTGTGGTGCCGCTTTCGCGCCAGCACCCTGGTCCCCGAGGCCCCGCTGGACCGCATCGTCATGAGCTTTGCGCGCATTCACGATGGTGGGCCGGTCAGCCTGTCCAAGCGCGAGCGGCAGGTTCTGGAACTGATGAACCGGCGCCTGACCAGCAAGGAAATCGCGGCGCGTCTGGGACTGAGCGTGCGCACCGTGGACGACGTGCGCGGCCGGCTGATCAAACGCTTCGACGTGCGCCGCGCGGCGGATGTGCTGGGGCTGCTGGGCGGTCGCGGCCATCCCGGACAGGACCGCGCATGACCCGGATCTGGACCCTCGCCTATTGGCTCGGCACTGCGCTGGGCCTGGCGGTCGTGCTGGCCGGTGGCGCCTACGCGGCGCTGGCCTATGCGGTCGCCGTGGCGCCCTTTCGGGGGGTGGCCTTCGATCCCGGGCGCTGGCAAGCGGTCTGGCACTGCGGCGGGGAAAGCGACCCCGACTGCGCCCTGCGCCGCGCCGCCTGCCCGCGGGGGCCGATGGTCGCGGACCTGATCGACCGCCACCTGTCGCCGGGCGGCCTGGACCGGGACGGCGTGCGCGCGCTGCTGGGCGCGCCCGATGCCCGGGGCCCGCAAATCCTGCGCGGCACCCGCCACGCCGATTGCGATCAGGTGATGCTGGGCATGTGCGGCGGGTTCGGCGTCGATTGGGATTCGCTGCTGATCTGCTACGCGCCCGGCGGTCGCGTGGCCGCGGCAGGCCATGTCCGGCGCTGAAAAAGACCGGCGCGCAGGGAGCGACGCGCCGGTCCAGTCACGCCGGGCGGCCGCGGCCGCCCGTCAGGAAACCCTGTCATTCGGCCGCGCGGGCCATCGGGTTGTTGGGGTGGGTGGTCCAGTCGGCGGGCGTGGCCTCGACCGTTCGGCCGGTGCGCGCGTCCTCGACCCCGGGGGCGAGCCGCTCCATCGTAATGCAGCGTTCGACCGGGCAGACATTGACGCACAGGTTGCAGGCGACGCATTCGGCGTCGTTCACCTCGAACACGCGGTCCGGCTTTTGCCAGATCGCCTGGTGCGAGGTGTCCTCGCAGGCCGCATAACAGCGCCCGCAGCCGATGCAGGCGTCGGGGTCGATCCGGGCCTTGGTGACGTAGTTCAGGTTCAGCCGCTGCCAGTCGGTGACATTCGGCACTGCGCGCCCGGTGATCTGTTCGACCGCGGTGAACCCCTTGCGGTCCATCCACAGCGACAGGCCGGCTGTCAGTTCCTTGATGATGCCGAAACCATAGGTCATGGCCGCCGTGCAGACCTGGACGTTACCGGCGCCCAGCGACAGGAACTCGGCCGCGTCGCGCCAGGTGGTGACCCCGCCGATACCGCTGATCGGCAGGTGGGCGGTGGCCGGGTCGCGGGCGATCTCGGCCACCATGTTCAGCGCGATCGGCTTGACCGCCGGGCCGCAATAGCCGCCGTGCGTGCCCTTGCCGTCGATGGTCGGCTCGGGCGCGAAATCGTCCAGATCGACCGAGGTGATCGAGTTGATGGTGTTGATCAGGCTGACCGCATCCGCGCCCCCCGCCAGCGCCGCGCGCGCGGGCAGGCGGACATCGGTGATGTTCGGCGTCAGCTTGACGATCACCGGCATCCGGGTGGTCTGCTTGCACCAGCGCGTGATCCGTTCGATCAGGTCCGGGTTCTGGCCGACGGCCGCGCCCATTCCGCGCTCGGACATGCCGTGCGGGCAGCCGCAGTTCAGCTCGATCCCGTCGGCGCCGGTGTCCTCGACCAGCGGCAGGATCGCCTTCCACGCCTCCTCGACGCAGGGCACCATGAGCGAGGCGATCAGCGCGCGGTCCGGGTAGTCGCGCTTGACCGCCTTCATCTCGCGCAGGTTCACCTCGAGCGGGCGGTCGGTGATGAGCTCGATGT
This sequence comes from Rhodobacter sp., assembly GCA_020637515.1. Taxonomy (NCBI): domain Bacteria; kingdom Pseudomonadati; phylum Pseudomonadota; class Alphaproteobacteria; order Rhodobacterales; genus Rhodobacter; species Rhodobacter sp. The sequence goes on along the minus strand of JACKKG010000001.1, from coordinate 3,020,897 downwards.
TGTTCAAACCCAGAAGCCGCCGGTCGGCGCCCCAGATCGCGCCATAGCGCGGCCCGTTCACGTTGACGACGGGCGGCCCGGCCTCGCCCAGCGTTTTCCAGACCACGCCGCCCCAACCGGCCTGAAAGGCGCGGCGGACGTTGTATTCCTTGTCCGTGGGCGGGGCCGAGGCCAGCCAGAACGGGTTGGGCGAGGTGATGCCGACGAAAGTGGAAGTCAGATTTGCCATGTGTTCAGCTCCATCGCGCGGGGTCAGCCCGCGGCCCCCGTCAAGGTCGCATGAATGCTCATCGCCGCGTCGCGGCCCTGAGCGACGGCGGTGACCGTCAGGTCCTCGCCCCCGGTGGCACAATCGCCGCCAGCCCAGACCCCCGCAACCGAGGTGCGGCCCGCGTCGTCGATGACGATCTTGCCGCCCCGGATGTCGATCGAACCGGGTTGACCGCGCAACGTCTGGCCGATCGCCTTGAAGACCTGGTCGGCCTTGAGCGTGAAGGTCTCGCCGGTCGTTTCCAGCCCCCCGGGGCCCGACCGGGTATAGGCGAATTCGACCGCCTCGACCGCGCCGGTGCCCAGCACGGCGACCGGCATCGCGTTGGTCAGGACGGTGACGCCCTCGGTCGCGGCATGGCTGATCTCATAGTCCGAGGCCGCCATCGCGCCGCGGTCGCGCCGGTAGACCAGGCTCACGTGCTCGGCGCCCAGCAGCCGCGACTGAACCGCGGCGTCGATCGCGGTCATGCCGCCGCCTATGACCACCACGTGGCGCCCGATGGGCAGGGTGGACAGGTCCTCGCTCTGCCGCAGTTCGGCGATGAAATCGACCGCGTCGCGCACCCCGGGCAGATCCTCGCCCGGAATGCGCAGCGCGTTCACGCCGGCCAGGCCCAGGCCCAGGAACACCGCGTCATGCCCGGCGATCAGCGCCTCCAGCGTCACCGCCTCGCCCAGGGCCGAGCCGGTCCTGACCTCGATCCCGCCGATGCGCAGCAGCCAGTCCACCTCGGCCTGCGCGATGCCGTTCGCCGCCTTGTAGGCCGCAATCCCGTATTCGTTGAGCCCGCCGGGCTTTGCGCGCGCGTCATGCAGCACCACCTGGTGCCCCAGCATCGCCAGACGATGCGCGCAGGCCAGACCCGCCGGACCCGCGCCGACCACCGCCACCCGCTTGCCGGTTTCGGGTGCCCGGACAAAGGGATGGTCGTTCGCCAGCAGCAAACCGTCCGTCGCATACCGCTGCAAGCGGCCGATCTCGACCGGCGCCCCCTCGGCCACCTCGCGCACACAGACGCTTTCGCACAGCGTTTCGGTGGGGCAGACCCGGGCACACATGCCGCCCAGGATGTTCTGCGCCAGGATGGTGCGCGCCGCCGCATCGGGCATCCCGGCCTGGATCTGGCGGATGAACAGCGGAATGTCGATGTCCGTCGGACAGGCGGTGATGCAGGGCGCGTCATGGCAGAAATAGCAGCGATCGGCGGCGACGCGCGCCTCGTGATCGTCCAGCATCGGGTAGAGATCGTCGAAATGCGCCGCGATCTCGGCGCTGTCCAGACGCGCGGCGACGATGCCGCCGGTCTGCGGGGAATGGGCCACGGGCTACCTCCGGGTTGGCTGGTGTTTTTCCCCAGAGTGCCACGGTTCCAAATTTTATCAACTGATAAAAAACGAGAAGACCGAAAATAACCACGCGCGCCCGGAAAAGCGGCGCCGGGCCCCATCATCTTGTCTGAAATACGCACGGGGATTTTCAAGGGGGGCGTGCCCCCCTTGAAGCGGGGGGGGGCGGGGGGCGGCAGCCCCCCGCCGCCTAGAGCCGCCCCAGCCGCTCGGTCAGCAAGGCATAGAACCCCTCGGCATCGATATCGCCCATGAACAGCGCGTTCGGCGCCCGGCCGCTCACCCGCCACCAGTCGGCGACGGTCATGCCCAGCGTCAGCGCGCTGCCGGTCTCGATCTCCACATTGATCCGGCGCCCGGTGAACAATGCAGGCTCCAGCAGATAGGCGATCGTGCAGGGGTCGTGCAGCGGCGCGCCCTCGCTGCCGTATTTCTCCATGTCGAAACGCTCGAAGAAATCCGTCCAGCTGGCGACGACCCGGCCGATCGAACCCAGCGCACGGAAGGCCTCGATCCGGGGGCGGGTGGTCAGCGCCTTGTGCGTCACATCGAGCGGCATCACCACCAGCGGACAGCCCGAGGAGAACACGATCGCCGCCGCTTCCGGGTCCACGTGGATGTTGAACTCGGCCGCGGGGGTGATGTTGCCGACCTCGAAATAGGCGCCGCCCATCAGGACGATTTCGCCGATGCGCGCGACGATGTCGGGGGCCTTGCGCATCGCCATGGCGATGTTGGTCAGCGGGCCGATCGGCACCAGCGTGACGCTGCCGGGGGCTTCGGCGCGCAGCGTGTCGATCAGGAAATCGACTGCGTGTTGCGGTTGCAAGGGCATCGTCGGCGCCGGCAGGTCGATCCCGTCCAGCCCGGTCTTGCCGTGCACATGTTCGGCGGTGATCAGCCGGCGGGTCAGCGGCCGGTCGCAGCCGGCATGGACCTTGATGTCGCGCCGCCCGGCCAGTTCGCAGACCTTGCGCGCGTTGGTCTGGGTCAGCGCCAGCGGCACGTTCCCGGCCACGCAGGTGAGTCCCAGCACCTCCAGCTCGGGCGAGGCCAGCGCCAGCAGGATCGCCACGGCGTCGTCCTGACCTGGATCGGTATCGATGATGATCTTGCGAGACATGCGCGCTCCGGTCGGAAAAACCGCGACGCTAGTGCTTTCCCGCGGCCTTGTCGAGCCGCCCGCAACAGCCCGCCGCAATCGCGCCGCGCGCCGCAAAATGGCCGGCTTTCGCTGGTAGCCGGGGCCGAAATCGGGCTAAGGACGGCCCGAGTGACCCTTCAACGCGCGCGTGGCATGACCGAACCGACCGAACCCGCCGACTTTGTTCCCGACGCCGCCAACAGCCGCGCCTTTCGCGACGCGCTGGGCGCCTTTGCGACCGGCGTGACGGTGGTCACCGCCCCGGGCGCGCAGGGCCCCCTGGGGATCACGGCGAACAGTTTCGCCTCGGTGTCACTGGACCCGCCGCTGGTGCTGTGGTCGCCCGCGCGCGCGTCGCGGCGCTTTGACGATCTGGTCGCGGCGCCGCATTTCGCCGTTCACGTGCTGGCCGCCGCGCAGCGCGACCTGGCGGCGCATTTCTCCCGTCATGCGCAGGGTTTCGACCTGCCCGGGGTGGCGTTCTCGGCGCAGGGCGTGCCGGTGCTGCCCGGCTGCCTGGCGGTGTTCGAATGCGCCCGCGAGGCGGTCCACCAGGGCGGCGATCACGCCATCGTCGTAGGCCGGGTGCTGGCCGTCCGGCACCGCAAGGGCGCCCCGCTGGTCTTTCACGGCGGGCATTTCGGCGGCTTCCATGATTGAGCGGCTTGCCCGTGGCCGGGGGCGCGGCTACCCTTTGCGAAAGCCGGCCCGGGGCACGAAGGCCGCAACCACAGAGCGGGGACAGTGGCAGTGAAAGACATCGGAACCTCGGCGGCCGGCGGCGCCGGTCTGGGCGAGCCGGCGCTCGAATCGCGGCCCTGGATCGCGGATGGCGACGCGACGCCCTATCTGTTCATCGACGGGCAGGGGGGGCTGAGCGGCGTTGCGCAGGGGTTCGTCGGCCACCGGCGCCGGGTGCCGGGGGACCTGCGCCCGCGCGGCGCCTGGGGGGAATGGTCCTGGGACGGCGAGACGCTGACCGCCGGGGTCGATCCGCTGGGGTTCCTCCAGCTGTTCGTCTACATCAAGGGCGCGCAGGTGGGGGTGTCGCCTTCGATCCTGCAATTGCTGGCGGCGGGCGCCGATCCCGCGCCCGACCCCGTGGCGCTGGCGGTCTTTCACCGGTTCGGCAATCTCGTCGGCAACGACACCCCGTTTCGCCATATCCGCGTGCTGCCCCCGGGCGGGCGCCTGACCTGGCGCGCGGGTCACGCCACGGTCGAGGACCACACCCCCGCCCCGCGCACGCTGGACATCAGCCGCGAGGCCGCGGTCGAGGGCTTCATCGAGCTGCCGCGCGCGGCGATCCGCCGCTTTCTGGACAGCTGGGACGGCCCGATCGCGCTGCCGCTGTCGGGCGGGCGGGATTCGCGGCACATCTTGCTGGAGATGGCCCACCAGGGGCGGTTGCCCGACACCGCGCTGACCTTTCACCACGGCGGCCACGTCCTCAACGCCGAGGTTCAGGCCGCCCGCGCCGTCGCGGCCCGCACCGGCGTCACCCACCGCGTGATGGGCGCCCCGCGCTTTCGGTTGCGCGACAGCCTGCGCGGGCTGCTGATGACCCAGCTTTGCGCGGACGAACACGCGCAGATGATGCCGACGCATGATTTCCTGACCGGCAGCGCCTATGCCGCGCTGGACGGGATCGGTGGCGACATCCTGACCAATCCCGACGACGACGCGGCCGGTTTCATGGAGCGCGCCGGGCGCGACGATTTCGAAGGCATCGCGCGCGCGCTGATGGACGGGCACGCACGGGTCAACAACCGGCACGGTCACAGCGGCTGCGCCGGGCCGCTCTATTCCCCCGATCTGGACGAGGCCGCGACGGACCGCATGGCGCGCGAGATCCGCGCCTATGCGGACTGGCCGGATCCCTATCAGGCCTTCTGGTTCTGGCACCGAACGCGGCGCGAGATCGCCTTTACCGGCACCGCCGTGCTGGGGGGCGCGGCGATGGTGGACAGCCCCTATCTGGACCCTGATTTCGTCGCCCTGGGCCTGTCCTTGCCCTGGTCGGTCACCTGCGACCAGCGGCTGCACGACGACGCCATCGCCCGCGCCTTTCCCGCCTATGCCGACATCCCCTTTGCCGAGGGGTTCCGCAACCAGCCGCTGCCCCGGCTGCGCGCGCACCGGCTGGCCAACATCCTGGACACCTTGCGGGTCGCCGCGATGGCCGGTCCCGGCGGCGCGCTGCAAGGGGTGCGCGCGGCGACCCAGGCGTCGCCCCTGCGGCGGGGCCCGGCGGACATCTACAGGTTGCATCACGCGTTCGTCGAGGGCATGTCTGCACAGGAAGCCCGGCGTCTCATGGCGCTGGAGGCCCGCCTGCGCCGGGCCGCGCCGAAAGGAGAGAGAGTCGTGACCGATGTCCATCGCGGGGCTTGATGCTGTCGGCAATCGCCTGCGCCTGTTTGCCCGCAGGCGCCGGGCCGAGGGACTGCGCGGCCGCGCCCTGAGCCGGCGCTTTTCCGGTGCCGATTGCAAGCTTCTGCTGGTCACCCAGCCCGAGCGCATCCCGCAAAGCCAGATCTTCCCCTTCCATCACTACGCCGAAGACCTGCGCCGCCTCTACGGCGCCGAGGTGCGCGAGGCGGACCTCGGTTCCGTGCTGCGCGGCGCGCGGCCGGTGGCCACGGGCGCGGACGTCGTCGGCTTTCAGACGCCGTTCGACCTGCCCGATGCCGACCTGCACCGGCTGATCGAGCGCCTGCGCGACTGGAACCCGGGCGCGCGGCTGGTCTGTTTCGACTGGTTCGCGCCGACCGATCTGCGCAACGCCGCGCGGATGGACCCGTTCGTCGATCTCTACGTCAAGAAGAACCTGCTGCGCGATCGTTCGGCCTATGGCCGCCCGACGCGCGGCGACACCAATCTGACGGATCACTACAACCGCCGATTCGGCATCACCGCGCCCGAGCAGTGCTTTGCCATCCCCCCGGGATTCCTGGACAAGGTGGTGCTGGGCGCGTCCTTTGCGACCGCGCCCAACCTCTTGCCCGGCCTGCTGGGCCACCGCCCGCAGGGGCCGCGCCCGCTGGACCTGCACGCGCGATTCGCCGTCAAGGGCACGCCCTGGTATCAGGCCATGCGCGCCGAGGCCGAGGCCGCGCTTGCGCCCCTGTCCGATCTGGCCGTGCCGCAGGGCGAAGGGTTGCCGCTGCCGCGATTCATGGCCGAGATGGCGCGCTCGAAACTGGCCTTTTCGCCCTTCGGCTATGGCGAGGTCTGCTGGCGCGACTATGAATCGGTGCTGGCCGGCGCGGTGCTGGTCAAGCCCGACATGGCCCATGTCGAAACCACACCCGACATCTTCATCCCCTGGGAAACCTATGCGCCGGTGGCCTGGGACCTGTCCGATTTCGAGGCTGTGGTGCGCCGGCTTCTGGCGGACGCGGACCTGCGCGAAAAGCTGGCCCGCCAGGCGTTCGAGGCGCTGCATGACTGGCTGGCGTCGGATGCGTTCGCCAGGGGCATGGCGCGCGTCCTGACCTAGGGCGGCCCCCGGGGCACCCTGTCGCAGGTTTGTGACGGCTTCGTGCTTTGCGGGGCGGGCGGGGCGCGGTATAGCAACGGGCATGATCGTAGAACTCGGACATTTCGCCCTCATCCTGGCCTTTGGCCTGTCGATCCTGCAAACCGTCGTGCCGCTCTACGGCGCGCACCGGGGCTGGGCCGACTGGATGGCCGCCGCCAATCCCATGGCCGGCCTGCAATTCGTGCTGATCGCGCTGAGCTTCGGCGCGCTCACTTATGCGTTCGTGACCTCGGACTTTTCGGTCCTGCTGGTGATCAACAACTCGCATTCGCTGAAACCGCTGCTCTACAAGATTTCCGGCGTCTGGGGGAATCACGAGGGCTCGCTTTTGCTGTGGGTGCTGATCCTGTCGCTGTTCGGGGCCTGCGCGGCCTGGTTCGGGGGCAATCTTCCGGCCAGCCTGCAAGCGCGGGTGCTGGGGGTGCAGGCCTCGATCGGGGCGGCCTTCATGGCGTTCATGATCTTCACTTCGAACCCGTTCCTGCGCACGGACATGGCGCCCTTCGACGGGCATGACCTGAACCCGCTGTTGCAGGACCCGGGCCTCGCGTTCCACCCGCCGTTCCTGTATCTGGGCTATGTCGGGCTGAGCATGGCGTTCAGTTTTGCCGTCGCCGCCCTGATCGAGGGCAAGGTCGATGCCGCCTGGGGCCGCTGGGTGCGCCCCTGGACGCTGGCCGCCTGGATCTTTTTGACCATCGGCATCGGGCTGGGATCGTGGTGGGCCTATTACGAGTTGGGCTGGGGCGGGTTCTGGTTCTGGGACCCGGTCGAGAACGCCAGCTTCATGCCCTGGCTGTTCGCCACCGCGCTGCTGCATTCCGCGATCGTGGTGGAAAAGCGCGAGACGCTGAAGGCCTGGACCATCCTGTTGTCGATCCTGGGATTCGGCTTTTCGCTGATGGGCACGTTCATCGTGCGATCGGGCGTCATCACCTCGGTCCATGCGTTTGCCTCGGACCCCGAACGCGGTGTGTTCATCCTGTTGATTTTCGCCGTCTTCGTCGGCGGCGCACTGACGCTCTTCGCGCTGCGCGGTGCCGCGCTCGAGGCCAAGGGCGTCTTCGCCCTGGTCAGCCGCGAATCGGCGCTGGTGCTGAACAACGTGCTGCTTGCCGTGGCCGCGTTGGTGGTGTTCACCGGCACGATGTGGCCGCTGGTCAGCGAACTGGCCTTTGGCCGCGTGCTGTCGGTGGGCGCGCCCTTCTTCGACGCGGCCTTTACGCCCTTCATGGTGGCGTTGGCCGTGGTGCTGCCGGTGGGCGCGGTCATCCCGTGGAAACGCGGCAACCTGGGCCGGGCGCTGCGCGCGATGTGGGGTGTCGCGGTGCTGGCGGTGGCGCTGGGGGCGCTGGCGTTCACGGTGCAAACGGGCCGCTCGGTGCTGGCGCCGGTGGGCGTGGCGCTGGGGACCTGGCTGGTGATCGGGGCGCTGGCGGACCTTTGGCAGCGCAGCGGCCGGCAGGGGATCGGCGCGCGCCTGGCGCGCATCACCCGGCTGCCGCGCGCGGACTGGGGCAAGGCGCTGGCCCATGCCGGGCTGGGGGTCACGATCTTTGCCGTCTCGGCGGTGCTGGGCTGGTCGACCGAGGATATCCGCGTCGCGCAGATCGGCGAAAGCTTCGTGCATGACGGCTACACCGTCACCCTGACCGGGGTCGAGCGCGTGCAGGGGCCGAACTACATTTCCTCGATGGGTCATGTGACGATCGAGCGCGACGGCCAGTTGGTGGCCGAGCTGGCGCCCGAAAAGCGGGTCTATCCCGCCGCCGGCATGCCCACGACCGAGGCCGCGATCGACTATGCGCTGACCCGCGACATCTATATCGCGCTGGGCGATCCGCAGGACGGGGGCGGCTGGGCGCTGAGAACCTATGTCAAGCCCTTCGCCAGTTGCCTGTGGCTGGGCGTGCTCATCATGGCGCTGGGGGGCGTGGTTTCGCTCAGCGACCGGCGGTATCGCATGGCGGCGGGGGCGCGTCGCGCCGCCGCGCCGCTGGCCACCCCGGCGGAGTGAGGGCGATGCGGGTCCTGCTGCTGATCCTGGCGCTGGTCTGGTCGGTCCCGGCGCTGGCCGTGCAGCCTGACGAGATGTTGTCCGATCCGGCGCTGGAAGCGCGGGCGCGGGTCATCACCGAGGGGCTGCGCTGCGTCGTCTGCCGCAACGAAAGCGTTGACGATTCCAACGCCGACATCGCCCGCGACATCCGGCTGATGGTGCGCGAGCGCCTGCTGGCGGGCGACACGAACGACCAGGCCGTTCAATACATGGTGGACCGGTTCGGCGAGTATATCCTGCTGGAGCCGCGCGCCACCGGGTCGAACCTGATCCTGTGGGCGGCGGGGCCGGTGCTGCTGCTGCTGGCCCTGGGGGTCGCCCTGGCCGCGGCGCGTCGGCGCAGGGCCGCCAGCCGCGACGCCGGGCTCAGCCCCGAGGAAGAAGCGCGGCTCAAGGAAATCCTCGGCGAGTGACGCAAGGTTGCGGCTTTGCCTCGGGGGCGCGAGACGGCTAGTCTGGCGGCAAACCGCGAGGGAGCGTGCCATGATCTACAAGACCCTGACCATCACCGAGGACGACGGTGTCGGCGTCATCACGATGAACCGTCCGACGCTGATGAACGCGCTCAACGCCCAGATGCGGGCCGAGATCACCGCCGCGGTGCGCGACCTGGGCGCGCGGATGCGGGTGGTGGTGCTGACCGGAGCGGGGCGGGCGTTCTGCTCGGGTCAGGATCTGGGCGACGGCGCGGCGGTCAGCGAGATCGACCTGGGCCGCATCTTGCGCGAGGAATACGAGCCCATGCTGCGCGCGATCTACGACTGCCCGGTGCCGGTCATCGCCGCCGTCAACGGCGCCGCGGCGGGGGCGGGGGCGAACCTGGCCCTGGCGGCGGACGTGGTGATCGCCACGCAATCGGCGGTGTTCCTGCAAGCCTTTACCCGCATCGGCCTGATCCCCGACGCGGGCGGCACCTACTGGTTGCCGCGCCTGACCGGGTTCGCGCGGGCGATGGGCCAGGCGCTGTTCGCCGAACCCGTTCCGGCCGACGAGGCGGCGCGCGCGGGCCTGATCTGGGCCAGTGTGCCCGACGCGGAGTTCGCCGCCCACTGGCGCGCGCGCGCCGCGCAACTGGCCAAGGGGCCGACGCTGGCTTACGGCGCGGTCAAGCGCGCGCTCAGGGCCAGCATGGTGAACGACCTGGACGCGCAGCTCGATGTCGAGGCGCGGCTGCAAGAAGAGATGGGCGCGACGCGCGACTTTCGCGAGGGGGTGATGGCGTTCCTTGAGAAGCGTCCGGCCAGGTTCGAGGGCCGGTAGCAGCGGGGGCTGCCGCCCCCGCACCCCCGCCTCAAGGGGGTTTTCCACCCCCTTGAGAAACCCCCGAGGATATTTCCGGCACAAAGAAGCGCGCGCTCAGCCCCGGTAGTAGAGGGCGACGGTGTGTTCGGCCTCGGCGAAAAAGAGCCAGCGTTGCGTCACCATGCCGGCGAGGTGCAGCACGACGGCGAGCGCCAGCGCGGGCAGGGAATAGGGCGCGGTCCACAGCAGGATCGACGGCAGCACGCAGGCCAGCGTCAGCGCGATCACCCGCAGCACGCGGCTGTGGCGGCGGGCCACGACATAGGCCATTTCCTTGAGCAGGTAGTTGCCGCCGGTGTGCGGCGGTTCGAGTTGGCGCACGCGGCCCAGCGGGCCGAGGCCGGTCGCGGTGCCCAGCGTGGTACCCCGGCGCGCGAACTGGCCGTCCCCGATCAGCCAGTGCAGCACCATCGCCACGGCCAGCCAGGCGAGCAGCATCTGCGCCGTGTAGCCCGACCCGGTGAGCAGCGCGCCGCCGGTCAGCGCGGCCAGCAGGAACAGGACCGGCGTGCTCCAGTGGTTCCAGCGCGGCACGGTCTTGAGTTGCGCGTAGATCATCGAGGTGGCGAAGACGGTCACCAGGCACAGCGCCGCGCCGATCGCGCCCGCCACGGGCACGGGCGTGGCCCAGAACACCAGGCCCGCGGCGTGCGGGGCGATGGCCAGCAGCGCCAGGGTTGACAGCACCGCCTCGCGCGAGAGCCAGCTGGTGCGCCATTGGGTGAAGGCCCGGAGCGCGCGTTCGGGGTGGCCCAGGTGAAACGCCGAGGCCACCAGCCCGACGAGCGCGAGCGCATAGCCGAGGGCGAACCAGACAAAGGCCGCCAGGCCGGTGGGCAGGATGACCCCCGCACCGAGAAAGGCCAGCAGGCCGAAACCCAGGCCCGAAAGCGTGGTGAAGACGATGATCGAGGGGGCGGGATACATGTCAGAACCTCGCGAGCGTCCGGTCGATCCAGCCGAGGAAGCCGGTCAGCCCCTCGGTCGAGGGATCGGTGGCGGGGGCCGGGTCGGCGCAGCCTTGCAGCGTGTCGCGGGGCCGGGGCGGCAGGTAGCGGTTGACGGGCCTGGTGCCGAGTTCGGGCATCAGTTCGATCCCGCCGCGTTCGCGCGAAAGCTGCGACACCGTGCTATCGGGGTCGGCGAAATCGCCGAAATGGCGTGCGCCGGCGGGGCAGGTGCGGACGCAGGCGGGGACCCGGTCTTCCTGAGGCAGGGTGTCGTTGTAGATGCGATCCACGCAGAGCGTGCATTTCTTCATCACGCCCGCCAGGGCATCCAGTTCCCGCGCGCCGTAGGGGCAGGCCCAGGCGCACAGGCCGCAGCCGATGCAGGCGTCCTCGTTGACCAGCACGATCCCGTCCTCGGTGCGCTTGTAGCTGGCGCCGGTGGGGCAGACGGTGACACAGGGCGCGTCCTCGCAATGCAGGCACGACTTGGGGAAATGGACGGTGAAGGGCGCGTTGTCCTGGGGCGTGACCTCATAGGCGTGCACGCGGTTCAGGAAGGTGCCGACCGGGTCCTTGCCGTAGGGGTCGGTATCGGACAGCGGCGCGCCGTAATTTTCGGTGTTCCAGCCCTTGCAGGACACCACGCAGGCGTGGCAGCCGACGCAGGTATCCAGGTCGATGACAAGGCCGAGCTTGCGTTCGGTCTGTGCGGGCAGCGTGGTCATGGGCGCGCCTTTCGGGCCGTGTCGCCATTGGGGGCCGGGTTGTGCGGGGGCGTGGGGCGATGGGGCATGGCCGGGCGCCTCAGGAATGGCGGGCGAGGGTGGCGGGGCCTTGCCCCACGGGCGATGCCTGCGCGGGATGCGCGGGCTCGGACGGCGGGCCGGGCGGGGCCTTTTCGATGCGCACGCGCAGGTCGAACCAGGCGGCCTGGCCCGTCACCGGGTCGGAATTGGACCAGCGGTGGCCATCGCCGCGATCGGGCAGCAGTTCCGAGATGAGGTGATTCAGCAAGAAGCCCTTTTCGGCCTCGGGCGCGTCGGGGCTGAGCGCCCAGGCGCCGCGCCGCTTGCCGATGGCGTTCCAGGTCCAGACGGTGTTGTCGTTGAGCGCGTCCATGCGCGCGACGGGCACCTTGATGCGCCCATGGGCCGAGGTGAGCCAGGCCCAGTCGCCCTCGGAAAAGGCGTGTTGTTCCCAGACCTTGCGCGGCACATAGAGCGGGTTCATGCCGTGGATCTGCCGCAGCCAGGCGTTCTGCGTGCCCCAGGAATGATACATCGCCGCCGGCCGCTGGGTGAGCGCGTGAAGCGGGAAGGCCTCAGGGCTGACCATCGTGTCCTCGAAGGGTTCGTACCAGACCGGCAGCGGGTCCAGGGTCTGTTTGATGCGCGCGCGCAGGCGCTCGGGCGGCTGGCGCTCGCCGTGGCCTTCGGCCGCCAGCTGGAAGCGGCGCAGCGGTTCGGAATACAGGCTGAACAGATAGGGCGCCGGTTTGTCGAACAGGCCGCGCGACACCGCCCAGTCCTGATAGCCCTGGTTCCAGGGTTTGAAGAACTGCGCGCCTTCGGGGATATGGGACGTGAAGAAGCCGCCGTTGTCGATGTAGCGTTGCAACTGCTCGGGGTTCGGCTCGCCCCGGCCGATGCCGTCGCCGTTGCCACGCCAGCCGGCCAGCGGCCCGATGCCCGGGCGGCGTTCGTGGCGCACCATGTAATCGGCATAGTCCCGATAGCGCGCCGTGCCGTCGTCGTTCACCATGCCGGGCAGACCCAGCCGCACGCCCAGGTCCAGCAGCACGGACTGGAAGCCGCGCACGTCGCGGTCGGGTTCGACCACCGGCCAGCGGATGGCGTCGTTCATGCTGTCGGGTTCGCCGATCGGGCGATCCAGGATCGAGATGCAGTCGTGGCGTTCCAGATAGGTGGTGTCAGGCAGCACCAGATCGGCAAAGGCCACCATTTCCGACGAATAGCTGTCGGAATAGATGATGCGCGGGATCACGTAGGTGCCGCTCTCGTCCGTATCGGTGAGCATCTGCATCACCTCGGACGTGTTCATGGTCGAGTTCCAGGCCATGTTGGCCATATACAGGAACAACGTGTCGATCTTGTAGGGATCGCCGGCGTGGGCATTGGCGATGACCATGTGCATCATGCCATGCGCCGACATCGGGTTGTCCCAGGTAAAGGCCTTGTCGATGCGTTTGGCAGAGTTGTCCGCGTTGACCAGCAGGTGCTCGGGCCCCAGGGGATAGCCCAGGTGCGGCCCGTCCAGCGGCTGGCCCGGGGTCACGCCGGCGTGCGGCTTGGGGTGGGTTTCCACGGCCTTGGGGTAGGGCGGCTTGAAGCGGTAGCCGCCGGGCGTTTCGACCGAGCCCAGAAGGATTTGCAGCACATGCAGCGCGCGGCAGGTCTGGAAGCCGTTGGAATGCGCGCTGATGCCGCGCATCGCGTGGAAGCTGACAGGACGGCCCACCATGGTTTCGTGCCGCTGGCCACGGAAATCGGTCCAGGGCTGGTTCAGGACGATCTCTTCCTCGAACGCGACGCGGGCCAGTTCGGCCGCCACGGCGCGGATGCGCGCGGCGGGGATGCCGCAGCGGTCGGCGACAGCCTCGGGCGCGTGGGCGGGGTCCAGGTAGCGTTCCGCCATCAGCCGCAGCACGGTCTTGTGGCCGTTACAGTCGGCGGCGGGATCGGGCTGCACCCCGTCGGCGTTCCAGCACGCGGGCTGGCCGGTGCGCCGGTCCACCACCAGCGGCGTGCCGGTCGCATCGCGCAGGAACAGGCCCTTTTCGGCCCCCTCCTCGGCGTTCACCAGATAAGGGGCGTTGGTGTAGCGGATCAGGTAATCCAGGTCGATCTTGCCCAGACGGAACAATTCGTGGATCAGCGCCAGGATCAGCAACCCGTCGGTGCCGGGCGTGACCGCCAGCCAATCGTCGGCGACGGCGTTGTAGCCCGTGCGCACCGGGTTCACGGCGATCACGCGCGCGCCACGCGCCTTCAGCTTGCCCAGGCCCATCTTGATGGGGTTGGAATCGTGATCCTCGGCCACGCCGAAGATCATGAACAGCTTCGTGCGGTCCCAATCGGGCTGGCCGAATTCCCAGAACGCGCCGCCCATCGTATAGATCCCGGCGGCGGCCATGTTCACCGAACAGAATCCGCCATGCGCGGCGTAATTGGGGGTGCCGTAGCTTTGCGCCCACCAGCCGGTGAAGCTTTGCGACTGGTCGCGGCCGGTGAAGAAGGCCAGTTTTTCGGGCGCCGTCTCGCGCAGGGGCTTCAGCCAGGCGGTCGCGGTGGCCAGCGCCTCGTCCCAGGAAATCTCGACGAAGTCGCCCGAACCGCGCGGTCCGACCCGCTTCAGGGGCTTGCGCAGCCGCGCCGGGCTGAGGTGTTGCATGATCCCCGCCGACCCCTTGGCGCAAAGCACGCCCTTGTTGATCGGGTGATCGCGGTTGCCCTCGATATAGGCGACCTTGCCGCCCTTGAGGTGCACGTTGATGCCGCATCGGCAGGCGCACATGTAGCACGTCGTCTGGCGGACTTCCTCCGAGACGCGCGGCGACAGATCGGGCGCGGGCTGGCGCGGCATGAGTTCCTCCCCTCGGGCCACCCTGTCGCGTGGCAGGGCTGCACATAAAGGAATATGTTATTGCTTCGAATGTCTACAGTCATCTACTGACAGCACCCGGCCGCCGGGGCATAGTGCCAATTCCGCCTGTCCAATGGCGCCAGAACACCCGCCGACCCCCGCGGGTCACCCGGCCGTGAGAGGCTGCCGGGCTGCGCCCCTTGCGGGGGGGGGATCGGAAGGCTAAGTCTTGGTCAAGACTTGCCGCCTACACACGACAACAGACCGCCAGCAACGAGGCCCGAGCGATGCGCGATCCGATTGAAACCTACATGAACCTTGTGCCGATGGTCGTCGAACAGACCAGCCGCGGCGAACGAGCCTATGACATCTTCTCGCGCCTGTTGAAGGAGCGGATCATCTTTGTCACCGGCCCTGTGCATGACGGCATGGCGTCGCTGATCGTGGCGCAGTTGCTGCACCTCGAGGCCGAGAATCCGTCCAAGGAAATCTCGATGTATATCAACAGCCCCGGCGGTGTCGTCACCTCGGGCCTGTCGATCTACGACACCATGCAGTATATCCGGCCCAAGGTCTCGACCATGGTGATCGGGCAGGCGGCCTCGATGGGCTCGCTGCTGCTGGCGGCGGGCGAAAAGGGGATGCGCTTTTCGCTGCCCAACAGCCGGATCATGGTGCACCAGCCCTCGGGCGGGTTCCAGGGCCAGGCGACCGACATCTCGATCCATGCGCGCGAGATCCTGGACCTCAAGGAACGGCTGAACCAGATCTACGTCAAACACTGCGGCCAGACCTTGAAAAAGGTCGAATCCGCGTTGGAGCGCGACAATTTCATGACGCCCGAGGCCGCCAAGGATTGGGGCCTGATCGACGAAATCTTCAGCAGCCGCGACAAGACCCCGGCGGACGCCTGATCCCACAAGGGCGGGCGGGTGCAATTTTGCCATTGTTCCCGCCCCCATGCTGGCCTAACCTTGACGAAATGGCCCGTCAGAAGGCCCGAACCGACGACGAGCACGAGGTGTCGAATGGCTCATTCCTCCGGCAATGACAGCAAGAACACGCTGTATTGTTCCTTTTGCGGCAAAAGCCAGCACGAGGTCCGCAAGCTGATCGCGGGCCCGACCGTGTTCATCTGCGACGAATGCGTCGAGCTGTGCATGGACATCATCCGCGAAGAAACGAAGGGCTCGGGCTTCAAGACGACCGACGGCGTGCCCTCGCCGCGCGATATCTGCAAGGTGCTGGACGACTATGTCATCGGCCAGGAGCGTGCGAAGCGCGTGCTCTCTGTGGCGGTGCACAACCACTACAAGCGGTTGGGCTTTTCCGGCAAGGCCGGCAAGGGCGGCGAGATCGAGCTGAGCAAGTCGAACATCCTGCTGATCGGCCCGACCGGCTGCGGCAAGACCCTGCTGGCTCAGACGCTGGCGCGGATCCTCGACGTGCCCTTCACGATGGCCGACGCGACGACGCTGACCGAGGCCGGCTATGTCGGCGAGGATGTGGAAAACATCATCCTCAAGCTGTTGCAGGCGTCGGAATACAACGTCGAACGCGCGCAGCGCGGCATCGTCTATATCGACGAGGTGGACAAGATCACGCGCAAGTCCGACAACCCCTCGATCACCCGCGACGTGTCGGGCGAGGGGGTGCAGCAGGCGCTGTTGAAGCTGATGGAGGGGACGGTCGCCAGCGTGCCGCCGCAGGGCGGTCGCAAGCATCCGCAGCAGGAATTCCTGCAAGTGGACACGACCAACATCCTGTTCATCTGCGGCGGGGCCTTTGCCGGGCTGGAACGCATCATTTCCCAGCGCAACAAGGGCACGGCGATCGGCTTTGGCGCCGATGTGAAGGACGAATCCAAACGCACCGTGGGCGAGGCGCTGCAACAGCTCGAACCCGAGGATCTGCTGAAATTCGGCCTGATCCCCGAATTCGTCGGCCGTCTGCCGGTAATCGCGACGCTGACCGATCTGGACGAAGACGCCCTGGTGACCATCCTGACCGAGCCCAAGAACGCGCTGGTCAAGCAGTATCAGCGCCTGTTCGAGATCGAGGGCGCGGAACTGACCTTTACCGACGATGCGCTGCGCGCCATCTCGCGCCGGGCGATCGCCCGCAAGACCGGCGCGCGCGGCTTGCGGTCGATCATGGAGGATATCCTGCTGGATACCATGTTCGAACTGCCGGGCATGGAAAACGTGCAGGAGGTCGTCGTCAACGAAGAGGCGGTCACCTCGGGCACGCATCCGTTGATGATCTACGCCGATGCCAAGCCGCAGGGCGCCAGCTCCTCGGCCGGCTGAACGGCCACCGGAATTGCAGAACGCCCCGGATTTCCGGGGCGTTTCGCGTTTCAGGGGGCGGCAAAGGGTGTCCGGCTGCGATTGCCTGACAAATCAGGGCCGCACCGAGGGGCGCAGGATCTCGATCACGCAGGGCCCTTTCAGCCCTCCCGCGAGTGCCGGCAGGTCGGCGTCGGTGCCGCGCATGAAGGGCAGGCCCATGGCCTCGGCCAAGGCCCCCATGTCCGGGGCCGAGGGGGTGCAGCCGATCACCTCGACGCCGGCCTCGCGCATCGCGTCGGCGATCTCGCCATAGCCGTTGTTGTTGAAGACGACAAAGGTCACGTTCAGCCCCTCGTCCAGCGCGGTGCGCAATTCGCCCGGGTGGAACATCAGCCCGCCGTCCCCGGTCAGGCACAGCACGCGCGCGTCGCGATCGGCAAGCGCGGCGCCGATCGCCGCACAGGGTCCGAATCCCAGCGCGCCGTAGCCGGTGGCGGCGTTGAACCAGCCGCCCGGCCGGTCGTGGTCGTAATAGAGGTTGCCGGCGTAGACGGTCTGCGTGGAATCCCCGACCAGGATCGCCCCCGGCGCCGCGGCACGCAGGGCGTCGAGCATCCGGACCTCGGCCTGGTAGACCTCGGGGAGGGCGGCAAAGGCTGCGGCGCGGGTCGCGGCCGCGCGCTCGGCGCCGCCGGGGGCAGGCGCCGGCGGGGCCAGTTTGGGCAGGATCGCCGCAGCATCGGCCTGCAAGGTCAGCGCCGCGTGGTAACGCGCCAGCTGCGCGCCGTCGATGTCGATGCGGATCATGCCGGACAGGTCGGGCATCCCGCCCTTGCCATACATGTCACAATCCGTTGGGCCAAGTTCAGAGCCGACGACAAGCAGTTGATCCGAGCCCCGGATGAGATCGCTCACGGGGCCCAGGCTGGGGCTGGCGGGAACGGTCAGGGGATGGCCATGCATCAGCCCGCGCGCGTTGGTCGTCAGGATCACGGGGGCGCCCAGGGCCTCGGCCAGGGACTGAAGTTCGGGCCCGGCGCGGCGGCATCCGCCGCCGGCCAGAATGACCGGCCGCCGCGCGGCGCGCAAACGGGCGCGGGCCTTGGCGGGATCGGGCAAGGCGGGCGCGGGATGTGCCAGCGCGGCCGCTGTCGGGGCCTTGGCCGCCATCAGATCCAGCGGAACCTCGATATGCACCGGGCCGCCCCGCCCGGTGGTCAACGCCCGTCCGGCATGGGCCAGAAGCCCGGGCAACGCCTGCGGGTCCTCCAGGTGCAGGGCCGGGCCCAGGGTGCGGGTCAGGGCGCGCTGGTCCGGCAGTTCGTGCAGATACCCCAGCCCCTTGCCCAGCGTGTCGCGGCGGTTGACCCCGGAAATGACCAGCACCGGCACGCTGTCCGCGCGGGCCTGCGCCATCGGCGTCAGGATGTTGGTAACGCCGGGCCCGGTGATGACCAGCGCGACGCCGAAGCGCCCCGAAATCCGCGCGTAACCGTCGGCCATGAAGCCGGCGGCGGCCTCGTGCCTGGGGGTGACGTGACGAATTCCGGCGCCGGCCAGCGCCCGATACAGTTCGATCGTGTGCACGCCCGGGATCCCGAAGATCACCTCGACCCCTTGGATTTTCAGCCAATCCACAAGGGTTTGCGCGACGGTGTTCATGCGGCTTTCCGTTCGGCGTGGGCGCGGATGCGGCGGCAGGCTTCGTGCGTGTCGGCGTCCGAGGCATTGAGCGCGATGCGCAGCCAGCCTTCCAGCGCCGGCCCGAACGACGCCCCCGGCATGGCCGCGACCCCGGTACGGTCGAGCAGGTCCAGCGCGAAGTCGAGTGAATTGTCAGACAATGTCCGAATGTCAAGCAATGCGAACATGCCGGCCTCGGGGCGGTGGACATTCAGGCCGGCGACCCCGTCAAGCGCGTCGAACAGGATCTGCGCCCGGTTCGCCATGCGCGCGGCCATACCCTGGGCCAGGGTGGGCGGCGCCAGCACAGCCTGCGCGGTCATGTCGGCGATGAAGGGTTGCGAGCCGAACAGCATCGTCTCGCTCAACGGCAGCGCGCGGGTGCAGAATTCGACCGGGCCGACCACCCAGCCCGAGCGAAATCCGGGCGCTGCGTGACTTTTCGAGATCGACGCCGCGATCACGGTGCGATCTTCGAACGCGGGATCGGCCAGGGCCGAGGTGAAGGGCCGCCCGGCGTGGGTGAGATCGCCGTAAACCTCGTCCGAGACGATCCACAGATCGTGCGCCTGCGCCAGCGCGCCGATCGCCGCCAGTTCGGCCGGTCCCAGGATGGCGCCGGTCGGATTGTGCGGCGTGTTGATCAGGATTGCGCGCGTCGCCGGGGTGATCTTTTCCGCGATATCCGAGGCTTGCAGGCGAAAGCTCATCTCGGGGCGCAGCCGGACCCCGACCGGAATCGCCCCCGAGGCCCGGATCAGCCCCTCATAGGTCGCATACATCGGATCGCTCAGGATGACCTCGCAGCCCGGTTCGCACAGGGCACGCAGCACCAGATACAGTGACGTCTGGGTGCCGGGCAGGCAGAGGAACCGGTTCTGGCCGATCTCGCGGCCCAGGCGTTCGGTGTAGCGGCGCGACAGGGCGGACAGCAACGACGGCTCGCCGCGCCCGTTGGAATAGCCCGTCCGCCCGGCCTGCATGGCGGCGCAGGCGGCGTCGATCAGCCAGTCGGGCGTCGGCACATCGGGTTCGCCGATTGTCAGGTTGATGACCGGTTGGCCCGCGTCGATCCGTTTGCGCGCGGCCAGGCTCAGGGTCCACTTGTCCGACCCCAGCCCGGCAAGCTGTTCGGTCACGGCGGCATATTTCATATCAATCCTCGGGCAATTCCAGTTCAAGAAGACGCGAGAACGCCTTGATGGCAATCCCCTTCATTTCGCCATCGCGAAAATGGTCGGGCAGGGCGCCGGCCTCGATCCAGAGCCCGTCGAGCAGGGCGTTGCCGGCGATCGCCAGCGCCCTGGTGTCGGCCGTGTCCCGCCCCGCCGCGTCAAGCGCATCGGCGATCAACCCTTCGAGCCGGTCGCGAAAGGCCAGATAGGTCGCCTCGTGCACCGCGCGCATCGCGGCGTCGCGCGGCACCAGCTGCATCGAGGCCGCCCACAGCGCGACCGCCCGCGAATCGGTCACCGGTGGCCCGACGGCGGCCGCCAGAAAGCCCGCCAGCCGCGCCAGGGGATCGTCCGGCAGGTCGTCCAGTGTGGCGCCGCTGGCCTCGGTCAGGCCGGTCATGAGGGATTCGTGCGCGGCCGCGACCAGATCTTCCTTGGTCGCGAAATAGTGCCGGATCAATCCCGGCGTGACGCCCGCGCGCAGGGCGATGGCGCGCACCGTGGCGGCCTGGGGCCCGCCCTGGGCGATCAGGTCCAGCGTCGCCTCGATCAGGGCGGCGCGGCGGCCTTCCTCGCCGATGCGGACAAAGGGCCTGCGCCCCGGGCCGGTCTGCGCACCGCTCATGCGCGCAGCACCGGTCGGGTCAGACAGGTCGGCCCGCCCTCGCAGGCGATGCACAGCGCGTCCCCCTGGAACACCTGCACACGGCAGCCGTGGGCCTCCATCAGGGCGCGCGTGCGCGGAAAGCCGTCCACCATCACCACGTCTTGCGGCGCCAGCATCAAGACGTTCAGGCTGAGCCCGTTCGAGGCCGTGAATTCGTCCTCGGGGGCGTGCAGCAAGGTCCAGCCGCGCGCGGTCAGTTCTGCCCACAGCGCATAGGGCAACAGCGGCGCGTGGATCAGCGCCATGCGCGGCCCCAGGGGCGAGATCAGCGACATCAGGTGCAGGCAGGCCTCGGGGCCGGTCCAATAGGGCAGGTCATAGGCCTGCACGCGCATCCCATGGGGCGCCAGCAAGGCGGCGACAGCGTCGATTCCCGCCTGGTTGGTGCGCGCGCCGCGCCCGATCGCCAGCGTGTCGGGGTCGATCCAGACGCAATCCCCGGATTCGACCGTCGCGTCGCCGGACAGTTGGCCCAGCACCGGCACGCCCAGTGCCTCGTAGGTGGCGCGGTGCAGCGCGGGTTCGCGCCGCCGCAGGGGCTTGCCCATGTTCAGCACCACCGCCCCGGCGCGGGTGACAAAGGACGGGTCCTGCACGAAAACCGCGTCCGACAAATCGTCGTCAACCGAAGGAATCCAGTGGATTTCCGCGCCCGAAGCG
Source organism: Rhodobacter sp. (assembly GCA_020637515.1). Classification (NCBI taxonomy): domain Bacteria; kingdom Pseudomonadati; phylum Pseudomonadota; class Alphaproteobacteria; order Rhodobacterales; genus Rhodobacter; species Rhodobacter sp. The sequence goes on along the minus strand of JACKKG010000001.1, from coordinate 3,000,199 downwards.
GCGACGATGGCTGCAAGTGCGGCGTGTTGGGTTTCGGCCCTTGCCGGGTCGAAGCCGGGGCCGTAATGCCAGGCGCCGGGGTCGGCGGCGGCCATTGCCGGGCCAGGGGCGCGCATGAGGACGCGGGCCAGGGGTTTCGAGCGGTCTTCGGCGCCATGGGGCATGGGGGATCTCGCGGCGTAATTATACGCTTGAATAATTGCGCAGGTTTTGGCCTTCTACAAGGACATTCGCCCGGGCCGACGGACGGTGCAAGGGCGATCCACAGGCGCGACAAACAGCGCCGCAACGACAGGAGTAGACGATGAGGAAAATCTTCGTGACGGCGTCCGTGCTGGCCTTGGTGGCGGGGGCGGCCCTGGCGGACCCGCTGCGTGTCGGCATCGCCGCCGAGCCGTATCCGCCGTTCGCGGCGCCCGATTCCGCGGGCCAGTGGGTCGGCTGGGAGGTGGACATCATCCACGCCGTCTGCGCCGCCGCCGCGGTCGATTGCGAGATCACGCCGACCGCCTGGGACGGCATCATCCCGGCGCTGGTCTCGGGGCGGATCGACGTCATCATGGCGTCGATGACGATCACCGAGGACCGCCTGCAAACCATTGATTTCTCTGACCCCTACTACAACACCCCGGTGGTCGTCGTGGCGCAGAAAGACATGGGCATGAGCGCCACGCCCGAGGGGCTGGCCGGCCGCGTTCTGGGGGTCCAGGTCTCGACCATCTTCCAGGACTACGCGCAGCACTATTTCGAGGGGCAGACCGAGATCCGCACCTATCAGACCCAGGACGAGGCAAACCAGGACCTGGCCTCGGGGCGGATCGACGCGACGCTGGCGGACAGCCTGGCGATGGATCCTTTCCTGGCCTCGGACGCGGGCGGCTGCTGCGTGTCGCTGGGGCCGGTGGCGATGGACGAGGCGATTCTGGGCCGCGGCATCGGCGCGGGGGTGCGCAAGGGCGACACCGCCACGCTCGAGGCCATCAACCGTGGGATCGCGGCGATTCTCGCGAACGGCACCTATGAAGAGATCACGTCGCGCTATTTCGCGACCTCGATCTACGGCGGCTGACCTTGCTGGACGGGCTGTTCCAGGCGTGGCCGGGGCTTGAAGCCTCGGCCGCGCTTTTGTCGCTGTCACCGCCGGGGTGGGGCGCCAATCTGCTGCGCGGTGCGGCCAATTCGCTGATCATCGCGCTGGGGGCGTTCGGGCTGGGCTGCGCGATCGGCACCGCCGGCGCGCTGGGCAAGCTGGGCGGCGGGCCGGTGACGCGCGACCTGCTGGCGGTCTATACGACCGTGGTGCGCGCGGTGCCCGAACTGATCCTGATCCTGCTGCTCTATTACGCCGGCACCGACCTGTTGAACCAGGCGCTCGGGGCGCTGGGGTATCGGCCGGTCGAAATCTCGGGCCTGGCCGCCGGGATCGGGGTTCTGGGGGTGGTGCAGGGCGCCTATGCGACCGAGGTGCTGCGCGGCGCCATCCAGGCGGTGCCCCGGGGGCAGATCGAAGCCGCGCGCGCCTATGGCATGAACGCGGTCCAGGTCTTTCGTCGCGTGACGGTTCCGGCGATGCTGCCGCTGGCGCTGCCGGGCCTGTCGAACCTGTGGCTCATCGCCACCAAGGACACGGCGCTGCTGGCGATCGTGGGCTTCAGCGAACTGACGCTTGAAACCCGGCAGGCGGCCAGTTCGACCCGGGCGTATTTCACCTTTTTCCTGGCGGCCGGCGCGCTCTATCTCATCATGACGCTGGTTTCGGCCCGCGTCTTCGGCTGGATCGAGGCCCGCTACCGGCGCGGCCACGCCGGGGCCCGCGCCTGATGCGGGCGCTGCTGCAACCGCACCGGCTGGTGCTGATCGGGCTGGCGCTGGCGCTGGCCGTCTGGGCGGCGGTGGCGCTGCGCTGGGACTGGATCCCGCGCTATGCGGCGCTGGGGGCCGAAGGGCTGTGGCGCACGACCTGGCTGCTGGTGCTGTCCACGGGGATCGGTTTTGCGCTGGCCGTGCCGCTGGGGCTGGCGCAGGCGGCCGGGCCGCGCGTTCTGGCGCTGCCGGCGCGCTGGTTCTGCACGCTGATCCGGGGCACGCCCCTGTTGTTGCAGATCTGGCTGATCTATTACGGGCTGGGCAGCCTGTTCCCGCAATATCCCTGGATCCGCCACTCTGATCTATGGCCGATCCTCAGGCAGGCGTGGCCCTATGCCTTGTTGGCGCTGTCGCTGAGCTATGCGGGCTACGAGGGCGAGGTGATGCGCGGGGCGTTCCGTTCGGTGCCCCATGGCCAGCTCGAGGCGGCGCGGGCCTATGGGTTCTCGCGGCTGGCCGTGTTCCGCCGCATCTGGTTGCCGCAGGCGCTGGCGCGGGTCCTGCCGACGCTGGGCGGCGAGACGGTGCTGCAACTGAAATCGACCCCGCTGGTCGCGACGATCACGGTGATCGAGATCTACGCGGTGGCCAGCCGGGTGCGGCAGGACACATTCATCATCTATGAGCCGCTGATCCTGCTGGCGCTGGTCTATCTGGTCTTTGCGGGGTTGATCGTGCTGGCCTTTCGCCGGCTGGAGCGGCGGTTCGCGCGGGGGCTGGGGTAAAGGCGGGGGGCCAGCCCCCCGCACCCCCCGCCAAAGGGGGTTTTCCACCCCCTTTGGATACCCCCGAGGATATTTCCGGCACAAAGAAGGGGGGGGCGCGATCTCAGTAGCCCAGCGCGCACCCGTCCTTGCGCGGGTCCGAGGCGCCGATCAGCACGCCGCGGGAATCGAGCGTGATCGCCTGCGCGCCGCCCAGCGGTTCGGCCGACCAGCGCATCCGGTGCCCCTTGGCCGCGAGGGCGGCAAAGGTGCCGCTGTCGTAGCCGGTTTCCAGCGCCAGCCCGTCCTGGCCGGAAAAGAGCCCGGCAAAGGCGCGCGGCGCGTCGATCGCGGCCTGCGGCCCGAGGCCGTAGTCCACCAGGTTCGACACCAGCCGCGCGTGTCCGCAGGGCTGGTAGGCGCCCCCCATCACCCCGAAGGGCATCGTCAGCCTGCCCTCGTGGCGCAGCATTCCGGGGATGATCGTGTGCATCGGCCGCTTGCCGCCCGCGGCCTCGTTCGGGTGGCCGGTTTCCAGCGTGAAGCCCGCGCCACGGTTCTGGAAACCGATCCCGAAGCGCGCCGAAGCCAGCCCCGAGCCGAAGCTGTGGAACACCGAGTAGATCAGTGACACCGCCATGCGGTCGCGGTCCACGACGGTGATGTAGATCGTGTCCTTGTGCACCTGTTCGCTGAGCGGCTGCACCTGAGCCATGGCGCGGTCCATGTCGATCAGGGCGGCCAGACGCGCGGCGGTGTCCGGCGCCAGCATGTGCGCCAGGCGGGTGACGTGATCGGCATCCGCAAGGAACCGGTTGCGCGCGTCATAGGCAAGGCGGGTGGCCTCGGCCTCGAGGTGGGTGCGTTCGGCGCCGAACGGGTCCATCGCGCCGAGGTCGAAATGCGACAGGATGTTGAGCAGAAGAAGAGCCGTCGCGCCCTGGCCGTTGGGGGCGTGCTCGATCAGTTCATGCCCGCGATACTGGCCGCTGACCGGCTCGGAATAGTCGCAGGCGACGGCGGCGAAATCGTCCAGCGTATGGGCGCCGCCCAGAGCTTGCAGCGTGGCGACCATGTCCTCGGCCACCTCGCCCTCGTAAAAGCCCGCGCGCCCGTCCCGTGCGATGCGGCGCAGAACCTCGGCCTGGCCGGGCAGGGCGAAGCGGTCGCCTGCGCGCGGCGCCGTGCCGCCGGGCAGGAAGTGGCGCCGGGCCTCGTGCTGGAGGTGCCCGGCCTCGGCCCAGTCGCGCGCAACGCGCGGTGCGACCGGAACGCCGGCGTCGAAATAGTGGATGGCGGGGGCCAGCGTCTGCGCGAGGTCCAGCATCCCCCAGTCGGCGTTGAGCCGACAAAAGGCATCGACCGCGCCGGGCAGGGTCACGGCTTCGACACCGTAGACCGGGACCGAGGGGCCGAGGGCGCGCATCGCCTCGACATCCAGCGCCGCCGGGGCCCGCCCCGAGCCGTTCAGCGCGACGATGCGTTCGTCGCCCGCCGGTTTGATCAGCGCGAAGAGATCGCCGCCGAGGCCGGTCATCTGCGGCTCGCACAGGCCCAGCAGCACGGCGGCGCCGATCGCCGCGTCCACCGCGTTGCCGCCGTCTTGCAGCAGGCGGATCGCCGTCTGCGCCGCCAGCGGGTGCGAGGTCGCCACCATCCCGTTGTCCGCATAGACCGCCGAACGGCCAGGTTTCTGGAAATCGCGCATCGGCCCCCTCCTGAGTGTGCGGCGCAGGATAGGGTGCGGAGCCCGGTAAAGGGAAGGCCCCATCCGATCCGGGCCAGTCCGAGGGAACCGGGACAAGGCAGGCAAAGGACCGGGCGCGCCCGTCAGGGCACGGCCCGGCCCCGTGACGGGCTTTCGTGAACGCCCGCGCAAGGCGTCCGGCGGGCTTTGACGCTCGGATGTGCGCCCAGCGATGAACTCACCCCCGCCATGGGCAGGGGGCCAGGTCTGACCCCCTCCGATGGCGACGGCTCGCTGGCGATCGTCACGCCACCCGCCGGTAAAGACTTTCTGAAAACAGAAGGTTACTTCAATGCGGCAAGAATGAAGGGATTCGCGGGTCCCGGCTTCACCCATTCGGGTTAATTCCCTCGCCAAGTCGCGGAATGTGAGGCAAAGTGCCAACACCTTGCACGATGAGAATGCCATGACCGACGGTTTTCCGCCCGACCAAGCCCTGGACACGGATCGCGCGCGGCTGATCGGCAGCATCTACGAGGTCGTGCTGCGCCCTGAGCATTTCGACAGTTTCATGTCCGACTGGGGCGACTATGTCGATCAGGCGGCGCGGCGGCTGGGCGAGTTGCACGTGACCGAGGGGCAGGCCTCGCGGCATGTGGACGACCCGGTGATCGAGACGCATTTCCGCCGGGCGCTGGCGCTGTTCGAACGGATGGGGCGCGGCGCGGTGGTGCCGCTGGCGCCCATGGCCGAGGACCCGCTGATCCGGCTGGACCGGACTGGCAGCATTCTGCATGCCGGGTCTGAGGTGGCGGCGCTGTTCGGGGCTGACGAGCTGTCGCTGGAAACCATCCGCGCCGCGCTGGAACCCGATTCGGCCACCCGGTTCACCGCGTTCCTGACCCTGCTGGGCCGCGCGCCGGCGTCGGGGCGCTTTGCGGTGCTGTCCCTGGCCGAGGCATCCGGCGGTCCGCGCGCCGATCTGCCGGGCGGCGGGTTGCTGGCTCTGGTGACGGCACGCGACCCGGCCGGCGCCGGGTTCGTCGCCGAACTGCGGCCGATGGCGATCGGCTGGACGCCGGCGCTGGCGGGGCTGCTGGTCGAAAGCTTTCGCCTGACCCCGCGCGAAACCGAACTGGTGCGCGAACTGGCCCGGGGCGGCGATCTGCCCGCCATCGCCGCGCGCACGGGCCGGTCCCTGAACACCCTGCGGGCGCAGGTCAAATCGGTCTTTGCCAAGACCCGCACCGCCGGGCAGTCCGAGCTGATGCGGCTGATCGCGGTGTTGATGCTGCACGGGCCCGATGCCGGCGCCGGCCCCAACCCCGAGGCCGACGCCGGCGCCGGCGCCGACGCCCGGGCCGAGATCAACGTCGATGTCGGGGACGGACGGTCGATGCCGGTCACGCTGCTGGGCCCCGAGGACGGCCTGCCCGTGGTCTTCGTGCATGGCATGCTCGAGGGGCACGGCGCCTTGCAGGGGATCACGCCGCATCTGATGCGCGAAGGGCTGCGGCTGATCGCCCCCGAGCGGGCGAATTTCGGCCGCTCCTACCGCGATCCGCGGGTCCGCGAGGCCCCCGACGTCTTTGCCCGGGACCTGGCCGCGGTGCTGGCGCGGCTGGGCGTGCGACGGGCGATCACGCTGGGGCACATGGCGGGCGCGGTCTATGCGCATACCGCGGCGGCGCGGCTGGAAACGACCATTGCCGGGATGGTGGGCGTTGCCGGTTGCGTGCCGATCAAGAGCATCGAACAATTCGCCACCATGACCCCCCGGCAACGCGCAATGGCCCTGACCGCGCGTTTCGCACCGGCGCTGTTGCCCGCGGTGCTTCGTGCGGGCATCGCCCAGATCGACAGCCGCAACGCCGAACGGTTCATGACCCCGCTCTATGCCGAGGGCAGCCAGGACCGTGCGGTGGCCGACCGGCTGGGGCTGGTCGGGCGGATCACCGACGGCTATCGCTATACCGTCGCGCAGGGCCAGCAGGCGTTCCGCGTCGATGCCTGGCATGTGACGCGCGACTGGACGGCACTCATGGCCACGGCCGAGTATCCGATGCGGCTGATCCACGGCACGCTGGACCCGGTCGTCAGTTTCCAGAGCGTGCAGCAGTTCGCCCAATCCTGGCCACGCGCCCGCCTGATCGAGATCGAGGGCGAGGGTCAGCTTCTGCTCTACAGCCAGCCTCACCGGGTTGTGGCCGAGGTCGCGGCCTTTGCGCGATCGTGTCTGCTGCCCTAAGGGGCGGACGGATTGCCCCGGGCCGCGCGCACGCCCTATAGTCGCCCCGAAACCGCCGAACGACAGGACCCCATGCCGCACCGCCCCCAACTGACCGTCGGGTCCTACAACATCCACAAGGCCGTCGGCGCGGACCGTCGCCGCGACCCGCACCGCATCATCGCCGTGTTGCGCGAGATGGGCGCCGATCTTGTGGCCCTGCAAGAGGTCGATCGGCGCTTTGGCGACCGTCAGGGCGTGCTCGACCTGGACGAGGTCCACCACGCGACCGGCCTGACGCCGGTGCCCCTGCACGACCGAAAGGGCGACCTGGCCCATGGCTGGCACGGCAACCTCATTCTGGCGCGCGGGGCCGAGGTGGGTGATGTGCGCCTGATCGACCTGCCCGGGCTGGAGCCGCGCGGCGCGATCGTCGCCGATCTGCGGTTCGGCGATCAGCCGATTCGCGTGATCGGCGCGCATCTGGGCCTGCTCAAATCCTCGCGTTGGCAGCAGTCCCGCCGCCTCGCGGACGAGATCGACCCCGAGCGCCCGACCTTGATGATGGGCGACATGAACGAATGGCGGCGCGGGCCCGGATGTTCGCTGATGCCGTTGAAACACGGGCTGGACGCGGTCAGCCGGGCCGGCGCGGTGGCCAGCTTTCCGGCCCGCCGGCCGATGCTGCCGCTCGACCGGATCATCGGCTCGAACCTGGCGGAACTCAGCGATCTGGCGCCGCATGACACGCCGTTGTCGCGGCTTGCCTCGGACCACCTTCCGCTGCGCGCCCGGCTCAGGTTGGGGGCATGAGCGGCTGGCCCCTGTGGCTGGCACTGGCGCTGGCGCTGGCCGGCACGCTGGCGCTGGCTGCGCTCTTTGCCGCCGGCCGCTTTGCCAAGCTGCGGCGCGGCGCGCCGTCCCGGGCGCTCGCCCCCGCCGGGGACACCACCCTGGACGCCCTGCTCGACGGACCCGAGGCCGCGCATCCCGGCCTTTCGGGGGCCCGCCTGGTCCCCGCCGAGACCGAGGCCCTGGCCCTGCGTCTCGCCATGGCGCGGCTGGCCGAGCGCAGCCTCGATCTGCTGTATTACATCTGGGACGACGACCTGTCCGGCCGGTTGCTGGCGCAGGCGGTGCTCGACGCCGCCGATCGCGGCGTGCGGGTGCGCATGCTGCTCGATGACGTGAACGTGTTGAACCACGATCCCGTCTATCGCGCGCTGGATCGCCACCCGCGGATCGAACTGCGCTTGTTCAACCCGATCCGCCGCCGCGACCGCGGGCTGTTGCGCGGGCTGGAAATGGTGCTGACCCTGCTGCCCTACAACAGGCGGATGCACGGCAAGCTATGGATCACCGACGGCCGGCTGGCCATGACAGGCGGGCGCAACGTCGGCGACGCCTATTTCGGTGCCCTCGCCGGGCAGGGCCGCGGGGTGGATTATGACGACCTCGATGCGCTGCTGGCGGGGCCCGTGCTGCGTCAGGCCGAGGCCCACTTCGATCGCTTCTGGAACTCCGACGTGGCGCTGCCGATCCGCACCCTCTGGCCCGGCAAGCGCACGCGGCTGAAGCGGTTCCGCACGCGGCTCGCGCGGTTCTTGCGATCGCCCGAGACTCGCGCGCGGCTGGAGGTGCTGGCGCTGCCGTCGATGCAGGCCGCGGACACGGTCCTGGCCCTGGACCGGCTGCGCTGGACCGGGTCGCTCGCCTTCCTGGGCGACCCGCCGGAAAAGGCGCTGGGCACCGGGCGCGCCGACTGGCTGCCCGAGGCCTTGCTGCCACTGCTGCAATCCGCCGAACGCGAGTTGCGCATCATGACCCCGTATTTCGTGCCGGGCGTGCAGGGGCTGCGCGCATTGATCGCCCTGCAACGGCGCGGCGTGCAGGTGCACGTGGTCACCAACGGGCTGGCACTGGCCGACAATCTGCTGGTCTACGGCGCCTATCGCTGGTACCGCGCGCGCCTGCTCGCCGAGGGCGTGCGCATCTTCGAGGTGTCCACCTATCAGGGGCCTGACCGGATGCTGCATTCCAAGGCCTTCGTGGTCGATGGCGCCCGGGCCTTCGTGGGCTCGTTCAACTTCGACCTGCGTTCGGCCTTTCTGAACACCGAACTGGGCATCACCTTTGCCGATCCCGTGCTGGTTGCCGACCTCGAAGCGATCTTCAACGACCTGACCCGCCCGGCCTGCGCCTGGGAGGTCGGTCTCGACGGGACCCGCCCGCAATGGTCGCGCGGTGCCGCCGAACGGACCCACCTGGAACCCCAGAGCACCACCGCCCGGCGGGCGATCTCATGGCTGATCGGGCATCTTCCGATCCACAGGTTCCTCTGACCAGAAGGCGCCGTCCGGGGCCTCGGGATTGGTGCGGGCAAAGGCGTGCGCAGCATCGGCGGGCGTGGCCAGCGCCTCGGCCAGCCGCCGGCGATAGTCGGCGCGCGCGATCTCGACCCCGCCCAGGGACGCCAGGTGCGGCGTCAGATACTGCGTGTCCATCAGCCGGTAGCCGCCGCGAACAAGCCGCGCGACCAATTCGGCCAGCGCCATCTTCGAGCCGCCCGTGACCCGGCTGACCATGCTTTCGGCAAAGAACGCCCCACCCATCGCCAACCCGTAGACCCCGCCCGCCAACCGGCCATCGGGGCACAGAACCTCGATCGAATGCGCCAGGCCGAGCGCGTGCAACTCCAGGAACACCCGTTCGATGTCGGCGTTGATCCAGGTCTCGGGCCGATCCGCGCAAGCCGCCACGACACCGCCGAAATCGCCGTCGCAGCGAAACCGGAAGCCGCCGCGCCGCCGCGTCCGGCGCAGACTGCGGGCGATGTGAAACCCGTCCAGCGGCATCACGCCCCGGCGCCTGGGCTCGAACCAGTGTATCTCGGTCGCCTGCGCGGTCTCGGCCATCGGAAACACGCCGCCGGCATAGGCACGCAGAACCAGCTCAGGCGTCAATCGCATGGGCGCGCGCCCCGTCTTCTTTGTGCCGGAAATATCCTCGGGGGATCCAAGGGGGTGGAAAACCCCCTTGGGCAGGGGGTGCGGGGGGCGGCAGCCCCCCGCCGCCTCCGTCAACCCGCCTCATTGGCCAGGAACTTCTCCAGCCAGTGGATGTTGTATTCGCCCCGCAGCACGGACTCGTTGTCCAGCAGCGCAAAGAACAGCGGCACCGTCGTGTCGATGCCGTCGATGATCAACTCCCCCAGCGCGCGCCGCAGCCTTGCCAGCGCCTCGGGCCGGTCGCGGCCGTGCACGATCAGCTTGCCGATCAGGCTGTCGTAATAGGGCGGGATGCGATAGCCGGAATAAAGCGCCGAATCCATCCGCACGCCCAGCCCGCCCGGCGCGTGAAAGGTCGCCACGCGGCCCGGCGAGGGGGTGAAGTTCGGCAGCTTCTCGGCGTTCAGACGCACCTCGATCGCGTGACCGCGGATTTCCAGATCCTGCTGGCGAAACGACAGCGTGTTGCCCGACGCCACCATGATCTGCTCGCGCACCAGATCGACACCGTAGATCGCCTCGGTCACCGGGTGCTCGACCTGCAGGCGGGTGTTCATCTCGATGAAATAGAAGGCGCCATCCTCGAACAGGAATTCGATCGTGCCGGCGCCCGCATATTGCATCTTGCCGATCGCGTTGGCGCAGATCGCACCGATCTCGGCGCGCTGCGCATCGGTGATGACGGGGCCGGGCGCCTCCTCCAGCACCTTCTGGTGGCGGCGCTGCAACGAGCAGTCGCGCTCGCCCAGGTGCACCGCGTTGCCCTTGCCGTCGCCGAACACCTGGATCTCGATGTGGCGCGGGCGCTGGAGGTATTTCTCGATATAGACCTCGTCATTGCCGAAGGCCGCCTTGGCCTCGGAGCGCGCGGTGCGGAACGCGACTTCGATGTCGGCCTCGGATTTCGCGACCTTCATGCCGCGTCCACCACCGCCGGCGGTGGCCTTGATGATGACCGGATAGCCCATGCCGCCGGCGACCTTGCGCGCGGTCTCGATGTCGGGCACGCCCCCCTCGGAGCCCGGCACCACCGGGATCCCCAACGCCTTGGCGGTTTCCTTGGCGGTGATCTTGTCGCCCATCATGCGGATGTGTTCCGCGCGCGGGCCGATGAAGGTCAGGCCGTGGTCCTCGACCATCTGCACGAAATTGGCGTTCTCGGACAGGAAGCCATAGCCCGGATGGATCGCCTGCGCGCCGGTGATCTCGCAGGCCGAGATGATCGCGGGCATGTGCAGGTAGCTGTCCACCGAGGGCGCAGGGCCGATGCAGATCGCCTCGTCGGCCATGCGCACATGCATCGCGTCGGCGTCGGCGGTCGAATGCACCGCGACCGATGCGATGCCCATCTCGCGGCAGGCGCGGATCACGCGCAGCGCGATCTCGCCCCGGTTCGCGATGAGGATCTTGTCGAACATCGGGCGGTCCTTATTCGAGGATCATCAGGGGCGCGCCGAATTCGACCGGCGTGCCATCCGTCACGAGGATGCGCTTCACCGTGCCCGAAAACGGCGCGGGGATGTGGTTCATCGTCTTCATCGCCTCGATGATGAGCAAGGTCTCGCCGGCATTGACCTGCTGGCCCACCTTGACAAAGACCTCGGCGCCGGGTTCGGGCGCCAGATAGGCGGTGCCGACCATGGGCGAGGGGACGGCGCCCGGATGTTCCGCGGGGTCGGCGCTGGCGGGTGCGGCGGCGGCCTGGGCCGGGGCCGGGGCGGCAGCCGGCGCCGCCATGGGCGCGCCATAGGCAGCGGGTGCCGGCGCGGCGATCATCTGGACATGCTTCGCCACCTTGACGTTGAGCGTGTCGTTCTCGCCGTATTCGCGCTTGACCGAGATCTCGCTCAGATCGTTGGCGTTCAGAAGTTCGGCGAGGGCCTGGATGAAGGCCACGTCTGCGGTGGTGTGATCTTTGCTCATGGACATCCTCGTTGAGCTGGCGGCAACGGGTCCCTTGGGGTGCCGCCCGTGCATCGTCTGCGGTGTGCCGCGGGGTTATACGTCAGCCCCCGGCGCCTGAAAAGTGCCATTCGCCCGCCGCCCGGACGCCCCGGCGCGCGCCGTGCCGCTTGCCTGTGCGGCGGCCCCATGGTGTAACAGGCCGAACCCGGAGACAAGTCCCATGCCCAAATCCGCGCTGTCGGGATCGCGCATCCGCTCGCTGCGCACGGCGCGGCGGATCGGGCAGGCCGATCTGGCGCGGCTGGCCGGGGTTTCGCCGTCCTATCTGAACCTGATCGAACACAACCGCCGCCGGGCAAGCCCGCGTATCCTGGACGCGATCGCCCGCGCGCTGTCGATCCCGCCCGAGGCGCTGGACGAATCCGCCGGTGGCGCGCTGGTCGAATCCCTGCGCGCGGCGACCGCCCGCGCCGCACCCGACGCCCCCCCCGAGACCGACCGGGCCGAGGAATTCGTCGGCCGGTTCCCGGGCTGGGCGGCCTTGCTTGCGCAATTGCACGCCCGCGCCGAGGGGCACGAGCGGACCATCGGCCGCCTGTCCGACCGCATGGCGCACGACCCCAACCTGTCGGCCGCCCTGCACGAGATCGTCTCGGCGGTGACGGCGGTGCAATCGACCGCGGCGATCCTGGCCGAGTCCGAGGATCTCGCCCCGGAGTGGCGCGCGCGGTTCCACGCCAACGTGCACGCGGATTCGGTGCGCCTGGCCACCGCCGCCGAGGCGCTGGTGGCCTATCTCGACACCTCGGGCGAAGAGACCGGCCTGGCCGCGCCGCAAGAGGAGCTGGAAAGCTGGCTGGAACGGCAGGGTTTCCACGTCGAAGCGGTCGAGGATCACGGCGCGGGCGGTGCCAACGGAGGCGCGGACACCCCGGACTGGTCGCGGCTGACGGCGGGGCAGGCCGAGCTGGCCTCGGCGGCGTCGCGGGCGCTGGCCGGGGATTGGCTCAGGCGCGCCCATGCCGACGCCCGCGCGCTGCCGCTGGACCGGCTGATGCCCGCGCTGACCGCGATGTTCGCGCCGGGCGCGGTCTTCGCCCCCGAGGTCCTGGCGCGCCAGTTCGGCGCCAGCCTGGCGCAGGTGTTCCGCCGCCTGGCGACCTTGCCACCCGCGGCCGGCGTGCCGCGTTTCGGGCTGGCGGTTTGCGACGGATCGGGCACGCTGATCTTCCGCCGCCCGGTCGAGGGGTTCGCCCTGCCGCGATTTGGCGGGGCCTGCCCGCTGTGGCCGCTCTATCAAGCGCTGGTGCAACCCGAGCGCCCGTTGCGCGCCCAGGTGGAATTCGCCGGCCGGCCGCCCGCCCGGTTCGTCGCCCATGCGATCGCCGGTGCCCGCGATCCGCTGCGCTTCGAGCCGCCCGTGGTGTGGGAGGCCGCGATGCTGCTGACCCCGGCCTCGGCCCTTGGCGAGACGGGCGGCGAAGAGCCCGCGCTCGCCCTTGGATCGAGCTGCCGCATCTGCCCGCGCGCGGGCTGCGCGGCCCGGCGCGAACCCTCGATCATCGGCGCCTGACGGGCCCCGCGATCGCGCCGACCGCGGCCTTTGACAGGATCGTGATTTGACGCGATAGTCGGCGCGGAGGGGCGCTTTCGGGCGATCCCAGGGCAGGGGGGAACCAGCGCATGGCCGAGGACGGCAGTGGAGCGCCCGACAGTCCCGTCGCGGGCAAGGGGGACGGGCACGGCGCCGGGCGCCGCGTGCTGGTGGTCGAGGACGAGCCCAACATCTCCGAGGCGATCCGCTTCATCCTGCGCCGCGACGGCTGGACCGTGACGGTGATGAACACGGGCCACGGCGCGCTTCAGGCGGTGAACGACCTGGCGCCCGACCTGGTGATCCTGGACCTGATGCTGCCCGGCGTCAGCGGCCTGGACATCCTGCGCGCCCTGCGCGCCCGGCCGGCCAGCGCCGCCTTGCCGGTGATCCTGCTGACGGCCCGCGGCGGACACGCGGCGCGCGACATGGCGCTGGGGGCCGGGGCCTCGCTGTTCATGGCCAAACCGTTCGCCAATGCCGAACTCCTGGCCTCGGTGCGGCAACTGGTGGGGGTCTGAGGCGATGAAGCCGCCCCGCGCCCCGCTGTTCCTGGAACGCGCGACCTATCGCCGGCGCCGCATCATGGACGGCGCGCGCATCCTGCCGGTCGCGGGCTTCGTGCTGGTCCTGCTGCCGGTGCTGTGGACCCGGGGCGGGCCCGATGCCACCCAGACCGGCACCGCCGCCGAGGCGATCTATCTTTTCGCGCTTTGGTTCGTGCTGGTCGCGGTTGCCGCCCTGCTGGCGCGCCCGCTGCGCGGGGCGTTGCGGCGTGACCAGGTCCCGACGCCGCCCGCGGGTGCGACCGGGGACGAGGGGCCATGACCCTCAACATCCTGGTTCCGGCGGCGCTGGGCTATGTCGTCTTTCTGTTCGTCATCGCGTCGCTGGCCGAGAACCGCGCCGAAACCCTGCGCGAGGCCGGGCGCCGCCCGCGCTTTCTGCGCTCACCGCTGGTCTACACGCTCTCGCTGTCGGTCTATTGCACGGCCTGGACATTCTACGGCGCGGTCGGCTACGCCGCGCGCTCGGGCCTCGAGTTCATGACGATCTACATAGGCCCGACGCTGATCTTCGTCGGCTGGTGGTGGCTGCTCAGGAAACTGGTGCGCATCGGCAAGGCGCAGCGCGTGACCTCGATCGCGGACCTGATCTCGTCGCGCTATGGCAAATCGAACCTGGTGGGGGTCATCGTGACCCTGCTCGCGGTCTTTGCGACCACACCCTATATCGCGCTGCAACTGCAATCCATCGCCCTCAGCTTTGGCGCCTTTGCCGCCGAAAGCTCGCTGGCGCCGCGGCAACTGGCGATGTGGGTCGCGGCGGGCCTGGCGTTGTTCACCATCCTTTTCGGCACCCGCAATCTGGACGCCAACGAACAGCACCACGGCGTCGTCACCGCCATCGCGGTCGAGGCGGTCGTCAAGATGGTCGCGCTGCTGGCGGTGGGTGTCTGGGTGGTCTGGGGCCTGGCCGAGGGCCCCGCCGACATCATGGCCCGCATTGCCGCCGCCGACCGCCCCGCCTGGGCGATCCAGCCGGGGCGCTGGATGGGGCTGACCTTTCTGTCGGCCGTCGCCATCATGACCTTGCCGCGCATGTTCCAGGTGTTGGTGGTCGAGAATTCCGACGAAAGCCACCTGGCGACCGCCAGCTGGGCCTTTCCCCTCTATCTGCTGGGCATGAGCCTGTTCGTCCTGCCGATCGCGGTGCTGGGGCTCGAACGCCTGCCCGAGGGGGCGAACCCCGACCTCTTCGTGCTGACCCTGCCGCACGCGCTGGGGCAGAACGGTCTGGCGATGCTGGCGTTCCTGGGCGGGTTCTCGGCCGCGACCTCGATGGTCATCATCGCCGCGATCGCCCTGGCGACGATGGTGTCGAACCATATCGTCGTGCCGTTGTGGCTGGCCTCGCGCCAGCGCGCCGCGCTGGGCCCGGCCCGGGATGCGGGCGACATGCGCGGGCTGGTGCTGAACGCGCGGCGGCTGTCGATCGGGGTGATCCTGGGTCTGGGCTATCTCTATTTCGCGGTCTCCGGGGGCTCGCGGGCGCTGGCCGCGATCGGCCTGATCGCCTTTGCCGGCATGGCGCAGGTGCTGCCGGCGCTGGTCGGCGCGCTCTACTGGCGCGGCGCCAGCCGGGTCGGTGCGGCGACCGGGCTGGTGGTGGGCGCGCTCACCTGGCTTTATACGCTGTTCCTGCCGTCCTTTGGTCCGGGCGTCGTGCTGGGCGCCGATCTCATGGCGCTGGGCCCCTTCGGCCTGTCCTGGCTGCGCCCCCACGCGCTGTTCGGGGTCGAGGGGCTGGACCCGCTCCTGCACGCGCTTTTCTGGTCGCTCAGCCTGAACGCGGCGGCTTTCATCCTGGGCTCGCTGGTCAGCTTTCCCGGCCCGGTCGAGCGCGTGCAATCGGCGCAATTCGTCAATGTCTACGACTTCGCCCGCGACGAGGGCCGCCCCGCCGCGCAAGGCTGGTCGCGCGAGGGCGCCGAGAACGAGGCCGAGGACCTGCTGGCGATGTCCCAGCGCATCCTCGGCGCGACCGAGGCGCAGGGCTTCTTCATCGCCGAGGCGCGCCGCCAGGGCAAGGGCGGCTTCCTGCCCGACCCCACGCCAGAGGTGCTGGACCGGCTGGAACGCGAACTGGCCGGATCGGTCGGCGCGGCGACCGCGCACGCGATGATCGCGCAGATCGTCGGCGGGCGGCTGGTGACGGTCGATGACCTGATGGCCGTCGCCTCGGAAACCGCGCAGATCATGGAACATTCCGCCCAGATCGAAGCCAAGTCCGAGGAACTCGCCCGCACCGCCCGCCAACTGCGCGAGGCGAACGAGATGCTCCAGAAGCTGAGCGTGCAGAAGGACAGCTTCCTCAGCCAGATCAGCCACGAATTGCGCACGCCGATGACCTCGATCCGGGCGTTCTCGGAAATCCTCATGGATGACGAGGTGACGGCCGAGGAAACCGGCCGCTACGCACGCATCATCCACGACGAATCGATCCGGCTGACGCGGCTGCTTGATGACCTGCTGGACCTCAGCGTGCTGGAAAACGGTCAGGTCAAGTTCGACATCCAGTCGGCGCGGCTGGGCGATCTCATCGACCGCGCGCTGATGGCGTCGAACTCGGTCCAGCCGCAGCGGCGCTTTGCCATCCGGCGCCAGGCCGCGGACGAACAGATCGCCCTGACCACCGATACGGGCCGCCTGACGCAGGTGTTCATCAACGTGCTGTCGAACGCGCGCAAATACTGCGACGCGGCCGAACCCGAACTGACCATCGCCGTGCGCCGGCGCGCCGGGCACGTCAGTGTCGATTTCACCGACAACGGTGCGGGCATCCCCAAGAAAAGCCAGGCCCTGATCTTCGAGAAATTCGCCCGTCTCACCGATACCCACAAGGCCGGCGGCGCGGGCCTGGGCCTCGCCATCTGCCGCGAGATCATGCACAATCTGGGCGGCGAGATCGCCTATGTCCCGGGGCAGGGCGGCGCCTCGTTCCGGGTCAGCTTCCCGGCCGTTCTGCCCGCGTCCAGGGACTGACCCGGGCAACGCGAACGGGGCAATCCGCACGGCGCCCCATCATCTTGTCCGAAATACGCACGGGGATTTTCAAGGGGGGCGTGCCCCCCTTGAAGCGGGGGTGCGGGGGCGGCAGCCCCCGCCGCGCCCTCACCGATGTGCCGCGTAGATCTGCACCAACCGCGCGACCGCCGCCTCGGGGGACAGGTCCTCGCTCACGCCGGTGCGGCGGCTGGTCAGTTCGACCACGCCCCGCTCCAGCCCGCGCGGACCCACGGTGATGCGCCACGGCAGACCGATCAGATCCATGGTGGCGAATTTCGCGCCCGCGCGCTCGTTGCGGTCGTCATAAAGCGCCTCCAGCCCATGCCCCGCCAGCGCGGCATAGAGCGCCTCGCAGGCCGCGTCCGCCGCCCCGTCCCCCTGCTTCAGGTTGACGATGCCGGCGTGGAAGGGCGTCACCCCCTCGGGCCAGATGATGCCCTTGTCGTCGTGACTGGCCTCGATGATCGCGCCCAGCAACCGGCTGACGCCGATCCCGTGCGAGCCCATGTGCACCGGCACCCGCTCGCCCTTGTCGTTGACGACGACGGCGCCCATCGGTTCGGAATACTTGGTGCCGAAATAGAAGATCTGGCCCACCTCGATGCCGCGGCCGACCTTGCGGTGGGCCTCGGGGATCCCGTCGAACAGGGCCGGGTCGTGGGTCTCGTCGGTGCGCGCGTAGAGCGTGGTGAATTCCTCGCAGACCGCCTCGACCGCGGCGCGGTCATCGTAATCGACGCTGCGCTCGCCCAGTTTCAGGTCCACCACGCGGTCGTCGTAGAAGACTTCGCTCTCGCCGGTCTGGGCCAGCACCAGGAATTCATGCGTGTTGTCGCCGCCGATCGGACCCGAGGCCGCGCGCATCGGAATCGCGGTCAAGCCCATGCGCTCGTAGGTGCGCAGATAGCTGACCATGTGGCGGTTGTAGGCGTGCAGCGCGGCGTCCTTGTCGATGTCGAACGTATAGCCGTCCTTCATCAGGAATTCGCGTCCGCGCATCACGCCGAACCGCGGGCGCACCTCGTCGCGGAATTTCCACTGGATATGATACAGCGTCAGCGGCAGGTCCTTGTAGCTGCCGACATGGGCGCGGAAGATGTCGGTGATCATCTCCTCGTTCGTCGGACCATAGAGCATGTCGCGCTCGTGGCGGTCCTTGATGCGCAGCATTTCCTGGCCGTAGTCGTCATAGCGACCGGATTCGCGCCAAAGATCGGCGGGTTGCAGCGTCGGCATCAACAGCGGGATATGGCCCGCGCGCTGCTGTTCCTCGTGCACGATCTGCTCGATCCGGCGCAGCACGCGGTAGCCCAGCGGCAGCCAGGAATAGATGCCGGCGGCCTGCTGGCGGATCATCCCCGCACGCAGCATCAACCGGTGCGAGACGATCTGCGCCTCGGCGGGATTTTCCTTGAGAACGGGGAGGAAATAGCGGCTCAAACGCATGGCGTGCCTCTGGACTGACGGATTGCGGACTGTCTAGGCGAAAGGCACGCGCCCGGCAAGCCGCCGCAAGCCGCCGCCAACCGCCGCAAGCCGCCCCGGGGGGCCGAGCCCCTTGCCCCCCCTTTGGCCGTGCCTCGGGGGGCGGCTCAGCGCCGATGGGTCGCGGCCACGCGCGCGGCTTCTTCGTAGAAACCCGACAGGGTGTTCAGAACCCGCGTCGCCTCGGCCATGCGCGCGGCGAAATCGGGCAGCGCGTCCAGTTCGCCGACCAGCAGAGCGCGGCGGATGCGGGCGTAGGCGTCGGTCGCCGCGCGCCCCCTTTCGGTCGCGCCATAGGTCACGCCGGTGCGGCTGGTGCCCTGTTTCACCACCAGACCGTCGGCCACCATCTTGCGCAGCGAATACTGGATGTTGGGGATGTCGTCGCGGTTCGTCAGGCGCGCCAGTTCCTTGATCGACTTGGCGCGGTCGTTCATGCGGATGATGTGCAGCATCGCGTTCTCGGGCCCGCTCAGCGTCAGCCCCGAGGCCGAGATCAGGCATTCCGCCTGCCAGCGCCCGAAACTTTCGAAACTGCGCATCAGGGCGAATTCCAGTTCGGTCGTCGCGATCTCGGCCGGATCGGCCGACAGGTGCCAGGTGAAATCCAGCGCCTTGCCGCCCTTGCCATCCGGTGCCGCGCCGCCGCGCGCCGCCTTGCGCCCGCCTGTTTCGCGCACGCCCGTTTCGCGCACGGCTGCGTCCCGGTCGTCCGTTGACCGCGCGACCGTGCCGGGCCTCGGTGCGTTCTTGTCTGCCGGTTTTCGCGTCACCTTCGCCTCCGTTGCCCGCGGGGGCAGGGTGCCTCGCAAATTCTGTTGACACAAGGCCGAGTCGAATTTTAGGTTTCAAATAAAAAATCAAGGCAAACTTGGAATCAAAACTCTAACCAAAACGGGAGACGACCAATGACAACGAACAAGATGATGCAGAAGGCCGGGTTCAAGCTGGGCACGTTCTCGACGAACTGCTCGTCGGGCATGACCGTCAGCAAGGCGCCCGAACGCTGGGTCAACAGCTGGGAAAACAACCTGACGCTGGCGCGGATGCTCGATGACGCGGGCATCGACTTCATGCTGCCGATCGCCCGCTGGATCGGTTACGGCGGCGAGACGGATTTCCACGGCGGCGTGCTGGAGACCGTCACCTGGGCGACGGCGCTGCTGGCCTCGACCCGCAACCTCACGGTGTTCGCGACGATCCACACCTCGGCCAACCACCCGGTCGTGGTCGCAAAGCAGATCGCGACCATGGATCAGGTGGGCCACGGGCGCGCCGGGCTCAACATCGTCGCGGGCTGGAACAAGCCCGAATACGAGGCCCTGGGCCTGACCCTGCCCGACGATCACGAGACGCGCTATGGCTACGCGCAGGAATGGTATGACGTGATCCGCAAGCTGTGGCAAAGCCGCGAGCATTTCGACTGGGACGGCCAGAATTTCCACCTGAAGGGCGTCAAGGGCGATCCCTGGCCGGTCAACGGCGCGGTGCCGATCCTGAACGCCGCCGGGTCCGAACTCGGCCGTGAATTCGCCACCCGCAACGCCAATTACCTGTTCACCCCGGCGATCGACCTGGATCGGTCCAGAACCGAGATCCAGGCGCTCAAGGAACAGGCGGCGGCCAAGGGGCGCGAGATCGGCGTGCTGACCTTCAGCCATGTCATCTGCCGCCCGACCGAGGCCGAGGCGCAGGAGTATCACGACCAGATCATGAGCCAGATCGACTGGCCCGCGGTGGACAATCTGGTGAACCTGCAATTCGCCCATGCGCAAAGCTTCCCGCACGATCTGCTGGCCCAGATCCGCAACCTGATGGCGCTGGGCCACGGCGGCTTCCCGCTGATCGGAACGCCGGCGCAGGTGGCCGAACGGATGATCGCCCTGCACGAGACCGGATTCGCCGGCACGACGCTGTCCTTCGTCGATTACGTCGCCGAATTCCCCTATTTCCGCGACGAGGTGCTGCCGCTGCTGGCCAAGGCGGGGATTCGCTGACATGACCGGCGACTTCACCCGCGCGATGCGCCGCCTGATCGGCCATTGCACGGCGATCTCGGTCGGCACGGGCGAGGACCGCTCGGGGCTGGTCGTGACCTCGGGCGTGTCGCTCAGCGCGGACCCGGCGCAGGTGCTGTTTTGCGTGAACAAGGGGGCCTCGGCCTGGCCCTTGTTCCGTCGCTACGGCTGCTTCGGCTGGTCGTCGCTGGGGGCGGGGCACCAGGCGCTGGCGCAGCGCTTCGCCGGCTTCGGCGGCGTCAAGGGCGCCGACCGTTACGACGGGGCCGAGTGGGTGACGGCGGAAACCGGCGCGCTTCTGCTCAAGGATGCGGTCATTGCCTTCGACTGTGCCCTGGCCGAGATGATCGACCGCGAGACGCATTCGATCGTCGTGGGCGAGGTCCGGGCGATCCGCCTGGCCGACGAGGTCAGCGCGCTGGCCTACTGGAACGGCGCCTTCCGCCCGATGGAGGGCTGACACCGGCAGGGGCGCGCCCGGCGCGCCCCTGTTCCCCCGCCCGGCCGGGCCCCCGGCTCCGCACCGTCCGCGCGGCAGCGGTTCCCCTTGCCGGGCGAACGCGCTATAGACCCGGGCGACCCCAGCCCGAGGCCCCCCTTCATGCCCGAACAGGACCCGTCCCGAAACCGCGATCGCGCGCATGACCGGATGCTGGCGCGCTGGTTGTGGTCCGGCCATATCCGCGCGCAGATCCCCTGGCTTCTGATCGCCTTCGTGTTCATGGCCTTTGACGGGTCAATGGTCGGGGCGCTGAGCGCGCTGTTGAAGCCGATGTTCGACCAGGTCCTGGTCGAGGGGCAGTCGGCGCGCGTGCTGTGGATCGCGCTGGCCTTTGCCGGGACCTTTGTCATCCGCGCGACCACCGCGTTCCTTTACAAGACGATCCTGGCCTATACGGCCGAACGCACCACCACCGGGCTACAGGCGCAGATGACCGAGCATCTGGTGCGGCTGGACCAGGCGTTTCACCATGAACACCCCCCAGGCCATCTGATCGACCGCGTGCGCGGCGACACGCAGGAACTGGCGGTGATTTACGCGCAGATCCTGCCCGGGCTGGTGCGCGATGTGATCTCGATTGCCTCGCTGCTGGCGGTTGCGCTGTGGACGGACTGGCGCTGGACGGTGATCGCGCTGGCCGGCGCGCCGCTGCTGGTGCTGCCGGCGGCGCTGCTGCAAAAGCAGGTGCGCCGCATGGGCATCGCCGCGCGCGAGGCCTCGGCCGCGGCCTCGACCCGGCTGGACGAGATCTTCCACGGCGTCGTGACGATCCAGCGCGGCGGGCTGGAAGCGCATGAAACCGGCCGCCTGCGCAACACGCTGAATGCCTTTGTCAAGGCGCGCACCCGCACCGCGGGCGGGCAGGCGGCGATGGGGTCGATGTCGGATCTGGTGGCCGCGCCCGGCTTTGCGCTGGTGCTGGTCTTCGCCGGCAGCCAGATCGCCGGCGGCGAGCGCACGGTGGGCGAATTCATGTCCTTTTTTGCCGCCATCGCCTTTCTGTTCGAGCCCCTGCGCCGGCTGGGCGCGCTGTCGGGGGCATGGCAGAACGTGCTGGCCAGCCTCGAGCGGATCCACCGGCTGTTGCAGGTGCAACCGACGATCACCCAGCCCGCTGCGCCCTGCGCCCCCTTGCCCGCGCCGGGGCACGAGGAAATCCGCTTTGAGGGCGTGACCTTCGGCTATGGCGCGGACCCGGTTCTGCACGATTTTTCGCTGGTGGCCGAGGCCGGCAAGACGACTGCGCTGGTCGGCCCCTCGGGGGCGGGGAAATCCACGGTCTTCACGCTGCTGACGCGTCTGGCGGATCCGCAGTCGGGGCGCATCACCCTGGGCGGACAGGATATCCGCCGCATGGACCTGGCCGGGCTGCGGGCGCAATTCGCCGTGGTTGCCCAGGACAGTGCGCTGTTCGACGAAACCCTGCGCGACAACATCGTTCTGAATGCCACCGACGTGCCCGACGATCGCCTGATGGAGGCGATCCGCGCCGCCCATGTGGACGAGTTCCTGCCCGGTCTGCCGCAGGGCCTGGATACCCGGGTCGGACCGCGTGGATCGGCGTTGTCGGGCGGGCAGCGGCAGCGGGTGGCGATTGCGCGGGCGCTGCTCCGATCCTCGCCGGTGCTGCTGCTGGACGAGGCGACCTCGGCGCTGGACGCGCGCTCGGAATCGCTGGTGCAGCAGGCGCTGGACGGGCTGGGGCAGGGGCGCACGACGCTGGTCATCGCGCACCGCCTGTCCACCATCCGGCGCGCCGACAAGATCGTGGTGATGGAGGCAGGGCGCGTCATCGAAGAGGGCGACCACGCCACGCTTCTGGCGCTGCGCGGCAGCTACGCGCGCCTGCACGCGCTGCAATTCGGGGGCCGCGAGGACACCTAGCGCGGGCGCCGCGGCGCCGTTTCCGGCGGGGCGCGCGGGGCGCCGTCCCGAAGTGTATACCATTGCACACAATAGGCTTGACGCAGCGCCGCATTTGCGCGAGAGAGCGGGCAACGAGCGGCGGCCGCAGGCTTGCCGGTCGATTCTCAGGCGCCCGGGTCCGGCCGTGCTGGCCGTCCCGATGACCCCGTTTCAGGAAGGACCCAGCGATGGCCGACACGAACACGCCCGACATCATCTATACCAAGGTTGACGAGGCCCCGGAACTGGCCCGCGCCTCGCTCGAACCGATCATTCGCGCCTTTGCCTCGGCGGCGGGGGTCAGCATCGAGACGCGCGACATCTCGGTCGCCGGGCGCATCCTGGCGGTGTTTCCCGATTTCCTGACCGAATCGCAGCGCGTCTCCGACGACCTGGCCTGGCTGGGCGAACTGGTGAAGACCCCCTCGGCCAATGTCATCAAGCTGCCCAACGTCTCGGCCTCGCAGCCGCAGCTGAACGCCGCGATCAAGGAACTGCAATCCAAGGGATTCGCGGTGCCCGATTACCCGGTCGAACCCGCGACCGACGCCGAAAAGGACATCAAGGCGCGCTATGACGCGGTCAAGGGCTCGGCCGTGAACCCGGTCCTGCGCGAGGGTAACTCGGACCGCCGCGCCGCCAAGGCGGTCAAGGCCTATGCCAAGGCGCACCCGCACCGCATGGGCAAATGGGACGCCGGTTCCAAGACGCATGTCGCCTCGATGCCGGGCGACGATTTCTTTGCGAATGAAAAGGCCGCGACCATCACCGCGGCGCAGGCCGGCGGGGCCTCGATCGTGTTCAGCGCGGCGGACGGCACCGAGACGGTCCTGAAATCGGGCCTGAAATACACCGAGGGCGAGGTCGTGGACGCGACCTTCCTGTCGGCGCGCGCGCTCAGGGCCTACATCAAGGCGCAGATCGCCGCCACCGCGCCGGGTGTCCTGTTCTCGGTGCACCTGAAGGCCACAATGATGAAGGTCTCGGACCCGATCCTGTTCGGCCATTTCGTCAGCGTCTGGCTGGAGGATTTCATCGCCAGGCACGGCGCCGCGCTGGACGCGCTGGGCTGGAATCCGAATTCGGGCCTGGGCGACCTGGAACGCAAGATCGCCGGCAACGCCACGCTGGAAGCCGACTACAAGGCCGCGATGGCCGCGCGTCCGGCGCTTTACATGGTGAACTCGGACAAGGGGATCACCAACCTGCACGTGCCCTCGGACGTCATCATCGACGCCTCGATGCCGGCGGTGATCCGTGCCGGCGGCAAGGGCTGGGGCCCGGACGGCAAGGAAGCGGATGCGAAATGCTGCATCCCCGACAACGCCTATGCCTGCGTTTATGACGAGACGATCAAGTATTTCAAGGAAACCGGCGCGCTTGACGTGACAACGGCGGGGGCGGCCTCGAACGTCGGGCTGATGGCGCAAAAGGCCGAGGAATACGGCAGCCACCCCACCACCTTCGAGATCCCGTCCAAAGGCATCGTACGGATCGTGCTGGCCTCGGGCGAGGTGCTGCACGAGCACGCGGTCGAGGCGGGCGACATCTGGCGCTCGGCCACCGCGAAAAAGGCGCCGATCCTGGACTGGATCCAGCTGGGCATCGCGCGGACCCGGGCCACGGGGGCGGCGGCCTTCTGGCTGGACAAGAACCGCGCCCATGACGCGGAACTGATCAAATACGTCGAACCCGCGCTGAAGGCAGCCGGCATCGACATTCCGATCCTGGACCCGCGCGCCGCGACCCGCTTCACGCTCGAAACCATCCGCGCGGGCAAGGATTGCGTCACCATTACCGGCAACGTGCTGCGCGACTACCTGACCGACCTGTTCCCGATCCTGGAGCTGGGGACCTCGGCCAAGATGCTGTCGATCGTCAAGCTGATGAACGGCGGCGGCATGTTCGAGACCGGCGCCGGCGGCACCGCGCCCAAGCATGTCCAGCAGGTGCAGGAGGAAAACCACCTGCGCTGGGACAGCCTGGGGGAATTCTGCGCACTGGGTGAAAGCTTCAACTTCCTGGCGGAAAGCCGCAACAATCCCAAGGCGGCGCTTCTGGGCGCGGCGGTGGACGCGGCGACGCAAAAGGTCCTGGACAACGAGGACAGCCCCCAGGGCAAGGTCGGCCAGAACGACAACCGCACCTCGCATTACTGGTTCGCCCGCTACTGGGCCGAGGCCCTGGCCGCGCAGACCGAGGACCCGGCGCTGGCCGCGCATTTCGCGCCCATCGCCAAGGCCCTGGCCGACGGCGAGGCGACGATCCTGGCCGAACTGCACGCCGGCGAGGGAACGCCGGGCGATCTGGGGGGCTACTACCTGCCCGACCCGGCCAAGCTGGCGGCCGTGATGCGCCCTTCGGCGGCGCTGAACGCGATCATCGGCTGAGACCCGCAGCCCCTGACAATTTGGCACGGCCCCCGATCGGGGGCCGTTTTGCTGTATGCCCCGGGGCCGCCTGCGACGGTTTTCCGGGGCGGTTCGCCCTTGATCCCGGGGCCCGGCCATGGCCAACTGCGGCAAACGGAGGGCGCCGATGGGAAAACTGACACTGCTGGGCCTGTTGGCGTTGACCCGCCTGCCCGAACCCTTTGCCGCGCTCTGGTTCGCAGGCCGCTTGCGGACCGTGGACGGTCGGCGGATCGACCCCAAGGCGCAGGCCGTGGGCGAGTTGTTCAACAGCGTGCGAAAGCCCGGTGTCGTGCCGACACTGGCCGAAAGCCGCGCGTCGCTGCAACTGTTGGCAGCGAAATTCGACCGGCCGTGTCCCGCGGGCGTGACGCGCCGCGACACCGTGCTGCCCGGCGCTGCCGGCGACCGGCCGGCGCGGATCTACGACACCCACCCCGACCGGACCGACCGCCCGTGCCTGCTGTTCCTGCATGGCGGCGGCTGGGTTCAGGGCGGTCTGGACACGCACGACGGGTTGTGCGGCCAGATCGCGCTGGAAGCCGGACTCCGGGTCATCGCGCTGGACTATCGGCTGGCGCCCGAACACAAGTTTCCCGCCGGTCTGGACGATTGTGCCGCCGCCTGGCGCGCGCTCTGCGCCGATCCCGGGCGCTGGGGCGTCGATCCCGCACGGCTGGCGGTCGGGGGCGACAGCGCGGGCGGCAATCTGACGGCGGCGCTTATGCATCTGCTGGCTGGGCAGCCCCGGCCCATCGCGCAGGTGCTGATCTACCCGGCGGTCGAATCCGGGATGGACACGCCTTCGATGCGCGCGATGCACGACGCCTATGTTCTGCCGACCGAGCGCGTCGGCTGGTATCTGGACCAATACCTGCCCGAGGGGCAGGACCGTGACGATCCCCGCCTTGCGCCGATCCTGTCGCCCCATCTGGCGGGCCAGCCGCCGGCGCTGATCGTCCACGCCGGCCACGATCCGCTGTGGGACGACGGCCGCCTTTATGCCGAGGCGCTCGAGGCGGCCGGGGTTCCCGTCACGCTGCTGCCCTATCCCGGGCAGATCCATGCCTTTGTGTCGATCCGGCGGGCCAGTCCGCAGGGCGTGGACGCGGTCCGCCGCATCGGGGCCTGGCTGAAGGCGCGGCTCTGACCCCCGGCGGCGCGGCGCCGGTTGGCGCCGCCCATTGCCTTTTGCGGCGGGTTCGGGTGAACTCGGCCCGACGCAGGAGGTTAACATGCGCAATACCCACCCGATCCAGCACCATATCGCCACCCACCGCGCGGACCTGACGGGTCTGGCGGACCGGGTCTGGGGCACGCCCGAAACGCTCTATCAGGAAACCGCCTCGTGCGCCGAGCATACGGCGATGCTGAAGGCCAAGGGGTTTCGGGTGACCGAGGGGCTGGGCGGCATCCCCACGGCGGTGATGGGCGAGGCGGGCGAAGGCGGGCCCGTGATTGCGATCCTGGGCGAATACGACGCGCTGCCGGGGCTGAGCCAGGTCGCCGGCATCGCCGAGCAGCGCGAACTGGAACCGGGCGGCAACGGCCACGGCTGCGGGCACAATCTTCTGGGCGCGGCGGCCCTGCTGGCGGCCTGCGCGCTGAAGGACTGGCTGGAGGAGACCGGCACGCCGGGGCGCGTGCGCTACTACGGCTGCCCGGCGGAAGAGGGCGGCGCGGCCAAGACCTTCCTGGTGCGCGAGGGGGCGTTTCGCGACGTGGACGCGGCGATCACCTGGCACCCCAACGACATGACGCGCGTGGACGACCCCGAAAGCCTGGCCAACACGCGCATCGATTTCACCTTTACCGGCCGGTCCTCGCACGCGGCGATGTCGCCGCACCTGGGCCGCTCGGCGCTGGACGCGGTCGAGCTGATGTCGGTCGGCGTGAACTATCTGCGCGAGCACATGGTGCAGGACGCGCGCATCCATTACGCCTATCTCGACGCCGGCGGGCGGGCGCCCAACGTGGTGCAGGCCCGGGCGGTGGTGCGCTATTCGATCCGGGCGCTGACCTCGGCCAACATGCGGGCCCTGGTGGACCGGGTGCGCGACGTGGCCCGGGGCGCGGCGCTGATGACCGGCACCCAGGTCGAGGGCAAGGTGTTCTCGGCGGTGTCCGAGAACCTGGTGAACGAGGTCATGGACCGCACCATGCATGGGGTGCTGGAGGAGATCGGCGGCGTGCCGTTCGACGACGCCGACCGCGCCTATGCCCGTGCCATCCAGGCCACGCTCAGCCCCGAGGATATCGCCACGCCGTGGCGTGTGATCCGCGAGCGGCCGCGCGCCGACACGCCGCTGTGCGACTGGGTGGTGAAGCTGCGGCCCGGCGGCGAGGTGCTGGTCGGTTCGACCGACGTGGCGGATGTCACCTGGGCGGTGCCGACGACCGAGGTGCTGGTTTCGACCCTGGCGATCGGCACGCCGGGCCATTCCTGGCAGGTGACGGCGCAAGGCAAGAGCGCGGGCGCGCACAAGGGGATGGTCCACGCCGGTCTGGCGATGGCGCGCTGCGGCCAGAGGCTGATCGAGGACCCCGCGCTGCTGGCCGAGGCGAAAGCCGAGCACGCCGCGCGGCTGGCCGAGACGCCCTATGTCTGCCCGATCCCGGCCGATGTGCGCCCGCCGGTCTGACGGGAGCGGGTGAGGGAAGGGCGGGGGGCCAGCCCCCCGCACCCCCCGCTCAGGGGGACGCGCGCGCCCCCCTGAGAACCCCCCGATCCCCTCGGAGACCCCCAAGTGCGTATTTGGGACAAGATGATGGGGCTTGTCAGCCGAGCAGGCCGAAGGTCTGTGTCAGCAGGACCAGGTTCAGTGTCAGCACCACCGTGGAGCCCAGGATTGCCGCGCCGCGCATCGCGAGGCCGGTCGTGTGGTCGCCCATCAGGTCGCGCCGGCCGGTGAAGATCACAAGGGCGATCATCGGCACGGGCAGGGCGATCGACAGGACGACCTGGCTGAGCACCAGTGCCTCGGTCGCATTGACGCCCATCGCCACCACGGCAAAGGCTGGCACCATGGTGACGAGGCGGCGCAGCCAGACCGGGACGCGGATGTGCAGGAAGCCTTGCATGATCATCTGCCCCGCCATCGTGCCCACGACCGAGGACGAGATCCCCGAGGCGATGAGCGACACCAGGAAGGCGACCGCCGCGCCGGCGCCCAGCAGCGGCGTGAGCATGTGATAGGCGGTCTCGATCTCGGCGACCTCGGCGTGGCCGTGGTGAAAGGCCGAGGCGGCCATGATGACCATGGCGATATTGATCATGCCCGCGACCGCGAGCGCCAGCACGACCTCGATGTTCGAGAACCGCAAAAGCCGGCGTCGCTCGTCCGGGGATGCGACCTGGACCCGCGACTGGGTCAGGCCCGAATGCAGATAGATCGCGTGTGGCATCACGGTCGCGCCGATGATGCCGACGGCGATGGTCAGCGCGGTGGCATCGGGCAGGTCGGGCGAGGTCAGCCCCTGAGCGGCCTGGCCCCAGTCCACGGGCGCGATGGCCATTTCGGCCAGGTAGCATAGCCCGATGATGCCCACGAAGGCGCCGATCACCAGTTCCATCGGCCGGAATCCGCGCTGTTCGACCATCAGGATCGCGTAGGTTATGACCGCCGTCGCGATCATGCCTTGCATGAGCGGCAGGCCGAACAGCAGCGCGAGGCCGATGGCGCCGCCCAGGAATTCGGCCAGGTCGGTGGCCATGGCCGCGACCTCGCTCACCGCCCACATCGCCCAGACCACGGGCCGGGGGAATTCGTCGCGGCAAAGTTCCGCCAGGTTCTTGCCGGTGACGATGCCGAGTCGCGCCGACAGCGCCTGGAACAGCATCGCGATGAGGTTGGCCATGAGGACCACCCACAACAGGCCGTAGCCATAGCCGGCCCCGGCCTGGATGTTGGTCGCATAGTTCCCGGGGTCCATGTAGGCGACCGAGGCAATGACCGCGGGCCCGGCGACGGCCAGCGCGGTGCGCAGTCCGCCCCGGCGCCCGGCGAGGGCATGGGACAGCGTGGTTCGGGTGCGGTCGCTGAGTGTTCCGGGTTGCATGACTGGACCTTTGTTGCGCGAAATGTAGCCAAGGCTACGGAAAGTGCAAGGGGCAAAGGAGTGACGCCCCGTTTGCGTCGAGCGGCGTCTGCGGTTAGGGTGGGGGACCGACCGCACCACGCGCCCCGCCCGTTACCGCCCCACGATGCCTTCTCGATGCCCCACCCGATGCAAGCCCCCCTTTTGCCGCTGGACGACGACACGCCCCCCGCGCCGGACCGCTTCGTGCAGGCCCGCTCGGCGCAGTCGGTTGCCCTGCTCGAGGATTATGTCGAACTGATCGGCGATCTGACCGCCGAGATGGGCGAGGCGCGGATCACCGACATCGCCCAGCGCATGGGGGTCACGCATCCCACCGTCACCAAGGCCATGGCGCGGCTCAAGCGCGAGGGCCTGGCGGTGTCGCGCCCCTATCGGGGGGTGTTCCTCACCGAGGCGGGCGCCGAACTGGCCGAAAGGGTGCGGCTGCGCCACCGGGTGGTTGTGTCGTTCCTGGTCGCGGTGGGGGTCCCGGCCGAGACCGCCGAACTCGACGCCGAGGGGATGGAGCACCACGTTTCGGACGCCACGCTCGCCGCGTTCGAAGCGTTTCTGACGCGCGCGTGAGCGTTGCGGGCGGAATGGGGGCGCATGATGGGGGCGCGTCACCGGGCCCCCGCCTCAGGGCGCAGACCGGCCGGGCCGCGCGTGGCGCGTGGCTGCGGCGGCGGCGCCCCTTTCCTTTCCGGGCATCCCGTGCCATAGGGCCGTGCCAAGCGATGCACCCCTGACACAGGAGTCCCCCATGCAGATTCGCGAGGCCCTCACCTTTGACGATGTCCTCCTGGTTCCGGCCGCCTCCAGCGTGCTGCCCTCGCAGGCCGATGTCTCGACCCGGGTGACCCGGTCGATTCGCCTGAACATCCCGTTGCTCAGCTCGGCGATGGACACCGTGACCGAGGCCCGCATGGCGATCGCCATGGCGCAGGCGGGCGGCATGGGCGTGATCCACCGCAACCTGACCCCGGACCAGCAGGCCGAGGAAGTCCGCCGCGTGAAACGGTTCGAATCGGGTATCGTCTACAACCCCGTCACCCTGACCCCCGACCAGACCCTGGCCGATGCCAAGGCGCTGGCCGAACGCTACAACGTCACCGGCTTTCCGGTGGTCGATGCGGGCGGCCGCGTGGTCGGCATCGTCACCAATCGCGACATGCGCTTTGTCGATGATCCGCGCACGCCGGTGCGGGCGATGATGACGGCCGACAACCTGGCGATCCTGCGCGAGCCCGCCGACCGCGAGGCGGCGCGCGGCATGATGCACGAACGCCGGATCGAGAAGCTTCTGGTGGTCAATGGCGAGGGGCGGCTGACGGGACTGCTGACGCTGAAGGACACCGAAAAGGCGGTGCTGCACCCGATGGCGTGCAAGGACGAGCTGGGCCGGTTGCGTGTCGCGGCGGCCTCGACCGTGGGGGACGCGGGCTATGAACGCTCGGCCGCGCTGATCGACGCGGGGGTGGACCTGGTGGTGATCGACACCGCGCACGGGCACTCGGCCTCGGTCGCCGAGGCCGTCGAACGGGTCAAGGCGCTGTCCAACGCCGTCCAGGTGGTGGCCGGCAACGTCGCCACCGCCGAGGCGACGCGCGCGCTGATCGACGCCGGGGCGGATGCGGTCAAGGTGGGGATCGGCCCGGGGTCGATCTGCACCACGCGGATCGTCGCCGGCGTCGGCGTGCCGCAACTGACGGCGATCATGGACGCGGCGGGGGCTGCGGGCGACGTGCCGATCATCGCCGACGGTGGCATCAAGTTCTCGGGCGATTTCGCCAAGGCGATCGCGGCGGGCGCCAGTTGCGCCATGGTCGGCTCGGCCATCGCCGGGACCGAGGAAGCCCCGGGCGAGGTCATCCTCTACCAGGGCCGCAGCTACAAGAGCTATCGCGGCATGGGCTCGTTGGGCGCGATGGCGCGCGGCTCGGCCGACCGCTACTTCCAGAAGGACGCGGCCTCGGACAAGCTGGTGCCCGAGGGGATTGAGGGGCAGGTGCCCTACAAGGGCGCGGTCGGCACCGTGATCCACCAGATGGTGGGCGGATTGCGCGCGGCGATGGGCTACACCGGCAACGCCACCGTCGAGCAGATGCGCACCGGCTGCCAGTTCGTCCGCATCACCGGCGCGGGGCTCAAGGAAAGCCACGTCCACGACGTCCAGATCACCCGCGAAAGCCCCAACTACCGCGCGGGGTGAGGCGCGCCCGGACAAGCGTCCAGTGGACGCTTGTCAGCGCCGAACGCCCGAGGCCATGCCGAGGGCCGGGGCAGGCGCGCGATCACCCCCTTGCCCTGTCGCCCGCCATGCCGCAGTCTGGACCCGGTCAACGACAACGGAGGCGCCCATGCGCCCGAACGGCTTCGACGAGGACACGGAAGACTTCGAGCCGGGCAGCCGCGAACTCTGGCCGCGCATCCTGTGGATCGTCGTCATCACCATGCTGATCTCGGTCGCGCAGTCGCTTCTGTTCGCGATCGCCGTGCTGCAAATCGTCATCATGATCGCGAACCGGGGCCGCCCGAACGAGGAACTGGGCGATTTCGGCAGCATGGTCGGCGCCTGGGTGGCCAAGGCCGCGCGCTATCAGTCGGCGGCCAGCGACAAGAAACCCTGGCCCTGGACCCCGATGGGCTCCTAGCCGCGTCGGGCGTTCCACAGCGCCATGGCGCGCGCCCGTGCCCGTCTTTGTGCCCCAAATATCCTGCGGGGGTGAATTCGCGCAGCGAAGAGGGGGCGCAAAGCCCCCTGCGCGCGGCGCGTCAGCGCCGCGCCCGGTCGCCCGAGGGCTGCAGCCTGGAAGGCTGCCGGCCGAGGGCGAAACCCGCCCTTCGTTCCGCTGCCTGCGGAGCGTGCGCCGAACCGGGGCGGGTCAGGCGTTGAACAGGAAATGCAGGACGTCGCCGTCCTTGACCTCGTAGGTCTTGCCTTCGACGCGGAACTTGCCGGCCTCCTTGGCCCCCGCCTCGCCCTTGCAGGCGACGTAATCGGCAAAGGCCACGGTTTCGGCGCGGATGAAGCCCTTCTCGAAATCGCCGTGGATGACCCCGGCCGCCTGCGGCGCGAGGGTGCCCCTGGCGATCGTCCAGGCGCGCGCTTCCTTGGGGCCGACGGTGAAATAGGTCTGCAATCCCAACAGTTCGTAGCCCGCGCGGATCAACCGGTCCAGCCCGGCCTCCTCGAGCCCCATCTCCTCGAGGAACAGCGCCGCTTCCTCGGCATCGAGCTGGCTGATCTCCTCCTCGATCCGGGCCGAGATCACGACGATCCCCGCGCCCTGGGCGGCGGCCATCGCGGCGACGCGCGCGGTCTGGGCGTTGCCATTCGCGGCCGCGGATTCCTCGACATTGCAGACAAAAAGCACCGGTTTCGCGGTCAGCAGTTGCAGCATCCGCCAGGCGCGCTGGTCGTCCTCGGCCACGGCGACGGCGCGCGCGGGCCGGCCGTCTTCCAGCGCCTTTTGCGCCAGCGCCAGCAGCCGGTCCTGATCGGCGGCGTCCTTGTCGCTGCCCTTGAGCTTGCGTTGCAGGTTGGCGCGCCGCCGCTCGATGCTTTCCAGGTCCGCCAGCATCAGTTCGGTTTCGATGGTCTCGGCATCCGCGACCGGGTCGATGCGCCCTTCGACATGGGTGATGTCGCCGTCCTCGAAGCAGCGCAGCACATGCGCGATGGCGTCGCATTCGCGGATGTTGGCCAGGAACTGGTTGCCCAGCCCCTCGCCCTTCGAGGCGCCGCGCACCAGGCCTGCGATATCCACGAAGGTCATCCGCGTCGGGATGATCTGCTTCGATCCCGCGATCGCGGCCAGCGCGTCCAGCCGCGCGTCGGGCACGGCGACCTCGCCCACATTGGGTTCGATGGTGCAGAACGGAAAATTCGCGGCCTGTGCGGCCGCGGTGCGGGTCAGCGCGTTGAACAGGGTCGATTTGCCGACATTCGGCAGCCCCACGATACCCATTCTGAAACCCATCGGACCCTCCGCCGTTTGTCGCTCGCGCTTCTAGGGCAGGCGCCGGGGCGAGGCAAGGGTCAGAAGGGTTTTACCACCACCACCCACAGGATGGCGATCACGGCGATCACGCTGACCTCGTTGAAGACCCGCAGCCAGGTCTCGCCCTCGCGGAACACGCCGCGTCGGGCGCGACCGACCAGCACGCCGGTCCAGACGTAATGCGCGCCCAGCAGGGCGACGAGCGTGAGCTTGAGGTGGATCCACGGCACGAAATGCCAGACCTGCCAGCCCATCCACAGCCCGGTCAGCACCGCGATCACACCCAGCCCGGCCGAGAAGCGATAGAGCCGGTAGGTCAGGTCACCCAGGGGCCCCTGCTGCCCGGTCGCGGCAAAATCGCGCTTCCAGTAGATCAGCGCGCGCGGCACGGCGAAGATGGAGGTCATCCAGCCCATGACGCAGAGAATGTGTATGATCTTGATCCAGTCCATGGCCGAGACATGCACCGCGCGGGCCGCTGGCGCAAGGGGGCGGGGCGCGAGGGGCCTTGATTTCCCGCGCCCGCCGGTGCAAGCCCTGTCCGGCATTCGACGGGGAGCGGCATGACCAGGATCGACGACACTTTTGCCCGCCTGCGCGCCGAGGGGCGCAAGGCTTTCGTGGCCTACATGATGGGCGGCGATCCGGACGCCGGGACCTCGCTTCGGGTGATGCAGGGCCTGCCGGGCGCGGGCGTGGACATCATCGAACTGGGGATGCCGTTCACCGACCCGATGGCCGACGGCCCGACAATCCAGCGCGCCGGGCAACGCGCGCTCGATGGCGGCATGACCATGGACCAGGTGCTGGACATGGTGCGCGCCTTCCGCGCGGGCGACGCGCTCACGCCGATCGTGCTGATGGGCTATTACAACCCGATCTACGCGCGCGGCGTGGACCGCTTCCTGGTCGAGGCGCAGGAAGCCGGGATCGACGGGCTGATCGTCGTCGACCTGCCGCCCGAGGAAGACTCGGAACTTTGCATCCCGGCTCAGGCGGCCGGGCTCAACTTCATCCGCCTGGCCACGCCGACCACCGACGAACGGCGCCTGCCCAAGGTGCTGCAGAATACCTCGGGGTTCGTCTATTATGTGTCGATCACCGGGATCACCGGCGCCGCCGTGGCGCAGGCCGCCGATGTCGGACCCGAGGTTGCGCGGATCAAGGCGGCGACGGACCTGCCGGTGATCGTGGGCTTTGGCATCACCACCCCCGAGGCGGCGCAATCCATCGCCTCGGTCGCGGATGGCGCGGTTGTCGGCTCGGCCATTGTCAAGCTGATCGGCGAGGGCAAACCTGTGGCCGAAATCCTGGCCTTCGTGGCCGCGCTCGCCGAGGGCGCGCATCGGGCCTAGCCTTTGGTAGGGTGCGTGCTAGCACGCACCCTACGCGATACGGGTCACCATGCGATGCGGGTCAAAGGCCCGTGGCCTCGTCCACGCCCAGCATCAGGTTCAGGTTCTGCACCGCCGCCCCCGAGGCCCCCTTGCCAAGGTTGTCGAGCACCGCGATCACCGTGGCGGCACCCGTCGCGGCGTTTCCGTGCACGCTGAGTTCCAACCGGTTCGTGCCGTTCAGCCGCTCGGGGTTCACGCGGGGCTCGTGCACCGCGGGGTCCACGACACCGACAAACCGCTCGCCCGCGTAATGCGCGCGCAGCGCCTCGTCCACGGCCTTCATGCCCGCCGCGCCCAGATCCGGCAGGTGCAGCGCCACCGCCATGCCCTGCGCATACTGCCCGACCGAGGGCACGAACACCGGCGCGCGCGCCAGCAGACCGTGACGGGTGATCTCGGGCAGGTGCTTGTGTCCCTGCGCCGCGCCATACAGGAACGAGCCCCGGGTCGCGCCCGTTTCGAACTCGGCGATCATCGCCTTGCCGCCACCGCTGTAGCCCGACACGCCCGAGATCGCCGGCGGCGCGGTCCGGTCGATCAGCCCGGCCTGCACCAGCGGCCGGATCATGGCAATGGCGCAGGTGGACCAGCAGCCGGGGTTCGACACCCGGGTCGCCGCCGCCACCGCCGCGCGCTGGCCCGGGGCCATTTCGGGCAGGCCGAAGACCCAGTCGTCGGCCACCCGATGCGCGGTCGAGGCGTCGATCAGCCGCGTGCCATGGGGCGCGGCCAGTGCCGCCGCCTCGCGCGCCGCGTCGTCGGGCAGGCACAGGATGGCGACATCCGCCTCGGCCAGCGCCGCGCGCCGCGCCTCGGGGTCCTTTCGGCGCGCGGACTCGACCTGGACCAGGGCGATATCCGCGCGGTTTTCCAGCCGCGCGCGGATCTGCAACCCCGTGGTGCCGACTTCGCCATCGATGAAGACCTTGTGTGCCATCGGAATACCCCGTTCAATCGAGAGCCCGCACATAGGCCAGATCGGTGCCGCGGGCAAGAATTCCTTGCGCCCCGCGCTTGCGCGAAACGCCGTGTGGCGGTAAGAAAACCTGACCAATTTCCGGAGGGACGCCCATGCCCGTCATCACCACCGTCGAGGATCTGCACCGCCTCTACCGTCGGCGCGCCCCGCGCATGTTCTACGATTACTGCGAATCGGGAAGCTGGACCGAACAGACGTTCCGCGAAAACAAATCCGATTTCCAGAAGATCCACCTGCGCCAGCGCGTCGCCGTGGACATGTCGAACCGCTCGACCCGGACCGAGATGATCGGCCAGGACGTCGCGATGCCGGTGGCGCTGGCGCCGGTGGGCATGACCGGAATGCAGCACGCCGACGGCGAGATCCTGGCGGCCAGGGCTGCCGAGGCCTTCGGCGTCCCCTTCACGCTGTCCACGATGTCGATCTGCTCGATCGAGGACGTGGCGCAGGCCACCAGCAAACCCTTCTGGTTCCAGCTCTATGTGATGAAGGACGAGGATTTCGTTCGCAACATCATCCAGCGCGCCAAGGATGCGGGCTGTTCGGCGCTGGTGCTGACGCTGGATCTGCAACTGCTGGGCCAGCGACACAAGGACCTGAAGAACGGGCTCAGCGCCCCACCCAAGCTGACGCTGCCGACGATGGTCAACCTGGCCACGAAATGGCGCTGGGGCATGGGGATGCTGGGCACCAAACGGCGCTTCTTCGGCAATATCGTGGGCCATGCCAAGGGTGTCGGCGACCCCGCCTCGCTGATGCAATGGACGGCAGAGCAGTTCGACCCGCAACTCGACTGGTCCAAGATCGAGAAGCTGCGCGACATGTGGGGCGGCAAGTTCATCCTCAAGGGCATCAACGACCCCGAGGACGCGGTCATGGCGCAGAAGCTGGGGGCCGACGCCATCGTGGTGTCGAATCACGGCGGCCGGCAGCTGGACGGGGCGATGTCCTCGATCCGCATGTTGCCGTCGATCCTGGACGCGGTCGGCGACACGACCGAGGTGCACCTGGACAGCGGCATCCGCAGCGGACAGGACATCCTCAAGGCCGTCGCCATGGGCGCGAAATCCACCTATATTGGCCGCGCCTTCATCTATGGGCTGGGCGCGATGGGCGAGCAGGGCGTGACCACGGCGCTGCAAGTCCTGCGCAAGGAACTGGACATGACCATGGCGCTGTGCGGCGAGCGCGACGTCAAGGCCCTGGGCCGCCACAACCTGATCCTGCCACAAGGCTTTGCGGACCCGACGGCGGTGATCTGACCCAGGGTCCCCGGGGGGGCGGCGGACCGGCCCCCTTCTTTGTGCCGGAAATATCCCGGGGGGTGAATTTGCGCAGCAAAGAGGGGGGCAGCGCCCCCCTTTTTTCGTCGCGCGTTCGTGCCAGCCTCAGACCAGCTCGACCTCGTAGCGTTCGATCACGGTGTTGGCGAGCAGCTTCTCGCACATCGCCCTGACCGCCGTTTCGGCCGCCGCGCGGTCGGTTTCGGCCAGGTCCAGCTCGATCACCTTGCCCTGGCGCACGGCCTCGACCCCGTCAAAGCCCAGCGCCGCCAGCGCGTGGCGCACGGCCTCGCCCTGCGGGTCCAGGACGCCGGTTTTCAGCATGACATGCACGCGCGCTTTCATCGCAGGGCCTCTCAGTTCATCAGTTTCGGCTTGGTCATCGGCGTGGCGGCCGAGGCGGGCATCACGCCCAGCCGGCGGGCCACCTCGGTATAGGCTTCGGACAGGTTGCCCAGGTCGCGGCGGAAGACGTCCTTGTCCAGTTTCTGGCCGGTCTTGGCGTCCCACAGCCGGCAGCTGTCGGGGCTGATCTCGTCGGCGACAACCAGGCGCATGAAATCGCCGTCATAGATGCGGCCGATCTCGATCTTGAAATCCACCAGCTTGATGCCGACGCCCATCATGACGCCCGACAGGAAGTCGTTCACCCTGAGCGCCAGCGCGACGATGTCGTCGAGGTCCTGATGCGTGGCCCAGCCGAACGCCAGGATATGTTCCTCGCTGACCAGCGGGTCGTGCAGCGCGTCGTTCTTGTAGTAGAATTCGACGATCGGGCGGGGCAGGGGCGTGCCCTCTTCGATCCCCAGCCGCTTCGAGATCGACCCGGCGGCAATGTTGCGCACGACGACCTCGAGCGGGATGATCTCGACCGCGCGGATCAACTGCTCGCGCATGTTGATGCGGCGGATGAAATGCGTCGGCACGCCGATGTCGTTCAGCCCGGTCATGAAATATTCGGACAGCCGGTTGTTCAGCACGCCCTTGCCCTCGATCTGGGCCTTCTTGGCGCCGTCGCCGGCGCTGGTGTCGTCCTTGAAATACTGGATGAAGGTTCCCGGTTCCGGGCCCTCGTAGAGGATCTTGGCCTTGCCCTCGTAAACCTTGGTGCGTCTCGCCATGTCAGGTGATTCCCCGAAGGGCCCGCGGCAAGGCGCGGGCGGCTGAAGTCAGCCGTGCCTATACGCCATGCGCACCCGCCCCGCAAGCGCAGCGCCCGGTCGGGTCGCCGCAACTGCAAACAGTGCTTGCAGCGCGGGCCGTCTGCCCCCATATCTGGGTCGGAAACGACCCCACGCAAGACTGCAAGAGGCCCTGCCCATGACCACCTTCGACGACCGCGAAAACGCCTTTGAAGCGAAATTCGCCCACGACGCCGAGATGGCGTTCAAGGCCACCGCACGGCGCAACAAGGCGCTGGGCCACTGGGCCGCGGGCCTGCTGGGCAAGTCGGGCGACGCCGAAGGGGCTTATGTGCTGGAGGTGATCGCCGCCGACTTTGAGGAAGAGGGCGACGAGGACGTGGTGCGCAAGCTGGTCAAGGACCTGGCGGGCAAGGCCGACGAGGCCACCGTGCGCGCCCGCATGGTCGAGTTCCTGCACGCCGCGCAGCGGGAATTGCTGAAGCAGGGCTGAGCCCTTCATCATCGTCATGAGGCGCGCGCATTTGCGCCCCGCGCCGATCTGTGCGACAACCGGAACGCGCCGCGCCTTGCGGCGCGTTTTGCATTGCCGAGGACACCGATGCCCCTTTCGTCCGATCCCCTGTCCGCCCTTCTGGCCGAACGCGGCTTTCTGCTGGCGGATGGCGCCACCGGGACCAATCTGTTCAACATGGGCCTCAGTTCGGGTGACGCGCCCGAATTCTGGAATGTCGATCACCCCGACCGGATCACCACGCTCTATTCCTCGGCGGTCGAGGCCGGGTCGGACCTGTTCCTGACCAACACCTTTGGCGGCAACGCCAGCCGCCTGAAACTGCACAGCGCCCAGGGCCGGGTGCGCGAGTTGAACCGCGTCGGCGCCGAGATCGGCCGCGCGGTTGCCGACAAGGCGGGGCGCAAGGTGCTGGTCGCGGGTTCGATGGGACCAACGGGCGAGATCATGGCGCCGATGGGCACGCTGACCCATGCCGGCGCGGTCGAGATGTTCCACGAACAGGCCGAAGGTCTGAAGGAGGGGGGCGTCGATATCCTGTGGGTCGAGACGATCTCGGCGCCCGAGGAATACGCCGCCGCCGCCGAGGGCTGCCGACTGGCGGGGATGCCCTGGGCCGGCACCATGAGCTTCGACACCGCCGGGCGCACGATGATGGGCGTCACCTCGGCCGATTTCGTGAAGCTGGTCGGCAAGCTGGACTATCCGCCGGTCGCCTTTGGCGCCAACTGCGGCGTCGGCGCGTCGGACCTGATGCGGACCGTCCTGGGTTTCCTGGCGCTGGGCCCCGAACTGCCGGTCATCGCCAAGGGCAACGCGGGCATCCCGAAATATGTGGATGGCGCGATCAAGTATGACGGCACGCCCGCGCTGATGGCCGAATACGCGGTGCTGGCACGCGACGCCGGGGCCCGGATCATCGGCGGCTGCTGCGGCACGATGCCCGAGCACCTGCGCGCCATGCGCGAGGCGCTGGACACCCGCCCGATCGGCGAGCGTCCGACGCTGGAGCAGATCACCGCCGCGCTGGGTCCATTCAGTTCCGCCTCGGACGGAACCGAGCCCGTGGGCTGTGGCGATCCCACCCACAATCACGGCGGTGGGCGCGAACGCCGGGGCCGCCGCAGAAGCTGACCGCAGCCATTAATTTGCCTGAATTCCTGCTCATACACCGGGTTTCCGTGTGTAGGAGCGGGTTTTCAAATGGTGCGCGTGATTCGACGTTTTCTTTTCTGCGATCGTGGCGCGGTCGCGGTCGATTGGGTGGTTCTCAGTGCTGCGATCGTCGGGATCGGCGTCGCCTCGGTGGGGGCCGTCCGGTCCGGCACCAATGCCTTGGGCGAGGCCATCAATGCGGCCCTGACCGGGGCCACGGTCGCCGGAAACTGCGCCGGTGACTACACGTTGCAGGTTCTGACCGGCGATCTCGCCGGGGAGGCGGACAGCTTCGCCTCGGAAGTCGGGAACCTGTCTGACAGTGAACTTCTGGCGGGCTATGCAGAAGTGTCCGTCAAGGTCGAAAACCTCCGCGCGATGAACGAAACCGACGACTATATCAACAGCGTTCTGGACCGTGCGTCGATCTTTAACGACGAAATGCAAGCCCGCGGTCTGAGCACGCCCGAAGGCTCGACGTCCTTCAACGATCTTGCGGGCCTTTCCGGCGCGTGCGGTGGCGGAGGATCGGGCGCGACCTCGGACTATCAGCTTCAGTCCCTTACGGCCGACGACGCGACGGCCGTCCAGACCGAACTGGATCAGTATCGTTCGCCCGAGATCGTCGATTTCATGCAGCGGTTCGCGGACGACTTCGACGTCTCGATGGCGAACGGCGACGTTGACGGGATGGGCAAGTCGCTCGACCTGCTCTATGTGGCCTGGCAGTTGGTGGCGGCCCGAGGCGATGATCCCGATGCCACGCAAAAGGCGGCCGACACGTTCAATCGCGCGCAAGAGGCCTATCTGACCGTGCGCCGCTGACCGGCGCATCGCCGCAGAGGCCCCGCGCGGGTTGTCTTGCGCGGGTCTTGCCGCTACATCCCGGGCAACCCAGCCCGGAGATCCCCGATGTTTCGACTGCCCGCCCTGCAAGATACGCGCCTTTTCGATGTCGAACCCTCGGGCGCGGGTCTGGGCGCCTTGCCCGAATGGGACTTGAGCGACCTCTATCCCGCGCCCGACGCACCCGAGGTCGCGCGCGATCTCGACTGGCTGGACACCGCCTGCGCCGATTTCGCGACCGCCTACGAGGGCAAGCTGGCGACGCTGGACGCGGCCGGGATGCTCACCTGCATCCGCGATTATGAGGCGATCGACATCACTGCCGGGCGGCTCATGTCCTATGCCGGGCTGCGCTATTACCAGGCGACCACCGACAGCGAACGCGCCAAGTTCATGGCCGACGCGCAGGATCGGGTCACGGTGGCGACCACGCCGCTGGTGTTCTTTTCGCTGGAGATGAACCGCATCGACGACGCGGCGATGGAGGCTCTGCTGACCGCCGATCCGGCGCTGGGCCGCTACCGCCCGGTGATCGAACGGATGCGCGCGATGCGGCCGCACCAGTTGTCGGACGAACTGGAGAAATTCCTGCACGACCAGTCCACCGTCGGCGCTGCCGCCTGGAACCGGCTGTTCGACGAGACGATGGCCGGCCTCAGCTTCACCGTCGAGGGGCTCGACGATCCGCTGCCGCTGGAGGCGACCCTCAACCTGCTGACCGATCCGGCGCGGGCCCGTCGCCAGGCCGCCGCGCAATCGCTCGCACGGGTGTTCGACGGCAACATCCGCCTGTTCGCCCGTGTCCACAACACGCTGGCCAAGGAAAAGGAAATCTCGGATCGCTGGCGCAAGATGCCGACGCCGCAGCATGGCCGCCACCTGTCCAACCATGTCGAGCCCGAGGTCGTCGAGGCGCTGCGCAACGCCGTTGTCGCCGCCTATCCGCGCCTCTCGCACCGCTATTATGCGCTCAAGGCCAAATGGCTGGGGCTGGAACGGCTGGAAATCTGGGATCGCAACGCGCCCCTGCCGATCGAGGCGCCGCGCACCATCGGCTGGGCCGAGGCACGCCAGACGGTGATGTCCGCCTATGCCGCCTTTGATCCGCGCATGGCCGAACTGGCGCAGCCGTTCTTCGACAAGGGCTGGATCGACGCCGGCGTGAAGATGGGCAAGGCCCCCGGCGCCTTTGCCCATCCCACGGTGACCACCGTGCACCCCTATGTGATGCTCAATTACCTGGGCAAACCGCGCGACGTGATGACCCTGGCGCATGAGCTGGGGCATGGCGTGCACCAGCGGCTGGCCGCCGCGCAAGGCGAGCTTCTGTCCGCAACGCCCCTGACCCTGGCCGAGACCGCCTCGGTCTTTGGCGAGATGCTGACCTTCCAGCGGCTTCTGGCGAACGCCCGGACCCTGGCCGAGCGCAAGACCCTGCTGGCTGGCAAGGTCGAAGACATGATCAACACCGTCGTGCGGCAGATCGCCTTTTACGATTTCGAATGCAAGCTGCACGCCGCCCGCCGGCAGGGCGAGTTGACGCCCGATGACATCAACGCGCTGTGGATGTCGGTTCAGGCCGAAAGCCTGGGTCCGGTGTTCCACTTCATGGACGGGTATGAAACCTTCTGGTCCTATATCCCGCATTTCGTGCATTCGCCGTTCTACGTCTATGCCTATGCCTTTGGCGACGGGTTGGTGAACGCGCTCTACGCGGCGTATCGGGACGCGCCCGACGGGTTCCAGGACAAATATTTCGACATGCTCAGCGCCGGCGGCTCCAAGCACCACAAGGCGCTTCTGGCGCCCTTCGGGCTGGACGCCTCGGACCCGGCGTTCTGGGACAAGGGGTTGACCATGATCTCGGGCTTCATCGACGAACTCGAGGCGATGGAGGACTGATCCGCGCGGGCATTCCCGCTTTGGCCCGGGGCCCCGGCCTGCTAGGCTGGGGGCCGCAGTCGAAGGAGGGTTCCATGCGTCACATCCTGTTCACCGCCGCCGTTCTGGCCACCGCGACCGCCGGCGCGGCCCTGGCCGATCCCGTCGGGATCACCCCCGATCGCGCCTCGGTCACCGTCGCGACGGACGCCGGCCCGGTCGAGATCGCGCGCATTCAGGACAACGCGCACGAGGTGACGGGCGAATGGGCGCGCACCTCGCGGCCTTGCCCGAATTTCTGCATCCAGCCGATGACCCCGGCCGAGGGGGTGACCACGCTGGGCGAGCTGGAACTGATCGCCGCGCTCGAGGATCCGGCGGTGATCGTCGTCGATAGCCGCGTGCGCGCCGACTATCTGGGCGGCACCATCCCGGGCGCCATCCACATTCCCTATACCGAAGCCGCCGACCGGCTGGATCTGCTGGGCTGCCAGGTCGATTTCGACGGCTTTGCCTGCGACGCCCCCAACCGGGTCGTGCTGTTCTGCAATGGGCCGTGGTGCGGACAGTCCCCCACCGCCATCCGCCGCATGATCGAGGCCGGCTTTCCCGCCGATCACATCGGCTATTATCGCGGCGGGATGCAGGTCTGGCGGATGCTGGGCCTTTCGGTGCTGATCCCGCAGAACTGAGGGGCCGCGCCCTTGGGGCCCGCCCGTCCGTGGCCTACATCCCCAGGGGGGCCGTTCCCCGCATCCAGCGCCTGAAAGGACACGCCATGTATACCCGCATCCTCGTCCCCGTCGCCTATGAGCCTGGCTATGACATCAGCCGCGAGTTGCAGATCGCGCGGGCGCTGTCGGCCCGCGACGCGGTGGTCTTGCTGGTGCATGTGATGGAAAAGGTGCCTTTCTACGCCATCGACTACATGCCCGAGGGCTGGCGCGACGAGTTGCGTGAGGCCATCCGCGAAGATCTGGCGCGGCAGGCGGCCGGGTTGGACCAGGCGCATGTCGCGGTGATCGAAGGCGAGCCGGGCGGTGCGCTACTCGATTTCGCGCAGGCCGAGGGCGTGGATTGCATCGTTCTGGCCTCGCACCGCTCGGACCGGACGCTGGTCGGCGCGACCGCGACCCGCGTCGCGCGCCACGCCACATGCGCGGTGCACCTGCTGCGCTAACGCAGCCGCAGCAGGGTCGCGATCAGCGCCAGCGCCTCGCGCGGGAGGTGACGCAGCCATTGGCGCGGGCCGATCCGGCGCGCGGCAGGGCAGCTATGCGTGGCGGCGAGGCCCAGTTGACGCGCCAGCAGGCGCGCGCGCGGCGCGTGGTAGGGGTCGGTGACGATCACCACCGCCGCGCCCCGGGGCAAAAGGGCGCGCGCATGGGTCAGGTTCTCACGCGTGGTGGCGGATCGGTCCTCGATCCCGATCGCGCTGTCGGGCACCCCGGCGTCGCGGCAAAGGCGCGCGATGACCACGGCTTCGGCCGGGCCGTGCCGTCCGGTGCCGCCGCAACCCAGCACGGCGTCCACCCGTCCGGCGTGATACAGCGCGACGGCATGGGCGGCCCGCCGCCGCAGCGTGGGCGAGGGGGTGCCGCCCGGCCAGACGGCAGCGCCGAGAACCACGGCGATTCGGGGCTGAGGGGGCAGGGCCATGACCCGGGGGCATAGCCGACACCGCAACAGACGCAAGGTCAGAGTTCGTTAACCTTTCGCGCCTAGGCTCGATGCGCGTTCTATGCGGGATGGGAGGGCATCATGCACCCGGTCGATGAATTCCTGGCGTTGCGGGCCGATATCCGGCGGCTCGAGGCCCGCGCGGCCGAGTTGCGCGCGGCCTTCCTTGCCGGTGAGGTGCCCTTGCGATCCTCAGGGGCCGAGGTTGTCGTCGCGCGCCACAGCCGGCGGGTCCTGTTGCAGGACCGGCTTCCGGGTTG
The DNA here is from genome assembly GCA_020637515.1 of Rhodobacter sp. Taxonomy (NCBI): domain Bacteria; kingdom Pseudomonadati; phylum Pseudomonadota; class Alphaproteobacteria; order Rhodobacterales; genus Rhodobacter; species Rhodobacter sp. Next base: position 2,956,097 of record JACKKG010000001.1, on the reverse strand, counting down.
GGTGCAAAGCGATCCGCGGCTGTGGCAGACCCGACATCTTCGGATCGTCAAGGCGCACTCGCTGGGCACGGATACGGGCCCCGATGGGGCCGGCGCCGACGACCCGCTGGCCACCCGCCGCCAGCGTTTGGCCGGCAACGCCACCCGCCAGGACGGGATGCCGATCCGCCCCGCGCTGTCGCCCAGGGCCGCGCCGCCCCATCCGCGGCTGCACCAGGCCACGCCGGACCAGCCCTTGCCCCGCCTTTGCGTGCCGATCCAGCCCCCGGGCGAGGATATCATCCTGTTCGATTAGGCCCCGCGCCCGTTTGCCCCCTTGCGGTCTTGCCCCCCGTGCGGTTCCGACCCGGGCCTAGCGGCGCCGGCCCTTGCCCTTGGCCGCCGATTTGGCGTTCGAGCCGGCCTTGCCCGCCGTGGACCGCCCCCGCTTGCTCACCGCCTCATGGACCGCCTCGTCCACCTCCGATTGCCGGGCCAGGGGATCGTCGGCGACGGCCAGTTCCACCGCTTCCAGGCGCTTGATCTCGTCGCGCAGGCGGGCCGCCTCTTCGAATTCCAGGTTCTCGGCGGCCTTGCGCATGTCGGTGCGTAGCGCATCGAGATGCGCCGCCAGGTTGGCCCCGACCAGAACCTTGTCCACCTTGGCGGTGACGCGCGACTGATCGGTGTCGCCCTGCCACAGGCCGGCCAGCACGTCCTCGACGTTTTTCCTGACGGTCTGGGGGGTTATGCCGTGTTCCTGGTTATAGGCCATCTGCTTGACGCGGCGGCGGTTGGTCTCGTCTATGGCGCGCTGCATCGAGCCGGTCATGCGGTCGGCATACATGATGACCCGTCCATCGGCGTTGCGCGCCGCCCGCCCGATGGTCTGGATGAGCGAGGTTTCGGACCGCAGGAAGCCTTCCTTGTCGGCGTCCAGAATCGCAACGAGGCCGCATTCGGGAATATCCAGCCCCTCGCGCAGCAGGTTGATCCCGACCAGGACATCGAACGCCCCGAGCCGCAAATCCCGCAGGATTTCAATGCGTTCGATCGTGTCGATGTCGGAATGCATGTAGCGCACCCGCACACCCTGTTCATGCAGGTATTCGGTCAGATCCTCGGCCATGCGCTTGGTCAGGGTGGTGACCAGAACGCGCAGCCCCTTGGCCGCGACGCGCCGCACCTCGTCCAGGAGGTCATCGACCTGCATCGACACGGGGCGGATCTCGACCATGGGGTCCAGCAGACCCGTGGGCCGGATCACCTGTTCGGTGAAGACGCCGCCCGTCTGCTCCATTTCCCAGCTTGCGGGCGTGGCGCTGACAAAGACCGATTGCGGACGCATGGCGTCCCACTCCTCGAATTTGAGGGGGCGGTTGTCGGTGCAGGACGGCAGCCGGAACCCGTGATCCGCCAGCACCGACTTGCGCCGGAAGTCGCCGCGATACATGCCCCCGATCTGCGGCACCGAGACATGGGATTCATCCGCGAAAACAAGGGCATGGTCCGGGATGAATTCGAAAAGCGTGGGCGGCGGCTCGCCCGGGGCGCGGCCGGTCAGATAGCGCGAGTAGTTTTCGATCCCGTTGCACACACCCGTCGCCTCGAGCATCTCGAGGTCGAAATTCGTGCGCTGTTCCAGCCGCTGCGCCTCGAGCAGCTTGCCCTCGGTGTTGAACTGCTTGAGACGGTGAAACAGCTCTTCGCGGATGCCCTTGATCGCCTGTTGCAGCGTCGGACGGGGGGTCACGTAGTGGCTGTTCGCGTAGATCCGGATTTTGTCATACGTATCACTTTTCGAACCTGTAAGCGGGTCGAATTCGATGATCGCCTCAAGTTCCTCGCCAAAAAACGACAATCGCCAGGCGCGGTCTTCAAGGTGGGCGGGCCAGACCTCGATCACGTCGCCGCGCACCCGGAAGGCCCCGCGCGAAAACGCGGCATCGTTGCGCCGGTATTGCTGCGACACCAGTTCCGCGATCACCTGGCGCGGATCGTAGATCTGCCCCACGACCAGGTCCTGCGTCATGGCCGAGTAGGTCTCGACCGAGCCGATGCCATAGATGCAACTGACCGAGGCCACGATGATCACGTCGTCGCGTTCCAGCAGCGCCCGCGTGGCCGAATGGCGCATCCGGTCGATGGCCTCGTTGATCTGGGATTCCTTCTCGATATAGGTGTCGGTGCGCGGCACATAGGCCTCGGGCTGGTAGTAATCGTAGTAGCTGACGAAATATTCGACCGCGTTTTCGGGGAAGAAGCCCTTGAACTCGCCATACAATTGCGCGGCCAGCGTCTTGTTGGGCGCCAGGATGATCGCCGGGCGCTGGGTCTCTTCGATGATCTTCGCCATGGTAAAGGTCTTGCCCGTGCCGGTCGCGCCCAGCAGCACCTGGTTGCGCTCGCCCTCGCGCACGCCGGCGGTCAGTTCGGCGATGGCTGTGGGCTGGTCGCCCGCCGGCTGGAACGGCGTCTGCATGACGAACCGCTTGCCGCCCTCCAGCTTCTCGCGGCGCGGGGCGGCGGCGAGGGGCATGTCGTTCAGGACATCGGGGCGGTTGTTGTGCATCGGGGACCTCGGCTTGCGGCGCGTTGCCTAGAATTGTGCTTATTTTGTTCCGGTTCAAGGGGCGCGTCGGTGTGGGCTATCCCTCTTGCCTCGGGGGCGCGAATCCCCGATAAAGCAGCCGCAGAACAAGGGAGACCGGCCATGCGTGCCCGCATCTATCGCCCCGCCCGCAACGCGATGCAATCGGGCATGGCCCGCACCCGGCAATGGGTGCTGGATTACGCCCCGGCCGAGGCGCGCGCCACCGACCCGCTGATGGGCTGGACGGGATCGGGCGACACGCAATCCCAGGTGCGCCTGCGCTTTGCCACCCAGGCCGAGGCCGAGGCCTACGCCAAGGCGAACCGGATCGATTACGTCGTGCAGCAACCGAAAGAGCGCGCGGCGAACATCCGGCCGCAGGGATACGGCGAGAATTTCGCCACCAACCGGCGCCAGGTCTGGACTCATTGATCGCGGGTTTCTGGTCGCATCCTTGTCGCGGGTGAGGGCGTAGGCTGGGGCACCCCTCCATGCCGCAAAGGTGCGCCCGCCATGTCCGACATCACCATCTTCAAGGCCCGCAAGATCCTGACGATGATCCCGAATCGCCCTGAGGCGACGCATGTCGCCGTGCGCGAGGGGCGCATCCTGGGGGCGGGCTCGCTCGAGGATCTGGCCGGGTGGGGTGCCTATGCGCTGGACGAACGCTTCGCGGACAAGGTGCTGATGCCCGGTTTCGTCGAGGGGCACGCCCACACGATGGAAGGGTCGGCCTGGAACCGCGTCTATTGCGGCTGGTTCGACCGGATGGATCCCGATGGCAAGGTCTGGTCGGGGCTGAAATCCGTCGATGCGGTGCTGGACCGTCTGCGCGCGGCCGAAGCGGCGCTGTCCGACCCCGCCGCGCCGCTTGCGGGGTGGCAGTTCGACCCGCTCTACATGCCGGGGGCCGTGTTCTCGCGCCACGAACTGGACCGCGTTTCGACCACGCGGCCGGTGGCGGTATTGCACGCCTCGGGTCACATCCTGGTGGCCAACTCGGTCGCGCTCGAGATGGCGGGGTTGCTGCGCGAGGGGATCAATCATCAAAGCTATCCGCTGGGCGAGGACGGGCTGCCCACCGGCATCCTGCTGGGGCCCGAGGCGCGGCTTGCCATCGCCCGCCACGTCGGCATGGCCGAGGCCATCGCCACCAACGCCGAATCCGACCTGCGCGCCTTTTCCCGTCTGTGCGTGCGCACCGGCACGACGACGATCACCGACCTGGCGGCGCAATTGCCCGAACCCGGCGTGGTCTCGATGGTTGCCGTCACGCAACAGCCGGACTGGCCGGTGCGGCTGGTGCCCTTCCGCACCTTCCTGGGCATGAAGCCCGAGGCCTTGATCGCCGAGGTCCAGCGCCTCGCCGGGCTGTCGCACGACAAGCTCAGGCTGGGCGGGATCAAGATCCATGTGGACGGCTCGATCCAGGGGTTCACCGCGCGCCTGCGCTGGCCGGGGTATTTCAACGGGGCGCCGAACGGGCTGTGGTATATCGCGCCGGAACATCTGACCGAGATCCTGGAACGCGCCTTGGCGGCACGCGTGCCGGTGCATCTGCACACCAATGGCGACCAGGCGACGCAGCTTGTGCTCGAAACGCTTGAGGCCGCATTGCAAAAGCATCCGAGCCCGGACCACAGGTTCACCTTGCAGCACTGCCAGTTGGCGGATGCCGCCCAGCTCAGGCAGGCGGCCCGTCTGGGGATGTGCGTGAACCTGTTCGCGAACCACATCTATTATTGGGGCGAGCAGCACTATGCGCAGACCGTCGGACCCGAGCGGGCGCGCCGCATGAACGCCTGCCGCACCGCGCTGGACGCGGGCGCCCCGCTGGCGATTCACTGCGACGCGCCGGTGACGCCGCTGGGACCGCTGTTCACCGCCTGGTGCGCGGTCAACCGGATCTCGTCCGAGGGGCGCGTGCTGGGGCCCGAGGAGTGCATCACCGTGCACGAGGCCTTGCGCGCGATCACTCTGGGCGCGGCGCACACGCTGCATCTGGACGGTGAGCTGGGCTCGATCGAGACCGGCAAACGGGCCGATTTCGCGGTGCTCGAAGAGGACCCGACCGCCGTCGCCCCCGAGGCGCTGAAGGACGTGCGGGTCTGGGGCACGGTGCTGGGCGGCGTGGCGTTCCAGGCGGGCACGGTATGAGCGAAAGCCCGCTGCCCGTCACGCTGCTGGGGGGGTATCTGGGCGCGGGCAAGACGACGCTGGTCAACCATCTGCTGCGCCACGCCGAAGGCCAGCGTCTGGCGGTTCTGGTCAACGATTTCGGGGACCTGCCCATCGACGCCGACCTGATCGAGGCCCGCGACGAGGACCTCATGACCCTGGCGGGTGGTTGCGTTTGCTGCACGGTCGGTGACGATCTGGGCGAGACCCTGCGCGCCCTCTGCGCCCGTGATCCCCGGCCCGACCAGTTGCTGATCGAAACCTCGGGTGTGGCGCTGCCCGGGGCGCTGGCGGGCGCGCTGTCGTTGATGCGCGATGTCGCGCTGGCGGCGGTGGTGGTGCTGGTCGATGCCGAAACCGCGCCCGCGCGCGCCGAGGACCCCTATCTGGGCGATACGATTCGTCGCCAGATCGAGCAGGCCGACCTGATCGTGCTGACAAAGCCCGATCTGGCGGGGGCGGCCGGTCTGGACCGCGCGCGCGCGCTGGTCGCGGCCCTGCACCCGGCGGCGGCGGTGGTCGAGGCCGTCGAGGGCCGGGTTCCGCCCGCGCTGATCCTCGGGCCGCGCCCGCGTCTGGGCGAGGACGCGGCCGCGCCCGAGACGCCCGGCCACGACAGCCTGCTGTTTCGCCCGGCGCGCCCGCTCGACGCGCGTGCGCTGGCGCGGGGCCTGGCCGATCCGGCGCTGGGCGTGCTCAGGGCCAAGGGGGTCTTTGTCGATGACACGGGCGCGCTGCGGCTGGTGCAGGGCGTCGGCGCGCGGGTGCGGCTGTCCCCGCCGCCCAAGGGCGCGCGTCCCGGCGTGGTGGTGATCGGTCGGGCCGGCGGGTTGGATGCCGGCGGGCTGGCCGCGCTGTTCGGTGTTTCGGGACGCTAGGGGGTGAACCAGACGGTGCCGGTCTGCACAAGGCGCACCAGATCGGGCTGTCCGTGCGTGCCGGTCAGCGCGAAGATCCGTTTCGAGCAACTGCGCGCGGTTTCCAGCGTCCAGCCCAGGGTCTGCGCGGCCTCGGCCAGGGTCGCGCCGTCGCAGATCAGCGCCGCCAGGCGGGCCTCGCTGCGCTTGAGCCCCAGAGCGCCCGCCAGCGCGTCGGGGTCCAGCGCGCCGGCCCGGGGTGCGCGCCGCAGCACCCCGCGCACCACCGGGCGCAGGCCCGGCGCGGGGGCGGACAGCCCCGGCAACAGGGCCAGATGTAGCGGCGCCGGGGGCTGCGCCAGCGTCAGCCGCTGGGCGCGCCCGGCCAGCGCCTGATCCATCGCCCGGCGCAGGTCGCGTGCGACCAGCCCGTCGCCCGCGTCCAGCCGCCCACCCGCCGCCAGTCGCAGGGCCGGCGTGTCGGACAGCAGGGCGCGCGCGGTCGCGTCGGCCTCGATCACCCTGAGGGCGGGATCGAGCCACAGCCAGCCGGCCCCCAGCGCGCGGCTCAGGTCGGTGGTCTGGCGGGCCTGGGCCTCGTCGGCCTGACGGTCCAGCCACAGGTCCACCGCCTGCGCCAGATGCGGCGCCAGGCGTCCCAGCAGGGCGCCATCGGCGGCGCGAAAGTCGGTCTGCGCGTGGCCCACCCCCAGCCAGGCCCGCGCGTCGGCATGGGCCGACACGGCGATCAGGCGCAGCGGCGGGCCGGGTTGGCCCAGGTCGCCGTGCGCATAGAGACGGTCGTCGCGCAATGCGCGCAGGACCTCGGGCGCGGGCAGGGCGGGTGGCGTTCCGGTGGCGAAGCGATGCGCGGCGCCGGCGCTTTCGATCAGCAGGCAGGTGCCCTCGGCGCGCAGCACGGCGCCCAGCGTGGTCAACGCGGTCTGCCAGTCGGCGGCGGGCCGGGCAGCGGCCGCGTAGATCTGGCGGATCACCCGCGTTTCTTCGCTGGGGCTGGTCACGGGCGGGATCTCAGGCGGTTGTGAAGTAATAACCCCCCAAATGGGAGGTTCCTTCGCATAAGCGCCGCGCTATCTGCCCGTCAAGAAGCAATTCAAAGGACACGGGCATGTCGGTCAGGACCCTCACCCATTTGCAGCGGCTCGAGGCCGAGAGCATCCATATCCTGCGCGAAGTCGTCGCCGAGGCCGAAAAGCCGGTGATGCTGTATTCGGTGGGCAAGGACAGTGCGGTGATGCTGCACCTGGCGAAAAAGGCGTTCTACCCCGCGCCGCCGCCGTTCCCGCTGCTGCATGTGGACACGACGTGGAAATTCCGCGCGATGTACGAACTGCGCGACAAGGCCGCGCGCGAGGCCGGGATGGAGCTGCTGGTCTATCACAACCCCGAGGCCATGGAGCGCGGCATCAATCCGTTCGACCACGGCAGCTTGCACACCGACATGTGGAAGACCGAGGGGCTGAAACAGGCGCTGGACCTCTACGGCTTCGACGCGGCCTTTGGCGGCGCGCGCCGCGACGAGGAAAAGAGCCGCGCGAAAGAGCGCGTGTTTTCCTTCCGCTCGGCCAATCACCGCTGGGACCCCAAGAACCAGCGCCCCGAGTTGTGGCACCTCTACAATGCGCGCAAGACCAAGGGCGAGTCGATGCGGGTGTTCCCCATCTCGAACTGGACCGAGCTGGACATCTGGCAATACATCCATCTCGAGGGCATCGAGATCGTGCCGCTCTATTTCTCGGCCCCGCGTCCCACGGTGAAACGCGACGGTCTGATCCTGATGGTCGATGACGACCGGTTTCCGCTGAAACCCGGTGAGACGCCTCAGATGCGCTCGATCCGGTTCCGCACGCTGGGTTGCTACCCGCTGACCGGCGCCGTGGAAAGCACCGCCCGGACGCTGCCCGAGGTGATCCAGGAAATGTTGCTGACCACCACCAGCGAACGTCAGGGCCGCGCCATCGACCACGATCAGGCCGCCTCGATGGAGAAGAAGAAGCAGGAGGGCTATTTCTGATGACCGATCCCGTTTACAAGACCGACGCCCTGATCGCCGAGAACATCGAGCAGTATCTGGAAACCCACCAGCACAAGACCATGCTGCGCTTCATCACCTGCGGGTCGGTGGATGACGGCAAGTCCACGCTGATCGGCCGGCTGCTCTACGACAGCAAGATGATCTTCGAGGACCAGCTGGCCGCGCTGGAAGCGGACAGCCGGCGCGTCGGCACCCAGGGGCAGGAGATCGACTTTGCCCTTCTGGTGGACGGTCTGGCGGCCGAGCGGGAGCAGGGCATCACGATCGACGTGGCCTATCGGTTCTTTGCGACCGAAAAGCGCAAATTCATCGTCGCGGACACGCCCGGGCACGAACAATACACCCGCAACATGGTGACCGGCGCCTCGACCGCCGATCTGGCGGTGATCCTGATCGACGCGCGCAAGGGCGTGCTGACGCAGACCCGGCGGCATTCCTATCTGGTGAACCTCTTGGGTATTCGCCATGTGGTGCTGGCCGTGAACAAGATGGATCTGGTCAACTATGACCAGGCGACATTCGAGCGGATCGTCAGCGACTACCGCGCATTCGCCGATCAGATCGGCATCGCCGATTTTACCGCGATCCCGATTTCGGGCTTCAAGGGCGACAATATCACCGGCCTCAGCCTGAACACGCCCTGGTATGGCGGCCCGGCGCTGCTGCCCTGCCTTGAGGCGGTCGAGGTCGATGCGACCGCCGACCAGGACAAGCCTTTTCGCCTGCCGGTGCAATGGGTGAACCGTCCGAACCTCGATTTCCGGGGCTTTGCCGGCACCATTGCCTCGGGCGTGGTGCGGCCGGGCGACGCGGTGCGCGTTCTGCCCTCGGGCAAGACATCCAGCGTGGCGCGGATCGTCAGCTTCGACGGCGACAAGGAGATCGCGGTGGCGGGCGAATCCGTCACGCTGACCCTGACGGACGAGATCGACTGCTCGCGCGGGCAGGTCCTCACGGCGTCCAAGGCTCCGCTCGAAGTGTCCGACCAGTTCGAGGCCGCGATCATCTGGATGGACGAGCACGAGATGGTGCCGGGCCGCGCCTACTGGATGAAGATCGGCGCGCAGACGGTTTCGGCCAAGGTCGGGCATCCGAAATACGAGGTGAACGTCAACACCCAGGAGCACCTGGCGGCCAAGACGCTGGACCTGAACGCGATCGGCGTGGCGACCTTGACCACCGACCGCGAGATCCCCTTTGCGCCCTATGCCGAAAGCCGCGATCTGGGCGGGTTCATCCTGATCGACAAGCTGACCAACCGGACGGTTGCGGCGGGGATCATCCACTTCTCGCTCAGGCGGGCGCAGAACATCCATTGGCAGGCCACCGACATCGGCCGCGACCACCACGCGGCGATGAAGCACCAGAAACCCGCCGTGGTCTGGCTGACCGGCCTGTCGGGGTCGGGCAAATCGACCATCGCCAATGCCCTGGAGCGCAAGCTGGCGCGGATGAACCGGCACACCTTCCTGCTGGACGGCGACAACGTGCGGCACGGTCTGAACAAGGACCTCGGCTTTACCGAAGCCGACCGCGTCGAGAACGTGCGCCGGGTGGGCGAGGTGGCCAAGCTGATGACCGACGCGGGGCTGATCGTGGTCACGGCCTTCATCTCGCCGTTCCGGTCCGAACGCGACATGGTGCGCGGGATGATGCAGCCCGGCGAATTCCTCGAGGTTTTTGTGGATACGCCGCTTGCGGTGGCCGAACAGCGCGACGTCAAGGGGCTCTATGCCAAGGCGCGCGCGGGGCAGTTGAAGAACTTCACCGGGATCGACAGCCCCTATGAAGCGCCCGACAACGCCGAGATCCGCATCGACACAACGGCGATGACCCCCGACGAGGCCGCGGACCAGATCATCGCCCGCCTGATCCCCTGAGGGCGGGCCCCGCAACCTGACCCGCGCCGCCGCCGGACCCCCGGCGGCGGCGCCTTGCGCACAGCCTGTGCCACTTTTTCGGGCCGTTGCCCGCCGATCGGGCGGTCCGGCCCCCCGAAACGGCGCTTGGGGCTGGCGGTTGGCGCGCAGGCCCCTAACATGGTGGCGACACACCCACGGGGACCGCGCATGGCCATCTTCGCCTCGATCCATCACCTGACGCATTACACCTATGACCGGCCGGTGACGCTGGGCCCGCAGATCATCCGGCTGCGCCCGGCCCCGCACAGCCGCACCCGGGTGATCGCGCATTCGCTCAAGGTCAGCCCCGGCGGGCATTTCGTGAACCACCAGCAGGACCCCTATGGCAACTGGCTGGCGCGCTTCGTGTTCCCCGACCCCGTGACCGAATTCCGGATCGAGGTCGATCTGACCGCCGACATGACGGTCTACAACCCGTTCGACTTTTTCGTCGAGGACAGCGCCGAGTTCTGGCCCTTCGACTACCCCGAGGACCTGCGCGAGGACCTGTCGATCTACCGCACGCCCGAGCCCGAGGGGCCGAAGCTGGCGCAACTGATCGGGTCGCTGGATTTCAGCCGCACGCGCACGGTGGATCTGCTGGTTGCGCTGAACGCCCGCATCGCCAACACCGTCAACTATACGATCCGCATGGAGCCCGGCGTTCAGACGCCCGAGGAGACGCTGCGCAGCCAGTCGGGCAGTTGCCGCGATTCCAGTTGGTTGCTGGTGCAGGTGCTGCGCCATCTGGGGTTCGCGGCGCGCTTTGTCTCGGGCTATCTGATCCAGTTGACGCCGGACGTGAAATCGCTCGACGGCCCCTCGGGGACCGAGCGCGACTTCACCGACCTGCACGCCTGGTGCGAGGTCTTCTTGCCGGGCGCGGGGTGGATCGGGTTGGACCCGACCTCGGGGTTGCTGACCGGCGAAAGCCATATCCCGCTGGCCGCGACCCCGCATTTCCGCAACGCCGCGCCGATTTCGGGCGGGTTTTCCGCCGTCGGAACGCCCAGGACCGACTTCGAATTCGACATGACGGTCCAGCGGGTCGCGGAACATCCGCGCATCACCAGACCCTTCTCGGACGAGGCCTGGGACCGGCTCAACGCACTGGGCCGACGGATCGATACCGAGCTGGAGGCGGGCGACGTGCGCCTGACGATGGGCGGCGAGCCGACCTTCGTGTCGGTGGACGACTTTGAAAGCGCGGAATGGAACACCGAGGCCGTCGGCCCGGCCAAGCGCGGGCTGGCGGACGATCTGATCCGCCGCCTGCGCAGCCGCTTCGCGCCGGGCGGGTTCCTGCATTACGGGCAGGGCAAATGGTATCCCGGCGAAAGCCTGCCGCGCTGGACCTTCTCGCTCTATTGGCGGCGCGACGGGGTGCCGGTCTGGCAGAACCCCGATCTGGTCGCGCGCGAGACCGGCGCGCCCGCGGTCGGCGCGGAACAGGCGGGGGCCTTCCTGTCGGCTTTTGCAAAGAACCTGGGCCTCGATCCCGGCTTTGCGCAACCGGCCTTCGAGGACCCGGCCGAATGGATCCTCAAGGAAGCGAACCTGCCGCCCAACGTCACCCCCGAGAATGCGCGCCTGAAGAACCCCGAGGACCGCGCGCGCTATGCCCGCGTGTTCAACCGGGGCCTGACCGAACCGTCGGGCTATGTGCTGCCCATCCAGCGGTGGTGGCAGGCCGCCGATCGGCCGGCGCGCTGGCGGTCCGAATTGTGGAAACCCCGGCGCGGCAAGATCTTCCTGATCCCCGGTGACAGCCCGGTGGGCTTTCGCCTGCCGCTGGGCGCCTTGCCCTATGTGCCGCCCGCGCAATACCCCTATGCCTTTCCCGCCGATCCGACCGCGCCTGTGGGTCCGCTGCCCGATTTCGAGGCGCGCCGGGCCGAACGCCGCAAGGCCGTGGAGGACGAACTGGCCCGCATCGCCCGGGACGAGGCCGACGCGGCCGTGCGGCGTCCGCCCCTCAGCCCGGGCCACACGCAGGCGGCCCGTCCCGGCGCCACCGAAACCACTCCGCGCCAGGCCTATCAGCCGCAGGACCTGCACCTGGGCGACGGCGTGGACCCGGACGGCGGCCATGTGCGCACCGCGATGGCGCTGGAGCCGCGCGACGGGCGCCTGTGTCTGTTCATGCCGCCGTGCGACACGCTGGACGATTACCTCGACCTGATCGCCACGGCCGAGGCGACGGCGGCGGAACTGTCGCTGCCCATCCATATCGAAGGCTACGCGCCGCCGAACGACCCGCGCCTGAACGTGATCCGCGTCGCCCCCGATCCCGGCGTGATCGAGGTGAACATTCACCCCGCCCACAGCTGGGACGAATGCGTCGCCACCACCGAGGCGATCTATGACGCGGCGCGACAGTCCCGCCTGGGCGCGGACAAGTTCATGATCGACGGGCGCCACACCGGCACCGGCGGCGGCAACCATGTGGTGGTCGGCGGGGCGACGACGCTGGACAGCCCCTTCCTGCGCCGGCCCGACCTGCTGAAATCGCTGATCCTGATCTGGCAGCGGCATCCCGCGCTCAGCTATCTGTTCTCGGGGCTGTTCATCGGCCCGACCAGTCAGGCGCCCCGCATCGACGAGGCCCGCCACGACACGCTTTACGAACTGGAAATCGCGCTGGCGCAGATCGGCGACCCGGTGCATGGCGGGGCGTTGCCGCCGGCCTGGCTGGTGGACCGACTGCTCAGGAACATGCTGACCGATGTCACGGGCAACACCCATCGCGCCGAGATCTGCATCGACAAGCTTTATTCGCCCGATGGCCCGACCGGCCGCCTGGGTCTGGTCGAGTTTCGCGGATTCGAGATGCCGCCCCATCCGCGCATGAGCCTGGCGCAGCAATTGCTGCTGCGGGCGATCATCGCGCGGTGCTGGAAGGCGCCGGTCGAGGGCCGCCCGGTGCGCTGGGGCACGGTGCTGCACGACCGGTTCATGCTGCCCCATTTCCTGTGGGAGGACCTGCTCGCCCTGCTGGGCGACCTGCGCGGGCACGGCTTCGATCTGGATCCGGTCTGGTTCGAGGCCCAGGCCGAGTTCCGCTTTCCCTTCTGCGGCCAGATCGAGGCCGAGGGCGCGCATCTGGAGGTCCGTCAGGCGCTGGAGCCCTGGCACGTTCTGGGCGAGACCGGCGCCATCGGCGGCACGGTGCGCTACACCGACAGTTCGGTCGAGCGCCTGCAACTGAAGCTGACGACGCTGCATCAGGACCGGTTCCGCCTGATGGTGAACCGCCGGCCGGTGCCGCTGACGCGCACCGCGACGGCGGGCGTCAGCGTCGGCGGGGTGCGCTACAAGGCCTGGCAACCGCCCGAATCGCTGCACCCGGTGTTGCCGGTGAACACGCCCCTTGTGATCGACCTCTATGACGACTGGACGGGGCGGGCGCTGGCGGGGTGCACCTATCACGTCGCCCATCCCGGCGGGCGGGCGTATGACACCTTTCCCGTCAATGCCTACGAGGCCGAGGCCCGCAGGCTTGCGCGGTTCGAACCTTCCGGCCATACACCGGGGCAGTATCGCCCCGCGCCCGAAACGCCGCACCCCGAGTTTCCGCTGACGCTGGACCTCAGGCGGCCGCCGGGCCTGTCCTGACGCCCGAGAGGCCCTGATGCCCAGCCCTCTGCCCAGCCCGGACACGCCCCTGTTCGCCGGCTACCGCCGCATTCCCGGCGTGGCCGACGAATTGTTCGACGCCGAGGGGCGGATGCGCCCGGTCTGGCGGCGCTTCGTGGACCGCTTTGCCCGGCTGTCCGCCGACGAGATCGGCGCGCGGTTCGAACGCGGCAATCACTATCTGCGCGATGCCGGGGTCTTTTACCGTCAGTATTCGGCCGATCCCCTGGCCGAACGGGACTGGCCGCTGGCGCCGGTCCCGGTGATCCTGCACGAGGACGAATGGCAGACCATCTGCGACGGGCTCGCGCAACGCGCGGATCTGCTGGAACGGGTGGTGGCGGATCTCTACGGCCCCGGCCGGCTGGTGGCCGAGGGGCACTTGCCGGCCGCGCTGGTCGCTGCCTCGCCGCACTGGTTGCGCCCGCTGGTCGGCGTGGTGCCGCGGGGAGGCTATTTCCTGCACTACCTGGCGTTCGAGATCGGGCGCTCGCCCGATGGCTCGTGGCTGGTGCTGGGCGACCGCATGCAGGCGCCCTCGGGGGCCGGGTTCGCGCTGGAAAACCGCATGGCGACCGGGCGCATCTTTCCCGAACGCTTTCCGCGCGCGCATATCCACCGGCTGGCCGGGTTCTTTCAGGATTTCCGCACCGCGCTGGCGGACCTGTCGCAAGATGGCGGCGCGGCGATCCTGACGCCGGGCCCCTCGAACGACACCTATTACGAACACACCTATATCGCCCGCTACCTGGGCCTGCCGCTGCTCGAAGGCGAGGATCTGCTGGTCGAGAACGGCGCCGCCAAGATCCGCACCATCGAGGGGCCGCACCCGCTGGGCGTGTTGTGGCGGCGCATCGACGCACAGTTCGCCGACCCGCTGGAGCTGGATGCCGACAGCCGGATCGGCACCCCCGGCCTGGTCGAGGCAGTGCGTCAAGGACGCCTGGCGATGGTCAACGCACTGGGCGCGGGCGTCCTGGAAATGCGCGCGATGATGGCCTTCCTGCCACGGATCGCGCAGGTTCTGACCGGCCAGCCGCTGGCCTTGCCGAACATCGCCACCTGGTGGTGCGGCGGGCCCGAGGAGCGCGCCTATGTGCAACGCCACGCGGCGCGGATGCTGGTCGGTCCCGCGCTGGCGTCGGACCTGCCCTTCGACGCCGACGGGGCCTCGCCGGGCCTGCCCGACGACTGGTCCGAGGCCACGGCGCCCGGCTACGTCGGGCAGGAAACCGTCGCGCTGTCCACGACCCCGGCCTGGGTCACCGCCGAGGGCCAGCCGCTGGCGCAGGGCCGGGTCGAGCCGCGCCCGATGACCGTGCGGGTTTTCGCGGCGCGCACCGCGCGGGGCTGGCGCTTCATGCCCGGCGGGTATGCGCGCATCGGCAGGGCGGGCGATGCGACCGCGCTGGCGATGCAAAAGGGCGGGTCGGTGGCGGATGTGTGGATCGTCTCGGACAAGCCGGTGCCGAACCTGTCCCTGCGCCCGCAGCCCGGCGCCGTCTTTCGCCGTGCCAGTCCGGCCGTCGTGCCCGCGCGCGCGGCCGACAACCTGTTCTGGCTGGGCCGCTACGTCGAACGGACCGAGGATGCGATCCGCCTGATCCGCGCCTATCACACGCGGCTGGCCACGACCGACAACCCCGCCGATCCGCTGCTCAGGCGCATGGAGGCCTTTCTGCCGGGCTACGGCATCGACCCCGGCCAGCCCATGCCCGATGCGCTGCTGGCCCGGATCGGCGCGGCGCGGACCTGCGCGGGCAAGGTGCGCGACCGCTTCTCGGTCGATGGCTGGGCGGCGCTGGTCGATCTGCACCGCACCGCCGAGAACACGCTGCGCGCGATCCGGCCGGGCGACGACGCGGCGCGCGGCATGTCGGTGTTGCTGCGCAAGATCACCGGCTTTTCCGGTCTGGTGCAAGACAACATGTATCGGTTCCAGGGCTGGCGGTTCCTCAGCTTCGGCCGGGCGCTGGAACGCGCCGATGCGCTGGCGACGCTGCTGATCGGGCTGGCGGGCGCGGGCGCCCCCGAAGGGTCGCTGGACCTGGCGGTCGAGGTCGCGGACAGCACCATCACCCACCGCCGCCGCTACGCGGTCGAGACATCGCGCGACACGGTGGTCGATCTGCTGGCGCTGGACGGGGACAATCCGCGCGCGATCCTGTTCCAGTTGCGGGTCCTGCGCGAACAGGCCGCGACCATGCCGGGCGCGCTCGAGAACGGCCGCCTCGCGCCCTTGTCGCGGGCGCTGGTTCCGCTCGAGGCGCTGGTCAGCGTCCTGGCGCCCGAACAGGTGACCGAGGCCCGCCTGCGCCGCCTGCGCCGTGACCTGGCGCGGATCTCGGACCTGTTGACCGACGCCTATCTGCGGTAGGGGGCGGCATGATCTACGACATCGCCCTCGGCATCGACTACGCCTATGCCGCGCGCTCGGACCGGTCGCGCACGCTGATGCGCCTGTCGCCGCCGGACCTGCCGGGGGAACAGCGGGTGCTGTCGCGCAGCCTGCGGATCGACCCGGCCCCGGACGAATGCCGCGACTGGACGGATTTCTTTGGCAATGCCACCACCGCGGCGGTCTGGCACGCGCCGATCGCGGGCTTGCGGTTGTCGGTCTCGCTGGTGGTGGATCGGCTCAGTCCGGCGCCCCTGGCGGACCTGTCGCCGGCGCTGGCGGATCTGGCCGGCGTGCTGGCCCTGGACCGCGACCTGGGGCCGGACGCGCCGCACCATTTCCGCCGCCCTTCGGCCCGGGTGCCGGCGGTGCCCGAGATCGCCCGCTTCGCGCACGACCTGGCCCGCCCGCGCGCAACGGTGATCGACACCGTGCGCACGCTGGGCCGGGCGATCCATGCCGAAATGCGCTTTGATGCCGCCGCCACCTCGGTCGAGACGGGCCCCGCGCAGGCCTTTGCACAGCGCCGGGGGGTGTGCCAGGACTTTGCCCATGTGATGATCGCCGCGCTCAGGGAACTGGGGGTGCCGGCGGGCTATGTCTCGGGGTTTCTGCGCACCGAGCCGCCGCCGGGCCAACCCCGGTTGGAGGGGGCGGATGCGATGCACGCCTGGGTGCGCGCCTGGGCCGGGCCGGCCAATGGCTGGGTGGCCTTTGATCCGACCAACGACCGGTGGGCGGGGCAGGACCATGTGGTGGTGGCGCAGGGCCGCGATTATCTGGACGTGGCGCCGGTTCTGGGGGCCTTGCGATCGGCCGGCGGGCAGGCCAGCCGCCACAGCGTGGACATGACCCCGCGGGGCGCGTGAGCGTCAAGACCCGCATCCCCGCGGATTGCCCCCAGGCCAGGCCCGAACCTCGGCCGCGGCGTCAGCGTTCCGCGACCAGTTCCGCGCAGCGTTCGGCAAGGGTCGGCATGTCGGCGAGGGCGTCGAAGATTCGATTGAGCCCGTCGATCAGCGCCTTCATCTCGGTCGGTTCGAGGGCCGCGTTCAGGCGTTCCGCGATGGCGTCGCTCAGCGCGGTGCAGACGCGGGTGGCGCGGATGCCCTGGTCGGTGGCGGCGACCTCGACCGTGCGGTTGTCATGATCCGACCGGGTGCGCGTCACCAGACCGTTCTTCTCCATCCGTTTCAACTGGTGCGACAGCGTGGACTGGGGCAGGGCCATCAGCTCGACAAGCTGGCCCACCTTCATCGGGCCGTTCTGGTCCAGAGCGAACAGGATGCGCGAACTGTAGAGATCCAGCCCCACGGGCGAAATCACCGGGTGACTGACCTGTTGAAGGCGGGCGTTGATCCGGTGCGTCAGGAACGTCACGCGGTTCTCCAGCAAGGGGAGGTCGGCCTTCACCATGTCGTCAGCTCCTTGGTCCACGCCCGCGTCATATTCGGCTCGCGCCGCCATTGCCACCAAAACCGCCCGTTTCCAAGTTTGACAGTATGCATCGAATTCGATTATATTCAAATCGAAATGAATTCTGTCTCATGGGGGGAGCCAGTGGCAGGAGCAACCGAAGCGCGCGTGATCGACGTTCACGCGCATGTGGTTCTGGCCGAAAGCTTTGGCGCGGCGGGTGCGCTGGGTCCCGAGATGGGCGGGCAGGACGGGGATGCGCCCTGGTTCCGCGTCGGCGGGTATCGGCTGGATGGCGTGCGCTACCAGGGCAGCCCGTTCATGGATGTCGCGGTGCGCCTGGCCCGCCTGGACGCGGCCGGGATCGACTATCAGGTGCTGTCGCCGAACCCGCTGACGTATCTGCATTTCATCGACGCGCCCAGGGCGATCGCCTTTTGCCGCACGCACAACGACGCGCTGGCGGCACGGATCGCCCCGCATGGCGCGCGCCTGGCGGGCTTTGCGGCGCTGCCGATGCAGGACATTGGCGCCGCGGTCGAGGAACTGGAGCGCGCGGTGCGCACGCTGGGCCTGCTGGGCGGCTACATCGGCACCGACATGCCGCACCGGCTGGACGATCCGTCCATGGACCGGCTGTACGAGGCCTGCGTGCGGCTGAACGTGCCGCTGTTCCTGCATCCGGGCCCGGCGGGAATCGACGGCCCGGCGGGGGATGCGAACCTCAAGGGATACGATCTCGATGTGGTGATCGGCTTCGCCGCGCAGGAAACGCTGGCGGTGGCGCGGCTGATCTACGGCGGGGTGCTGGACCGGCACCCGGCGCTGGATCTCTGCCTCAGCCATGGCGGCGGCGCCACGGCGTTCCTGGCGGGTCGCATGGCGCAGGCGATGCGCAAGCGGCCCTGGTCGCCGGCGCATCTGCGCCATGACGGCGCGTTCGAGGAACGCGTCGCGCGGCTGTGGTTCGACAACCATCTGAACAAGGACGCCTCGCTGGCGCTGTTGACCGACATGGTTGGCGACGACCGGCTGGTGTTCGGCACCAATTTCGCCGGCTGGGACGCGCCCGAGGATCTGGGCGCGCACCGGCCGGCGGCGAAGCTGGCCGATAACGCACGGCGCCTGTTGCGCCTGACGCAGGAGGAAGCATGACGGATTTCATCATCACCGGCGGGCGGGTCATCGACGGCACCGGGGCGCCGGCCTACGCGGGCTCGGTCCTGGTCGAAGGGGGACGCATCGCCGCCACGGGCGCCGAGGCCGACGCCCGGGCCAGCAACCGGCCGAACCTCAGGCGCATCGACGCGGCCGGGCAGACGGTCATGCCGGGGCTCATCGACACGCATTGCCATCTGGCGTTTGACGACGCGGGATCGAACGCCGAGATCTTCCACCAGCGGCGCAACGGCCTGTCGGCGCTGATCGCGGCCTACAACGCGCGCAAGCTGCTGCGCGCGGGTGTGACGGCGATGGTGGACCCGGATTCGACCTTTGAAAACATGGGCGACGTGCGCGACGCCATCGACGCGGGCCTGTTCGAGGGGCCGCGCATGTCCTGCGGCGCCTATGCGCTGATCACGGGCGTCGGCGGCACCGCCGGGCGGCTGATCCGCGACGAGGGGGTGACGGGCTATTACATGGTCGTCAACTCCAGGGACGAGATCGTCCGCGAGGTCCGCCGCCAGATCAAGCATGGCGCCGACTGGATCAAGGTCCACGTCACCGGCATCGTGCCACGTCAGGCGCATCGCGGCGAGATGTGCGTCTGGACGCTCGAGGAACTGAAGCTGATCTGCGACACGGCCCATGAGCTGATGACCCCGGTGATGGGGCATTGCCGGGGCGCCGAGGCGACGCGCCGCGCCGCCGTCGCGGGGTTCGATTTCATCCTGCACGCCACCGGAATGGACGAGGCCGCGCTCGAGGCCGTGGTCGAGCGCAAGGTGCCGATCGTGCCGGCGCTGACCTTTCAGGCGAACATGGTCGATTTCGGCGCCCGGATCGGCACCTCGCCCGACCTGATCGCGCTGTTCGAACGCGAGATCACCGAAAGCGCGCCGACCCTTGCCGCCGCGCACAAGGCGGGCGTGCCCCTGCTGACGGGCTCCGAGGCCGGTTTCGCGCTGGTGCCCTACGGCGATTGGCATTACCGCGAGATGGAAGTCTTCGTGAAATACTTCGGTCTCTCGCCGCTGGAGGCCATCGAATGCGGCACCCGCAAAAGCGCCTTCGGGATGCGGATGATGGGGGAAATCGGCGCGGTCCTGCCCGGATACAAGGCCGACCTGATCGTCGTGAACGGCCGGGTCGAGGACGACCTGACCCTGCTGGGCGATCCGGCGAACATCACCCGGGTGATGATCGACGGCGTGGACAAGGACCTGTCGGAACCGCCCCCGCGCAAGCCGATCCCCGGTTGGCGGCTTGCGCAGATCGGCGGCGTGCGGCTGACGCGCGACCTGGCCTTTGGCCCGCCCGCCGCGCCCGCGGGGCTGCATGTCGAGGAATTGCACTGAGCGCGCGCCCGGCGCCCGGCGGCGGTGCGGTTCAACCCGCGCCGCCGATGGGGGAAAAGGCGGTCGGCAGCAGAATGCGGCTTTCCTGGGTTTCCAGAAGCGGCAGGATCTCGGCCAGGAAGGCGCGCCAGTCGGGGTCCGCCATCAGCGCCGCGCGGCGCCGCGCGCGGTCGTCGAGGCTGTCGTAGCCCCACAGGTGCACGGTCTCGTTGAGCGGCCCCAGTTCGGTGACGAAATAGCCGATGAGATTGCCCAGCACGCGCTTTTGCAGCGCCAGGCCGCGCGCCTCGTAGCGGGCCATGAAATCGGGCACCGCGCCCGGCTTGAACCGATAGATCCGTTGTTCGACGATCATGGCGGGGGTCCTTTCTCAGAACGTGCCCCGGAACAGCCCGCCGTCGATCAGCAGGTTCTGTCCGGTGATATAGCCCGAATGGGCGCTGCACAGGAAGGCGCAGGTCTTGCCGAATTCGGCCGGGTCGCCCAACCGCGCGGCGGGCACCTGATCGGTCCAGGCCTGCTCGACGGTCTCGATCGGCTGATCCGTGGACCTGGCCGAGGCCCGAAACCCCTCGCGCAGTCGCTCGGTGGCGAAATAGCCCGGCAGGATCTGGTTGATGGTGACGCCGCGGTGCGCGACCGTGCGCGCGATCCCGGCCAGAAAGGCCGTAAGCCCGGCGCGCGCGCCGCTGGACAGGTCGAGCCCGGCCACCGGCATCTTCACCGTGACCGAGGTGATGTTGACGATACGGCCGAATCCGCGCTCGGCCATGCCGTCCAGAACCGCCTGGATCAACTGGATCGGGGCCAGCATGTTCATCGCCAGCCCCTGTTCCAGCGCCGCGCGGTCCAGCGCGCGGAAATCGCGAAACGGCGGGCCACCGTTGTTGTTGACCAGGATGTCGGGCGCGGGGCATGCGGCCAGCAGGGCGGCGCGGCCGCCCTCGGTGTTCAGGTCGGCGGCCAGCGGGATCGCCTCGCCGCCCGTGGCGGCGCGCATCTCGCGTGCGGCGGTTTCGACGCTGTCGGCGCTGCGGCCGTTGACCACGACCGTGACGCCGGCGCGCAGCAGTTCCTCTGCGCAGGCGCGCCCCAGCCCCCGGGTCGAGCCGCAAACGATGGCCGAGCGGCCCGTCAGTCCCAGATCCATGTCTCTCTCCCTTTTGTCCGCCGGCGGGTCCTGGCAGGCCTTGCGGAAGGCGCCGCCTGACGGCTTGGCCCCATCCGGTCGCGTCCGGCCCCGTCCGGTCGCGTCCCTTGCGGAGAAATTATTGCTTTCGAATTTATCGAAATCAATACAATATGGACACGCCCAAAGATTCGCCCGCCGCGGCCCCGCCCGGCGCGTCGAGACGGGCAGCGACAAGGAACGCCAGGTCTGGGAGGGACTCATGACGGGACTGAAAATCGGTGCGCTGGGCGCGGCATTGGCCGCCGGTCTGGCGCTGAGCGCCTCGGCGCAGGAGAGCCATAACTTTGCGGTGGTTGGCACCTGGGGCGGTCTTGCGCCCTGGCAGGATCACGAAGGGCCGTTCTGGAACCAGACGCTGCCCCAGGCCTCGGGCGGGCGGCTGACCGCCACCGCAAGGCCGCTGACCGAACTGGGCATGGACGGCACCACCGTGATGCGCGAGCTGCGCTCGGGCGCGTTCGATTTCGCGCACGGGGTGTTCCTGTATGTTGCCGCCGACAGCCCGGTGATCGAGGGTGCGGACCTGGTCGGCGTGACGCCGGACCTGGCGACTTTTCACCGCGTGATGGAGGCCTATCGCCCGGTGCTCGAGGGCGAGTTCCAGCGCCTCTTCAATTCGCACATCCTGATGCTCTACGCCTGGCCGCAGACGCATCTGATCTGCCGCTTCCCGGCGGATACGCCCGATCAGGTGGATCTGTCCTTCTTCGAGGGGTTGAAGATCCGCAGCTTCGGCGCCTCGGCGACCGATTTCATCACGCATTCGCTGAACGCGGTCCCGGTCGCCGTGGCCTTTGGCGAGGTGCTGCCCAGCCTGGAACGCGGCGCGCTGGATTGCGGCGCGACGGGCGTGCTGTCGGCCTATAGCGCAAGCTGGCAGCAAGGCACGACCACCGACCTTCAGGTCGCGCTGGGGTATACGGCCTCGTTCCTGGCGGTGAACAACGACACCTGGAACGCCCTTACCGACGCCGACCGCAGCCTGATCGAAACCCAGGTCGCGGGGCTCGAGACCCAGATGTGGGACGCGACCGCGCGCGACGACACCGACGGCATCAACTGCCTGGCCGACGGGCCGTGCCCGCGCGGCGAGCCCGGGCATCTGCGCCAGATGACCATGTCCCAGTCGGGTATGGAACAGTTGCGCGCCAGCATCGAAAGCGGTGTGATCGGCACCTGGGCGCAACGCTGCGAGGCGCGCTCGCCCGGCTGCGCCGAGGCCTGGAACGCCACCATCGGCCCGATCGTCGGCTACACCGCGACGCCCTGACGGGGGTCCGCGCGGCCCCGGCCCCCTGGAACGCAGGGGCCGGGGTATCGAAGGGGAGAACACGATGCAGGCGGTCTATTCGGGGCTCTACCGGGTCTCGCGGTTCAGTGTCTGGCTGTTCGGCGCCGGGTATCTGCTGATCGCGCTGGCGACCACGGCGGATGTGCTGAGCCGCAACCTGTTCGGCATCTCGACACCGGCGATCTACGAAATCTCGGAATACGTCTTTGCGGTGGCGACGACCTGGGGCTTTGCCTATGTGTTGTTTCACCGCGCCCATGTGCGGATCGACGTGGTGTATCAACGCCTCGGAGCGACGGTGCGGGCCTGGCTGGACCTGGCATCGTTGCTGGCGCTGGGGGGGTTTGTCGGCGTGCTGACCTGGCGCGCCTGGGCCACGCTGGACGAAACGCTTCTGTTCGGATCGCGCGCGCGCACGGCGTTGCAGACGCCGCTTTGGATCCCGCAATCCCTGTGGCTGGCGGGGCTGGCCTTCTTTCTGCTGTGCCTGGTGTTCCTGGCGGTCTATGTGCTGGTGCTGCTCATGGGCGGGCAGGTGCGGCGGGTGGGCCATATCGCCGGCATTCCGCATGTCTCGGGCACGGCGGAGCGGGACGCATGAAGAGCCTCGGCTTCATCCTGGGCCTGGGCCTGCTGATCGCGCTGTCGCTGCCGGTCGCGGCGATCCTGGGCGATCTGGCGATCGTCATGGACGCGCTGTGGAACGGTGGCCGGCTGCAACGCACCTTT
Organism: Rhodobacter sp.; assembly: GCA_020637515.1. Taxonomy (NCBI): domain Bacteria; kingdom Pseudomonadati; phylum Pseudomonadota; class Alphaproteobacteria; order Rhodobacterales; genus Rhodobacter; species Rhodobacter sp. The sequence continues at coordinate 2,933,352 of JACKKG010000001.1, read as the reverse complement.
GGCGGCTTCCTGTGGGAAAAATCCAGCCAGTATCTGCTGCTGTCGATCCCGCTGTTCGTCCTGCTGGGCGAGATCAACCTGCGGTCCGGCATCGCCGCGCGGATGTATGGCGCGGTCGCGAAATGGATTTCCTGGCTGCCCGGCGGCCTGATGCACGCCAACATCGGCGCCTCGGCGATCTTTGCCGCGACGTCGGGCTCCAGCGTCGCGACCTCGGCCACCATCGGGACGGTCGCCTATCCCGAGATCGCCCGCAACGGCTATGACGAGGCGCTGTTCCTCGGCTCGATCGCGGCCGGGGGCACGCTGGGCATCCTGATACCGCCGTCGGTCACGCTGATCGTCTACGGGGTGCTGACGCAATCCTCGGTGCCGGAACTCTACATGGCGGGGATCATCCCGGGGCTGCTGCTGGCCGCGCTCTTTTCGGCGGTGATCGGCGGGCTGTGCGTGATGCGCCCGGGGCTGGCCGGGCAGCCGGTGCGCGCAAGCTGGGGCGAGCGGCTGCGCGCGCTCAAGGATCTGGGCCCGCCGATGGTGATTTTCCTGGGCGTGATCGGCACGATCTATGCCGGGCTTGCCACCCCGACCGAGGCCGCCTCGATCGGGGTGGTGCTGTCGCTGATCCTGGCCGCCGCCAACCGCACCCTCAGCGCCCGGATGCTGCTGGACAGTTTCGAGGGCACGGTGCGCACGACCTCGATGATCATGCTCATCATCCTGGCGGCGATGATCCTGAACATCGTGGTGGGCTATTTCGGCGCGATCCAGGCGGCGACGCAACTGGTCGCGGACCTGGGTCTGCAACCCTGGCAACTGATGGTCGTGGTGGTGGTCTTCTATCTGGTCATCGGCATGTTCATGGAGACCTTCTCGATGATGCTGACCACCATCGGCATCGTCTTTCCGCTGGTCACCTCGATGGGCTACGACCCGATCTGGTTCGGCGTGATCGTGGTGCTGCTGATGGAGGCCGCGCTGATCACCCCGCCGATCGGCGTGAACCTGTTCGTCGTGCAGGGCATCCGCAGCACCGGCGCCCCGTTTCGCGATGTCTGCATCGGCGCGACGCCCTTTTTGGGGGCGATGCTGGTTCTGATCGTCCTTTTGATCGTGTTTCCGGGGCTGGCCACCTGGCTGCCCGATCTCGTCTATCAGCGGTAAGGAGTGCCGATGACCCAAAGCTTGAGCCTGGAATCCCGCGTGGCGCGGCTTGAGGCGCGCAACGCCATCACCGAACTCAGCGCGCAATACGCGGTCGCCTGCGATGTCCGCGACCTGGACCTTCTGGGCAGCCTGTTCACCGAGGACGCGGTGCTGGACACGCCCAACGGCTCGATGCAGGCCAGCGGCCGCGCGGCGATCGTGGCGTTGTTCGAGCGCGTTCTGGCGATCCGCGGCCCGGGGTTCCACTGGACCCATGACCCGGTCATCCGCTTTCTGTCCGATACCGAGGCCACCGGCACCATCTTTTGCCATGCCGAGACCACGCCCAACGGGGTCCAGAGCGTGGCGGCGCTGCGCTACGACGACGCCTATCGCCGTGACGGGGACTGCTGGCGGATCGCGCGGCGGGTGCTGAACTTCTTCTACTACGTTCCGGCGGCGGATTACGCCGAAGCCCTGGCGCGGCCCGACCGCGTGGTGGTGGCCCAGGGGCGCATCGCCGCCGACTACCCCGAGAAGACCGACACCTGGCGGGCCTTTGCGGGCCGCCGCACCCAATAGGGAGATCGTCATGACCCGACCGATGCAGGAAACGATGGACATGGCCCGCCGCGCCGTCGCCCATTTCGTCAACCGCTCCACCGATCAGGCGCCGTCCACCTATGCGCTGGATGTCTCGGCCTATACCGACCCCGACCGCTATCGCCGCGAGGTTGACCGGATCTTTCGCGAAAAGCCGCTGGCCCTGGTGCTGTCGATCGAGATCGCCGCGCCCAACAGCTACCGCGCGACCGAGGTCTGCGGCACGCCGGTGATCGTCACCCGCGACGGCGAGGGGGTGGCGCACGCGTTTCTCAATGCCTGCCGCCATCGCGGTGCGCCGGTCTGCGCCAATGGCACCGGGCAGGCCCGGCAATTCTCGTGCCCCTATCATGCCTGGGTCTACGACACCAAGGGCAAGCTGGTCAGCATGTATGGCGGCAAGACCTTTGGCGACGTGGACGTGACCAGGCTGGGCCTGCGCGAGCTGCCCTGTGTCGAGAAGGCGGGGCTGGTCTGGGTCTGCCTGACACCCGGCAAGACCTTTGACATCGACGCCTGGCTGGGCGATTTCGCCTATGAGCTGGAAACGCTCGATCTGGCGAACTGGCATCTGCACACCCAGCGCGAGATCGAGGGCCCCGGATGGAAGGTCTGCTGGGACGGCTACCTGGAGGCCTATCACCACAACACGCTGCACGCCGAGACGGTTGGCAAATACACCGTCGGCAACCTGATGCTGCACGACACCTATGGCCCGCACCAACGCCTGGTCTTTGGCCGCAAGTCCCTGATCGAGATCGCCAAAAAGCCCGAAGGCGACTGGGGCGATCCGTCCGAACACATCCGCCTCATCCATTCGGTGTTTCCCAACACCTCGATCTCGGGCGTGGTGGGCGACCATTGCCTGGTCAGCCAGGTGTTCCCCGGGCCGACCCCCGACACGACGATCACCCGGCAGTCGATCATGACCGCCCGCGTGCCGCGGACCGACGCCGAAAAGGCCGCGACCGAAGCCTTCAGCCAGATGACCCTCAAGGCCGTGCGCGACGAGGATTACAACATGGGCTTCCAGATCCAGAAGACGCTGGCGTCCAAGGCGAACGAGGCCTTTGTCTTTGGCCGCAACGAACCGGCCTTGCAGCACTACCACACGCAGGTCGCGCGCTTCGTCGCCGAATAACCCGCGCCGGTGGGGTCGGGTCGGGTCGCGATCAGGCCGGGGCAGGGTCGTTGCCACGCGCCCGCCGCGCGTCTATCGAAGAACCCTGGACCGGCGCGGCGACCCTTGCCGTGCCCTGTGCGATGGGGGCGGCATGAGTCTGTTCGAACGGTGGCTGACCCTGTGGGTCGCTCTCGGCATTCTGGCGGGGCTTGCGTTGGGCACGGTGTTTCCGGGCCTCTTCGCGGCGCTGGCCGGGGTCGAGTTCGCCTCGGTCAATCTGGTCGTGGCGGTGCTGATCTGGGCGATGGTCTATCCGATGATGATCGGCATCGACCTGGGATCGGTGTCGGCGGTCGGCCGGCGTCCACGCGGGCTGATCATCACGCTGGTGGTGAACTGGGCGGTCAAGCCCTTCACCATGGCGGCGCTGGCGGTGCTGTTCTTCCACCATCTGTTCGCCGGCTGGATCGCGCCCGAGGCGGCACGCGACTATACCGCCGGCCTGATCCTGCTGGGCGCGGCGCCCTGCACGGCCATGGTCTTTGTCTGGTCGCAACTGACGCGCGGCGATGCGGCCTATACACTGGTCCAGGTGTCGGTGAACGATCTCATCATGGTCTTCGCCTTTGCGCCCATCGTGGCCTTCCTGCTGGGCGTGACCGAGATCACGGTGCCCTGGGCGACGCTGATCCTGTCCGTCGCACTCTATATCGTCAGCCCGCTGATCGCCGGGATGCTGACGCGGCGGGCGCTGATCGTGCAAGGGGGGGAGGGCGCGGTCGCCGGTTTCATCGCGCGGATCAAGCCGGCCTCGGTGCTGGGGCTCTTGCTGACGGTGGTGCTGCTGTTCGGCTTTCAGGCGCCCGTCCTTCTGGCGCAGCCCCTGGTCATCGCGCTGATCGCCGTGCCGATCGTGCTGCAATCCTATGGCATCTTCGCACTGGGCTATGCCTGGGCCTGGGCCTGGCGGGTGCCGCACCGGATTGCGGCGCCCTGCGCGCTGATCGGAACGTCGAATTTCTTCGAACTGGCGGTGGCGGTGGCGATCGGGCTGTTCGGGTTGAATTCCGGCGCGGCGCTGGCAACCGTGGTGGGGGTGCTGGTCGAAGTGCCGGTGATGCTGTCGCTGGTCGCCTTTGCCAACCGCACGCGCGGCGCCTTTCCGGGCTGAGGCGCGGCTGTCATCAAAACGTCACTCGACTTGCGAAATAATTCCTGTATTCGGGAATTATGGAACAGTCAGACGCCGCCCAAGCCTTTGCCACCCTCGGCCACCCGGATCGCCTGGCGGTCTACCGTCTGCTCATGCGCTTTGCCCCGCGTGGCGCGCGCCCGACCGAGATCGCCGCGGCGCTGGGGTTCAAGCCGAACACATTGTCGCACCATCTGGCGGACCTGACTTCCGCCGGGATGCTGCGGGTCGAACGCCGGGGCCGGTCGCTCCATTATTCCATCGCGCTCGACCGGGCCGAGGGGTTGATCGGCTATCTTGCCCTTGATGTCGGGCGCGGGCGCCCCGACCTGATGCCCGGCCTGTCGGCCCCCCTGATGCCCGAGGTCCGGCCCCCGAGCGATGCCCCCCGCCACGTCCTGTTCCTCTGCACGGCCAATTCGGCGCGCTCGCTCTTTGCCGAGGCGCTCTTGCGCGACCTGGGGCAGGGGCGCTTCGTCGCCCATTCCGCCGGCACCCGGCCCGGCCCCGGCCCCAACCCGATGGCGATCGAGGTTCTCAGGCGCAACGAACACGATGTGTCGGGCCTTGCCTCCAAGTCGATCCTGGGGTTCCAGGCCCCCGGCGCGCCCCGGATGGATTTCGTCTTTACCGTCTGCGACACCGCCGCGGCCGAGGATTGCCCCCCCTGGCCCGGCCAGCCGATCACCGGCCACTGGGGCCTGCCCGACCCGGTCAGCGCCCCGGGCACCGAGGCCGAGCGCGCGCTGGCCTTCGCGCAGACCTATGCCGCCCTTCGCCGCCGGATCGCGGCCTTTGTCGCGTTGCCGCTGGACCGTCTGGACCGGCTGGCGGTGCAAAGCCGCGTCGATGCCATCTCAAAGGACTGACCCATGCCCCGTATTGCCCTGAACGGCCTCGGCCGGATCGGAAAGCTCGTGCTGCGCAACCTGATCGATACCGGGTCCGGGGGCGAGATCGTGTTGCTGAACGACCCGGTCGGGGACGCCGAACAACACGCGCTGCTGATCGAGTTCGACAGCGTGCACGGCCGCTGGCGCACGCCGGTCGCCGCCGGCGACGGGGCGCTGGTGCTGAACGGCCAGCCAATCCGCCTGACCCATGAACGCCGGATCGAGGACCTGCCTCTGGCCGCGCTGGGCGTCGATCTGGTCATCGACTGCACCGGCGTGTTCAAGACCGCCGCCAGAATCGCCCCGTATCACGCGGCCGGGGTGCGAACCGTCGTGGTCAGCGCCCCGGTCAGGGACGGCGGCGCGCTGAACATCGTCTATGGCGTGAACCACGCGCTTTACGACGGCACGCAACGGCTGGTGACGGCGGCGTCCTGCACCACGAACTGCCTGGCGCCCGTGGTCAAGGTGATCCACGAGGCGCTGGGCATCCGCCATGGCACGATCACGACGATCCACGATGTGACCAACACCCAGACGATCGTCGATCGACCGGCCAAGGACATGCGCCGGGCGCGCGCGGCGCTGACCAACCTGATCCCGACGACGACCGGCAGCGCGTCGGCGATCACGCTGATCTACCCCGAACTGAAGGGGCGCCTGAATGGCCACGCGGTCCGGGTGCCGCTGCTCAATGCCTCGTTGACGGATTGCGTGTTCGAGGTCGAGCGCGAGACCAGCGCCGAGGCGGTGAACGCCCTGTTTCGCGCCGCCTCCGAGGGACCGCTGAAAGGCATCCTGGGCTTTGAAACCCGCCCGCTCGTGTCCAGCGATTTCACCAACGATCCGCGCTCGTCGATCATCGACGGCCCCTCGACGCTGGTGGTGAACGGCACCCAGGTCAAGGTCTTTGCCTGGTATGACAACGAATGGGGCTATGCCTGCCGCCTGGCCGACATCGCCCGCATGGTCGCGGCGGGGTCATGAGCGTGGCCCCGACCCTGCGCGCCTATGCGGCCGTGACGGCGGCCTATTGGGCGTTCATGCTGTCGGACGGCGCACTGAGGATGCTGGTGCTGCTGCACTTCAACGGCCTGGGCTTTTCGCCGGTGCTACTGGCCTGGCTGTTCGTGCTGTATGAGGTCGCGGGCATCGCCACGAACCTGGGCGCGGGCTGGCTGGCGGCGCGCTTTGGCCTGGCGACGACGCTGCACGGCGGGCTGGCGTTGCAGATCGGCGCGCTGCTGGCGCTGACGCAGCTCGATCCGGGGTGGAGCATCGGGGCGTCGGTTTTCTATGTGATGGCGGTGCAGGGGGTGTCGGGCGTGGCCAAGGACCTGGCCAAGATGTCCTCGAAATCCGCCGTCAAGCTGCTGGCACCGGGCGAGGGCGCGCTGTTTCGCTGGGTAGCCGCCCTGACCGGGTCCAAGAACGCGGTCAAGGGGCTGGGCTTTTTCCTGGGCGCCGCGCTGCTGGCCTCGGTGGGCTTCACCCGGGCGATCTGGGCGATGGCGTCGGTCCTGGCGCTGATCCTGGTCGCCGTTGTCCTGTTCCTGCCCGCCGGTTTGCCCGGCCGCATGAAGGGTGCGGATCGCTGGTCGGGCTGGCGCTCGGCCGATCCCCGGGTCAACCGGCTGAGCCTGGCCCGCATGTTCCTGTTCGGTGCGCGTGACACCTGGTTCGTGGTCGGCATCCCGGTCTATTTCGAGGCCGCCCTGTCCCCGGACGGACCCGACGCGTCGCGGGCGGCGTTTTTCCTGGTCGGCGGGTTCATGGCGCTGTGGGTCATCGGCTACGGGGCCGTCCAGGCGTTGGCGCCGCGTCTCTTGGGGGGGGCGGGGCAGCCGCTGGCGGACTCTGTGCGGCACGCGATCCGGTGGTCGGGCCTGTTGGTGCCGATCCCGCTGGTCCTGGCCGCCGCGGCGGCGCTGGCCGGCGGCACGGCGCCCTGGCTGACGGGGTTGCTGGTGGGCGGGCTGATGCTGTTCGGCTTTGTCTTTGCCGTCACCTCGTCGCTGCATTCCTACCTGATCCTGGCCTTCGGCGCCGCCGATCGCATCACCCGTGACGTCGGCTTCTACTATATGGCGAACGCCGCCGGCCGCCTGATTGGCACGCTGCTGTCCGGCGTCAGCTATCAGCTTGGCGGTCTGCCGCTGTGCCTGGCGAGTGCGGGTCTGATGGCCGCCGCCAGTTGGGCCGCCGCCGGGCGGTTGCGCGCGGATCGCCTGCCGGCCGCCTGACCCCGGCGCGGGGCCGAAAAATATCGCTTTCGAAATTATCGAAATCGATGGATCACGCCCGGGCACGCGCAACGAACCGGGGGTTTGCAGGTCATGAGCAGGGTATTCGGAGAGATCCGGCAATCGGGCTATGTGGTGCGCGACATCGACGCGCATCTGCGGTTTCTGTCCGACAAGGCCGGCATCGGGCCGTGGTTCGTGGCGCGCAACGTCGTGCTGCCGTCCTGCCGCTATCGCGGCCACGACATCCGGATGCAGATGCACGCCGCCTTGGCCAACAGCGGCGACCATCAGGTCGAACTGATCCAGCAGGTCAGCCCCCAGCCCAGCATCTACACCGAATGGCTGGCGCGGTTTCCGGACCACGCGCCGCTTCAGCATGTGTCCTCGTGGGAGGAGGACTTTGACGGTGCCGTCGCCCGGGCGCAGGCCCGAGGCTGGGTGACGATCCAGGACGGCCGCTCAGCCTATGGCCCCTTCGCCTATCTGGAGCACCCCGACGATCCCGATGTGGTCTTCGAGATCACCCGAAAAGGGCCCGAGCGGCGCTCGATCTTCGCGCAGGTCGCGGCGGCGGCGGCGCATTGGGACGGGACGGATCCGATCCGCGAGGGCTGGCCAAGGGTGCGGCCCTGACGCCCGGCCGCGGCATCGGAGCGGCCGCGGCAAGGTATCTGTTTTTCAGAAGATACATCTAAGAATATTGAAATTGACCATGTCTTGGGGCTCGTGAACACTCGCCCTCATCACCGCTTGGGGAGGAGCGGTCCGGCCATGCCGCCCGGCGCCGACGCGTCCGGGTCCATGGTGGCCGGGCACCGCGTTCCCTCGGGGCCGGACACGATCAACGCCAGACGGCGGCGGGGGGGGGATGGGGCGACATGACAGGAACGGTCATCACCAATTACAAGGAAATCACGCGCGTCCTCGCGGATCGCTCGATGCGGCAGGCGCTTTATGACGAGGGCGGTGTCGTCATGGACGACGTGTTGCTGACGCTGCACGGGCGGGCGCATCACGCGCGGCGGGTGCTGGAATTCTCGATCCTGCGAAAGGACTATTTCTCGTATTACGAGGCGCAGGTCTTTCCGCCGGCTCTGGCGCAGGTCCTGGGGCCGCTGGCGGCGGGCGGGCGCATGGACCTGGTGGATTTCGGCTACCGGGTGACGATGAACCTGACCGCCGATTTTGCCGGGATCGACCGGCCCGAGAAATCCGCCGACGAGACCGAGCGCCTGCTCAGGCTGGTCAAGATCTTTTCCGAAGGGGCGACGCTGGTGCATTCGACCCGCGACAAGGACGCGGTCCGCGCCGAGGTCCGCGCGGGGCTGGAAGACCTGCGCGAGACGTTTCTCGCCCCCTCGATCGCGCGGCGTCAGGCGGCGCTCGACCAGGGCGACGCCGATTTGCCGCGCGACGTGCTGACGCTGTTGCTGCGCGACCGCGAAAAGCAAGGGCTCAGCGATGCGGTGATCCTGCGCGAGATGGCCTTTTTCCTTCAGGCCGGGTCGCATTCCACGGCCAATTCGACCGTCCACGCGCTGCACGAGATCTTCCTGCGCTGGCCCGATGTGGCGGCGCGTGCGCGTCTGCGGCAGGACCCGATCTATCTGCAACGCTGCGTGCACGAAAGCTTCCGGCTGCATCCGGCCAGCCCCGTCGCCTGGCGTCGGCCCGAAGGGTCGTGCCCGCGGTCCGCCGAGGGCCGGGTGGAACTGAATTTCGCTGCCGCCAACCGCCAGCAGGACATTTTTGGCGCGACGGCGGATGACTTCGACCCCGATCGCGCCGCGCCCGAGGGGGTGCCGCGCTGGGGGCTGACCTTTGGCTTTGGCATGCACATGTGTCTTGGCCGCGATCTGGACGGCGGCTTGCCGGCGGGCCCCGATACGGACCCCGCCACGCATCAATACGGCATCGTCACGCAACTGGTGCGGTCCCTGCTGGCGCGCGACGTTCGCCCGGACCCCGAAAACCCGGCCGTGCAGGACACCCGCACGCAGCGGCAGAACTTTTCCTCGTATCCCGTCCTTTTGAACCCAGAGCCCGCCGAATGAGCCGGAAATCCGTCATCATCACCGGCGGGGCGGCGGGCCTGGGCGCCGGAATCGCGCAGACCTTTGCGGCCGAGGGCTACCGGGTCGGCGTGCTGGACCTCGATCCCGCCACCACCGCCGCCGCCGCCCAGGCACTGCCGGACGCCGTGGCGCTGGTCGCGGATGTCACCGACGAGGGCGCGGTTCAGGCCGCCTTCGACGCCTTTGGCACCCCCGATGTGCTGGTCAACAACGCCGGCATCCTGTCGCTCGGCGCGCTGATAGACCAGAGCCCGGCGCAGTTCCGCAAGGTGCTCGAGGTTCACGTCATGGGCACCTTCACCTGCGCCCGCATCGCCGCGCGCGCGTTGCGCGATGCCGGCAGGGGCGGGGCCATCGTCAACATGACCTCGATCAACGCGGTGACGCCTGGGCCGGGCTCGGGCGCGTATCCGGCGGCCAAGGCGGCGATCGCCAAGCTGACGGAACACATGGCGGTGGAATGGGGCCCGCTGGGTATCCGGGTCAACTGCGTCGCGCCCGGTTTCATCGACGGCGGCATGTCGGCGCCCTTTTACGCCGACCCGCGGGTGCGGGCGGTGCGGGGCGGGGCGGTGCCCTTTGGCGGACTGGGTCTTGTCGCGGATATCGCCGAGGCAGTGTGGTATCTGGCCAGCGACCGGGCGCGCTATGTGAACGGTCACCAACTGGTCGTTGACGGCGGCGTCACCCACAGCCTCTTGCGCGCCTTGCCGAGGGAATGAGGCCATGCGCGCGGTGATCCTCAGCGGCGGCATCTTCCACGATTTCGAGCGGAGCGGCGCGGCGCTGGCCGGGATCCTCGCAGTGCAGGGGTTCATGTGCGAGGTCGTCACCCACCCGGACGAACTGGCCGCTGCGCTGGGGGCGGCGCCGGCCGATCTGGTGGTGGTTCACGCGCTGCGCTGGCGGATGCAGGGCCACGCGAAATACGACCCGTTCCGCGACGACTGGGCCTATCGGACGCAACCCGACCTGATCGCGGCGCTTGAGGCGCATGTCGCCCGGGGCGCCGGGTTGATGGCCCTGCACACCGGTTGCATCTGCTTCGACGACTGGCCCGGCTGGCTGGACATGCTGGGCGGCGGCTGGGTCTGGGGGCAGAGCTTTCACGCGCCCGACCCAGAGCCCGTGACCGCGATGCCGGTGCCCGGCCATCCCGTGACCAGGGGATTGATGCCCTTTACCGTGACGGACGAACACTACCGCGCGCTGCGCCTCGATCCCGGGGTGACGGTGCTGGCCCAGGGCCACAGCGCCGGGGCCGACTTTCCGCTGGCCTGGGTCCATGGGCGGGCGGTGACGCTGACCACGGGCCACGACTTCGCCTCGGTGATCGAGCCGGGGCAGGCCCTTTTCATCGCCCGCGCCGCGCGCTGGGCCGCTGGCACCACGGGGGACACGACTGCATGAAACCGATGAGCGAAATGTCCGTGCTGATTACCGGGGGCGGATCCGGCATCGGCGCGGGAACGGCGCGCCACTTCGCCCGCCACGGCGCCCGGGTGACGATCTGCGGTCGGCGCGAGGACAAGCTCAAGGCGGTTGCCGACAGCATCGGTGCGCTTTGCCATTACGAGGTCGCCGACATCACCCGGGACGCCGATTGCGCCCGGCTGGTTGCCGCGGCCGTGGCCCATGGCGGCGGGCTGGATGCGCTGGTCAACAACGCCGGCAACATGCTGCGCGGACCCATCGCCACCCTGACCCGGGCGCAACTGACCGCGGTTTTCGACAGCAATGTGGTCTCGGGCATGATCCTGACCGGCCTGGCCCTGCCGCATCTGAGCGCGCGCCAGGGTGCGGTGGTGTTCCTGGGTTCGGTCCATACCCGCCTGGCCTATCCCGGCGCCTCGCCCTATGCGGCGACCAAGGGCGCGGTCGAGGTTCTGGCCAAGGTTCTGGCCGCCGAACTGGGCCCGCAGGGCGTGCGGGTCAATTGCGTGATCCCGGGCGCCGTGTCCACCGAACTGAACATCCGCGCCGGTCTGGTGACCGAGGACGAGCAGCGCGTGCGGATGAAGGCGCTCGAAAGCTCGCACGCGCTGGGCCGGATCGGGACCGAGGACGAACTGGCCGAGGGCATCGCCTACATGGCCTGCGCCGAATGGGTGACGGGCACCGCGCTGGTCGTGGACGGCGGCCTGTCGTTGGGCATGTCCAATCTTTGAAGACGTCAGAAAGGGAACCACGTCTTCGCAGTGCGGCCTAACCGCGACAGGCTCGTTCCCGAGTTCTTCGCTTATCTCGCTCAGAGCCCCTACGGCAAAGCCTATTTCTTGAAGGTGGCTCACAAGACCACCAACCTGGCGTGCATCAACAGCACCAAGCTGAAGGCCTTCCCTGTTCCCGTGCCTCCGACACTGGATGAACAGCGAGAGATCGTCGCCATCCTCGACGCCATCGACCGAAAAATCGACCTGCACCGCCGCAAGCGCGCCGTGCTCGACGAACTTTTCAAGGCGCTGCTGCACAAGCTGATGACCGGGGAGATCCGGGTGTCCGACCTCGACCTTTCGGCGCTGTCCTCGGGTCCGGCCCCGGCCCCGAACAAGACCCCCGAGGTGGCCGCATGAGCAACAGCATGACCGAAGCGCTGTCGCACCTGGCGAGCCGCATGCCCCGGATCGTCCGCGAACACGAGGTGCTGCGCGTCGCCGGATGGATGCCGGGCGAAGACCCCGATGCGGTTGCGCACAAGGCCGCTGGCGAGGTGCTGCGCTGGGCTCAGCGTCGGGCGGGACAGCGCCTTCCACGCGAGGCCTGGGACGGCGAAAGCTTCGAGCTGCCGCTGCCTGGCCGCGACCCCTCTGCCATCCGGCTCCGCGCCGGAGCATCCGACCTCTGGGCCTTCCGGATCCACGACCCCGACAAGACCGTACCGGGGCGCGCGTGGACGACCGAGGTCGTTCTCGGCCATGTCCCGGGCAAGCAGGCTCAGTTTAGCACCCGCCTTCTGGTCGCTACGCCCGAGGAGGACTTCTCCATTGACCCGGCGGTGCCGGGTTTTGTGCAGCAGGTCGCGGAGAAGTGCGGCCTGGTGGTTGGCTCGCAGGCAGCGTCTGCAACTCCAGCGGTGTACGCCGACGGCGAAGACGCCGAAGCGCTGATCGAGCACCTCACCGATCCCGGCCGCCTGCTCCCAACCATTGTGCTGACCTTGGCCGACGGCGCATCTGCCCCGTACATCAAAGCCGAGAAGCTCGCGGGTGTGCTGACGGGGCTGGCGCATGTGGCTCTGGCCCGTCCGGATGCCGCCTGGCGTCTGACCGAGCGGTTGGGCAAGCGCCTTTCCGTCTTCGGCGGCGCAGCGAGGGTCTATCAGCCTGGCTTCGAGGAAACCGCCGAGCTTCGTCCCTATCCCGCAGGAGCATCTTCTCAGCGGGTTGGACACTTGGGCTGCCTACACTGCCGATCGGGGCAGCCTGATCCGCTGGTTCAGCTAGCCCTTATCCACCTTGAGTTCGAAGCACTTCAGCCGATCATCTCGCGCCCGTGCAGCCCGTAGGCGCCGCGCACGTCCGGCTTGCCGGTCTTCTCCGAATGCGCCTCCGGCTGACCGCGGCACCACTGGAAGCAGAGCCGCCCGGCCACGGTGATCGAGTCGATGAAGACGGTGTCGTATTTCGCGAGGACGCGCGGATCGCCGAACCGACCGCACACCTCGTCGAAATGCGCCTGGCTATAAGGCTGTTCGGCCCGGAGCGCCGGGTTCGGGCCGCCGATGAATACCGCGAAGTCCCGACACTCCTTCCAGGTCCGCGGTCGGACCACGTCGATATGGAGCCCCTCGATGGCGAGGTCGCCCGCCTCGAGGTCAAAGAACAGCGTGGTCGAGGCTTCCAGCGTCCAGAGCAGGCTGGTCTTGCCGATCCCTGAGTGGCCGAAGATCACGCCCTTGACGCCCCGCGTCTCTGCCAGTCGCTGATCGGCCGTGATGATGGGGAGGCTCACGCGCGGTCCTCCTGCGGCAGGATGGCGATCTTCGGCGCGCCGGAGCGCCCGGTCCGCGACACCGTTCACGAAGTGCGCGAACGGAAGTAGATCGGTCACGTCGCGTCCGATTGGATCCAGACGTTCCACCACTTGGGGCGCCGTGTCGAACGAGCCGAATGCGACCGCCTGGATATGTTCTTCCGTCACGATCTTGATCGTCGCGATTCCGATCGCGATTGCCGGATCAGGCGAGATGCTGCTTGAAGTGCGCTTCGAGATCGCGCGCCTCGAATGACGGGCAATGACCCGCTGCAAAGACTCCTCAAACGCGCTCATGCCACCCTCCCGACAAGGTGTTGCTCGGCGATAGCCTGCAGCCGTTCCGCGATTATCTGTTCGTGCTCGCTAGAAGGCTGGACGCGGCCCTCCATCAAGCCGATCAGGTGGTCGAGGGGCAGGTCTTCCAGCACCTCTGAAGCGACATCCCCGAGATCGGCAGCCCGACCTGCGACCCGGTCGCGGCACCATTGAGCCATCACGCAACTCGCGAGACAGGCGTCCTGAAAGTTTGGATCGAGGTCCGCGACGACTGTATGTGGTGCTGCACCTGCGCGGAGTGCATCGATCCGCTGGCGATGGCGCAGGAAAGCGTCGATTCCAATGTGGACAGCCTCGACCGCGCCACCGAGGTCTTCGATACGCGGTGCATGCGGACTCAAGCTGTTTGGCTTAGAGAACATGAGCACCCCCTGCGCTGGCGGGAGCGCCATAAGGCCAAGTCGATGGTATTCATGACGGAGGGCCAATACTTGTGCGCCGAGCTGCAGACGGACACGTGCGAGGTCGCCCTTCGATACCTCGTTCTCGCGCACAATGAAGGACTTGAGATCACCTGGCAGGTAGCAACCGTGTCGAGCCGACCAAATCAGAAGATCCGGGGCGATAAAGAAGTAGGGCCTTGGACCGGGACTGGTCGGGATGAGCAGTTGCGGCTGAATGATCAAGTGCGGGAAGGTACCGCCGCCAATACTTGTCTGCAGGATCTTGCGGGTGATGTTGAGCCGCGCGATGCGTGCGTCATCCTTGGTTCCGGGGTATTCATCGATAAGGTTGCGGACCCGGATGTCATCCGGGGCAACATCGATTAACGGACTGAGAGTTTCACGCGGGAGACGGGTGTCGCCCGCGTAGGCATTTCGTTCGAACTGAGCTCCGCGGCGCTTGGACGATTGGCGCTCGCCGAATTCCCTGTCGTACGGCTGGCCGACGACCTGTTCGTAGAAGCGCCTCTCGGACCCCTCCTGCATCACCATTGCCCCGAGGATTTCGCAGGCGGGGTTACCGGCGAGGCGGACAAGAGCGGTGCTGCCCTTGACACTCACAGCTGTTCTCCCCAACCCGCCTTGGTACCAGGAAGGGAAGCAACCACTGGCTGCCGAGCTCCGAACAGAAGCTCACGTTCGGACAACTGGTTCGACAGTTCCGCTGCCGCCGCCGCTCGTACCGCCTCATCCTCAACGCTGTATCGCCCGAGAAGATCGCGCAGGCCCTCCAGCCAATCGTCATAGGGAAACTCGCCGCGCTTGACCTTGAGCCCGGCATCGCGCGCCTGATCAGCGGCCACGAAGTTCAGCGTTTCGCCGTTTGCGACAGGAAGCTCTCCAAGGCTCGCTTCGCGGGCGAGCTCGATAGTCCAGCCAGCGCCTTGAAGAAAGAGTACGCGCCCTGACATCGGACCGAGGATACGCCGAGAAATGGGCCAGTCGGATCGTGCCCAGAACCGCTTCACAGCTTGCCCGTCATCGTGGTTCAGGCAGTGACACAGGTACACAGGCCTCGCCCGCGACGAGCCGAAGGACTTCGCCTCGTCGTTGGACAGCGTCCCGAAGCGTGTCGATGCGACGGATAGGCCCTGAAGCGGGCGCAAAATGCTCGCGATCAGGAGCGAGTTAAGCGGGACTTGAGCCTCAGCAAGAAGGTCCAGCATAACCTCGCGCAGGGGGCGGCGCCGGCCACCAGAGACTTGCTCGGTTTTCCGCCCAGAGTGGGAAATCTGCTGACGGACTTCGAAGAGGCGGCGCTCTAGCTCCGCTTCGACAGCACGCAATTGGTCGAGATCGGTCGATGGCTTGTTCATAAGCAATTTCCTATCGGACTTTATCGAGCTTGTCTATAGGAGATTATCGAAAACATGCGCGCAGACAGCTCAACCTCGATCGGCCACTTTCGCGCACGGGTCACGAAGTTTGTCGGGCAAATCACCCGCACCGCTACGCGGCATTCGGCCTGCGCACCCAGCGGCTGCGCCTACCGCCCGTCGCGGCTCTGTTCCCCACGAAGGCGATAGAAACAGGGGGCGAAGTTTTGGCGGGGTTAACGCTCAGGCCATTGGAAAAGCGTGAAAAAATTCGACCGAACCGAATACGGCGAGGTTCGCCCGAACAGAGACGGAGCGCCGTTCAGAGCCCGGAACGAGCCTGGCGCACAGTCTCAGAGGTTCGCATGGGGGAGGCAAAGCCCTTTGAAAACACAACTATTTCCGCGCCGCGATGGGCGCCTGTCTGTGTTCGCAACAGGGATGATGGCGGATGGGGTGGGATTCGAACCCACGGTGGGCTTTCACCCACGCTGGTTTTCAAGACCAGAGCCTTAAACCACTCGGCCACCCATCCGTCTGCGGCGTTCTAGCCCGGGGCGGGGGGCGCTGCAAGCGTCAGCCGGTGGCGATCCTTGGGCGTCCCGAGGCGGTGACGCGCAGGCGGATCTCGATCACCACGCGCTGGCCTTCGACCTCGGCGCCGGCATCCTCGCGCGTGGTGATCAGGTGCGGATCCTCGACGCCGGCGGCGACGGCGCGGGCGCGGGCCTGTTGGCCCAGATCGTCCTCGAGGGCGCGCACCGCCGCTTGGGGGTCACCGAACCGTTGCGGCCCGCTGCCCAGATGGGCGATGAATTCGCCCGGGGCGGGGCTGGTGACCTGGCCCTCGACCGGCATCGACACCTGTCCGACGACCGCGCCGACGGCATTGGCGACGCCGGCATGGTCGGGCACCAGCACGGGGCAACCCAGGCGCTCGCCGACCGCGCCGTACCAGCACCCGGCCGAGGCCCCCAATCCGATCACCGGCACGCCCAGCCGGGCCTCGATCCGGACCAGGCCGGCGGCGCGGCGGTGCAGCGCGGTGCGGGTCAGGCTGTGGCGGGCCAGGGTTTCGGGCGGCTCCGCCCAGGGGGTGTCGTCCTCGGCAAAGGCGGTTTCCAGCAGGCAATCGACGGTCTGGCGCGTCAATTGATCGACGATGCGATACGCCATCGCCTCGGCATCGGGGGCGAGGCGTTCGCCATTGTCGCCGCGCTGGCGGGCCAGCAGCGTCAACGCCTTGTGCGCCGCGTCGCGGTCAAAGCCGGTCTGGCGGTCCAGCACATGGGCGGCATCGGTGGGGGTCGGGCCCGACAACAGCACCAGGCCGCGCTGCACGAGGCGCGTCAGGGCGGGGGCCTCGACCCTGGCGTGGATCAGGTCGGTCAGCCGCTGCGGCCCCGCCAGCAGCCGCTCTGCCAGCGCGGCCTCGCGCGGGGGCAGGCCTGGGGGCAGGGCGGTGAACAGGGGCAGCGCGATACGCCAGCTTTCGTCCGGAGCCGGTTCGCGCCCCAGCGCGGTGTCCAGCGCCCGGTGCACCAGCGCGGGATGCAGATGCGCGGCCAGCGACAGCGGCATCACCCGGCGCGGACCCAGCCGCAGCCCGGCGTCGAGCCCGGCCAGGACGTGCAACTCGCTGTCGCCGCCCAGCCCGGTGGTGCGCATGGCGACAGCCTCGACCATCGTGCGCCAGCCACCGACGCGGGCGCCCTCGGGGTCGATGGCGGGGCGGCCGTCGCGCAGCAGGCAGACATCCGTGGTGGTCCCGCCGATGTCCGACACCAGCGCCTCGGTCGCGCCGGTCAGCCAGGCGGCGCCGGCGATCGAGGCGGCGGGTCCGGACAGGATGGTCTCGATCGGCCGTTCGCGCACAAGCGCCGCCGAGACCAGCGCGCCGTCGCCCCGAACGACCATCAGCGGCGCGGCGATCCCGCGCGCGGACAGATGCGTTTCGCAAGCCCGCACCAAACGGTCGATCATGGCGATGAGCCGCGCGTTCAGCAGTGCGGTCAGGGCCCGTTTGGGCCCGTTCAGACCCGCGCTCAATTCGTGCGAACAGGTCACCGGCAGGCCGGTGCGGGCGCGGATCAGGCTGCGGGCCGCGATCTCGTGCGCGGGGTTGCGGGTGGCAAAGCGGCTGGCAACGGCCACCGCGCTGGTGCCCGGGGGCAGGGCCGTCAGCGCCGCGTCCAGCGCGGCGTGGTCCAGCGGACGCTCCTCGCTGCCCGCGTGATTGTGCCCGCCCGCGATCTCGATCAGCGGATCGCCGGCCAGGGCTTCGCCCAGCCCGGCGCGGTCGCGGTCGCCGGGGGCAAAGCCGATCATCACCAGGGCGGCGGGCGCGCCCTGGCCCTCGACCAGCGCATTCGTGGCCAGCGTCGTCGAGAGCGCGACCATCGCGATCCCCGATGGAGGCAACGCTGGGACCTGCGCAAGCACGGCGTCGATGGCGCCGCCGATCCCCTGCGCCAGATCCGGCCGCGAGGTCAGCGCCTTGGCCGAGGCGATGACACGCTGCGCGCCCTCGTCCAGCAGCACGGCGTCGGTGAAAGTGCCACCCGTGTCCACGCCCAGAAAGATCGCCATCACACCGCCTCCGCAAACCCCGCGGATCAGCTAAGTCGCCCGCGGGGGAAAGGAAAGGGGCCGCCTGACGCCCCCCGGCGCCGTGATGCCAAAGTCGCGCCGCCTCCGGCCGCCCGTTCGCGACTGAATGCCGTCTCACCTTGTCGGAAATACGCATATCCGCCGCATCAATCGCGCGCAGGGGCCGCGGTGACGCGGGACCGGGCGCGGCGCTTCAGCGCCGCGCCCCGGGTCGCCCGAGGGCGGGAACATGGAATGCTTCCGGCCGAGGGCGAAACCGCCCCCGGACCCGCAGGTCTCGCGCCGCCACGCTTGCCACCGCCGCGGGGGCGGGGGGCAGGGCCCTGTCTCAGCGTCCCCGGATGCGCGGGTCCAGCGCGTCGCGCAGGCCGTCACCGATGTAGTTCACGCTCAGCACCGTCAACGAGATGAAGATCCCCGGCAGCAACGCGCGCGAGGGGTATTGCTGCAGATAGTCCACGCCATCCGCGACCAGCCGCCCCCAGGTCGGGAAATCGGGCGGAAAGCCCATCCCCAGGAAGCTCAGCGCGCTTTCGGTGATGATCGCCGTGGCGATCATCAGCGTCGCCGAGACCATCACCGGCGACAGCACGTTGGGCAGGATGTGGCGCACGATCAGCCGCCGGGGCGGCGTCCCGATCGAGCGCGCGGCCAGCACATACTCGCGTTCCTTCAGCGTCAGCACGTCGCCCCGCACCACCCGCGCCGTTCGCATCCACGAAGTGATCGCGATGGCCGAGACGATCAGCAGGAACATCCCCGTCTCGACCCCGAAGGCCGCGCTCAGGGGCTGGCGCAGCAGCATCGACATGACCAGCAGCAAGGGCAACAGCGGCAGCGCCAGGAACAGGTCGGTCAGGCGCATCAGCAGCCCGTCGAGACGGCGGAAATACCCGGCCAGAACCCCGATCAGCGTGCCGATGAACACCGACAGGACCATGCCCACGATACCCACCGCCAACGAGACCTGCCCGCCCTTCATCATCCGCGCGAAGATGTCGCGCCCCAACTGGTCGGTGCCGAACGGATGCGCGACCGAAAACCCCTGGTTGCGCGACCGGATGTCGATATAGGTCGCGTCATAAGGCCACAGGTAGGGGCCGACAAAGCAGAACAGCACGATCGCCAGGAACACGATCGACCCGATCATCGCCCCCTTGTGGACCTTGAACTGATCCCAGACGTCCCACCATTGGTTGCGCGGCGGCTTGAAGGCGGCGGTATCAGTCATAGCGGATCCTCGGGTCGAGAATGGCGTAGAGCAGGTCGGCGATCAGGTTGAAGCCGACGATCAGGATGGCAAAGACGACGGACAGCGTCAGCACCATCGGCACGTCCGAGGCATAGATCGCGGTGATCAGCAATTGCCCCAGGCCGTTCACGCGAAAGATGTTTTCGGTGATGATCGCGCCGGTGAAGATCGTGGGGATCCCCAGCGCGATGACCGTGACGACCGGGATCATCGAGTTGCGCAGAACGTGCAGCAGCACCACGACGCGCTCGGTCATGCCCTTGGCGCGGGCGGTGCGCACATAGTCCAGCGGCAGGTTGTCCAGCATCGAGGCGCGCATGAAGCGGGTGATCTGCGACACGTTGTAGAGCGTCAGCACGAAGACCGGCATCGCCATCTGGCGCAACTGCAGCAGGAAGTGGTGCCAACTGTCCACCACCAGCGTGGTGTCGTAGATGATCGGGAACCAGCCCAGCCAGATCGAGAAGATCAGCATCAGCAGCGGCCCGGTGAAGAAGGTCGGCAGCGAAAAGCCCACCATCGACACGAAGGTCCCCGCCTGGTCGAACCAGCCGTATTGCTTGTAGGCCGAATAGACCCCGATCGGCACCGCCATCAGGATGCCGAAGATATAGCTCAGCCCGACCACCCACAGCGTTTGCGGCAGCCGCTGCGAGATGATGTCGGCCACCGGCGAGCGCGTCTGGAACGAGATGATCCGCTGCCCCTCGATCGCCAGGCTGTCGATGCCGGTCAGCGTGGCCAGCATGTGGCTGGGTTCGACGATGGTGAACAGGTAGAGCCATTTGAAGAAGCGGATATACCACGCCTCGCCCAGGCCCAGCGCCAGGCGCATCTGCTCGCGCACCTCGGGCGGAATGGTCAGCGGCATGTCCGCCATCGGGTCGCCAGGCGACAGTTCCAGCAGCAGGAAAATGATCAGAGCGATGAACAAAAGCGTCGGAATGGCCAGCAGGATCCGTCGCAGCGTGTAGTTGAACATGGGGGCGCCTTTGTTCAGCGTTCTCGGTTCGGCCCGTGCCATCCGCCGCAGGCAGGGCCAGACCAGGACGGGCCGCAAGAGGAAGCGACCCGCCCCCGGCGCCCGAGGGGCCGGAGGCGGGCAGGGATCACGGGATTACTGGATGCGATACCAGTCGGCGATGTTCCACAGGCCGGAATCCCAGACGTTCAGCAGCACGCCGCCCAGCGAGTTGGCGTGCGCGTCCACGCGGCCCCGGTCGACCAGCGGCACGACGACATAGTTCTGGACCAGGATGTCGTTCAGTTCGCGGCCGATGCGACCCCGCTCGTTGATGTCGGCGGTCTGCGCCATTTGCAGGTGCAGCGCGTCATACGTCGGATCGCAGAAGCGGTTGATGTTCTCGCCCTGCCACTGGGTCGCGGGACGCGGCTCGTGGTCGCAGCGCCAGGCGCCGAGATAGTTCTCGGGGTCGGTGCCGGTGAAGTTGTTCGCATACATCTCCACGTCGGCATAGAACTTCTGGAACGTGTCGGGCGAACCGGGGTCGCCGCCGAAGAACACCGAGGCGTTCACGTTGCGCAGGTTGGCCTCGACGCCGATCTCACGCCACCACTGCTGGATCAGCGCCTGGAAGTCCTGGCGCACGGCGTTGGTCGAGGTCTGGTAATCGACCACCAGCCGGCGACCGTCCTTGACGCGGATGCCATCGGGACCGGGCACCCAGCCGGCCGCATCCAGCAGCGCGCGGGCGCCGTCCAGATCCTGCACCGCGCAACCCTCGTTGGCCTCGGACCGGAAGACCGGCGGGTTCGGCACGATGTTGCAGGCAACGCGGCCCGCCTGGCCGTAGCCGACTTCGACCAGCAGCGGGCGGTCGATGGCCATCGACAGCGCCTGACGCACGCGGATGTCCGACAGGAACGGATGCGGCGCGGCGCGGGTCGAGCGGGTTTCCGGCGGCAGGTCGGGCGACGGATCGGTCAGGTTCATCTCGATCCGTTCGACCAGCGTGCCGAAGGCCGAGATCGGCACGCCGTGGCCACCCTGGGCCATGGTCGCGATCACGTCGGGCGCCAGTTGCAGGTTCCAGGCGTAGTCCATCTCGCCGGTTTCCATCACCGCACGGCCGGCCGAGGCCGCGTCACCGCCGCCCTTGAGCGTCAGCGTCGCGAAATGCGGCAGCGCCGGATCGCGGTAATTGGGGTTGGCCTCCATCTGGATCACGTCGTTCGGACGGAATTCCACCACACGGAACGCGCCCGTGCCGATCGGCATGAAGTTGGCGTCCGTGCAGGTCGGCGCGTTGGCACCGAGGCAGTTCTCGAACTGCGCGCGCTGGATGATGGGCGAGGTCGCCGAAACGAAGGGCCCATAGGGCACGGGCTTGGGCACCGAGAAGTGGACGGTGACGGTGCGGTCATCGACCACTTCGATCGATTCGACGTCGTTGAAGTTGCGAAGCTGGGCACAGCCGCCATCGGGCGACATGCAATACTGCGCCGTGAACGCCACGTCGGCCGAGGTCACCGGGGTGCCGTCGGACCACAGCAGGCCCTCGCGCAGGCGCCAGGTGATCGACATCAGGTCCTCGGACACGCCGCCGTTTTCCACGGTCGGAATGCTTTCGGCCAGCCACGGAACCAGTTCGCCGCGCTCGTTGTAGCGCGCCAGCGGCTCCAGCACGATGCTCGACGCTTCCTGTTCCTTGGTGCCGCCCGACAGATACGGGTTCATGATGGACGGCGCTTGCCAGTAAATCAGGTTCAGGTGGCCGCTATCGCCGCGCTCAGCCATCGCCGCCAGGGGCGTCATGGCGAATGCGGCAGCCGCCCCGAACAGGGCCATTCTGCGAGTCATGCATCCTCTCCTTGTTGGATATTTGGTTCGTCGTGCTCGACACGGGCGCCGCCGGTTCTTCCGGCGGTCGAATTCTTGTCGATCAGGTGGCAGGCCACGAAATGGCCGGGCGACACTTCCACGGTCGCGGGTTCGACCTGATGGCACAGATCGAACGCCTTGTGGCAACGCGTGCAGAAATTGCATCCCTTGGGCGGATTGGCGGGCGAGGGCACGTCGCCCTTCAGCACGATCCGATCCTTGCGCCGTTCCAGCGACGGGTCGGGCTCGGGCACGGCCGACAGCAGGGCCTCGGTATAGGGGTGGCGCGGATCGTCGTAGATCACCTGCACGGGCGCCACTTCCACGATCTTGCCCAGATACATCACGGCCACCCGGTCGGCGATGTGGCGCACCATCGACAGGTCATGGCTGATGAACAGATAGGTCAGCCCGAATTCCGCCTGCAATTCCTCGAGCAGGTTGACGACTTGCGCCTGGATCGACACGTCGAGCGCGGCGATCGGCTCGTCGCAGACGATGAATTTGGGGTTCAGCGCCAGCGCGCGGGCGATCCCGATCCGCTGTCGCTGCCCGCCGGAAAAGGCGTGCGGGTAGCGGTTGGCGAAATCGCGGTTCAGGCCGACGGCATCCATCAGCTCGTAGATGCGTTCGAGCTTTCTCGCGCGGGACCAGTTGGTATGTTCGTCCAGCGGCTCGCCGATGATCCCCGCCACCGTCATGCGCGAGTTGAGGCTCGCCTGCGGGTCCTGGAACACCATCTGCATGGTCGGTCGCTTGCGGCGCAGCACCTCGGGGCTGAGGGTGGCGATGTCCTCGCCGTCGATCACGACCGAGCCGTCGGTCACCTCGTAGAGCCGCAGCACCGCGCGGCCGACCGTGGACTTGCCGCAGCCCGATTCCCCGACGACGCCCAGCGTCTCGCCCTCGAAGATGTCGAAGGACACGCCATCCACCGCCTTGACCGCGCCGACCTGACGCCGCATGAACCCGCCGAAGATCGGGAAATGCATCTTCAGGTCCCTGACCTCGACGAGCTTGCGCTTGTCCGTCGTCATGCGGTGCCCCCCCGGTGATCCCAGTGACAGGCCACGTCATGGCCGGTGCCGATGTCGCGCCGGGCGGGATTTTCCTGCGCGCAGCGGTCGAACGCGTGCGCGCAGCGCGCCATGAACGGGCAGGCGGTCGGATGCCGGCCCAGGATCGGCGGCTGGCCCTCGATCACCTTCAGCTTGGCCTCGCGCGGGCCATGCAGCTTGGGCATGGTCTGCAACAGTGCGCGCGTATAGGGATGCGCCGGGTTCGCGAAGACCTCGCGCACGGGGCCCTGTTCCGCGACCTGGCCGCCATACATCACCATCACCCGGTCGGCGATCCCGGCGATCACGCCCAGGTCGTGGGTGATCCAGATGATCCCCATGCCCAGCTTGTGGCGCAGCTCCTTGACCAGCTCCAGGATCTGCGCCTGGATGGTCACGTCCAGCGCGGTCGTGGGTTCGTCGGCGATCAGAACCTTGGGGTCGCAGGCCAGCGCGATGGCGATCATCACCCGTTGGCGCATCCCGCCCGAGAACTGGTGCGGATAATCTCCCAGCCGGCGGCGCGCGTCGGGAATGCCAACCAGCTCCAGCAATTCGACCGCGCGGTCACGCGCCTGCGCCCGGCTCATGCCCAGGTGCTTGCGCAGCGGTTCGGCGATCTGGAAGCCGACGGTGAACACCGGGTTGAGCGAGGTCATCGGGTCCTGGAAAACGAAGCCGACCTCGCGGCCGCGCACCTGGCGCAGACCGTCCTCGCCGATCTTCAGCAGGTCGCGGTCGCCCAGCATGACGGTGCCGTCGCGCACCTCGGCCGGAGGCGAGGGCAAAAGCCCCAACAGCGACATCATCGTCACCGATTTGCCCGATCCGGATTCGCCCACCACCCCGAGCAATTCGCCTGGCTTCAGATTGAAGCTGACCGAATTGACGGCATGAACCTCGCCGGAACGCGTGCTGAAAACCGTTTTCAGGTTCTTGACATCAAGAACCGGCGTAGCCCCATCGGGCATGCGCAACTCCCCGTTTTGTTATTGGCCCGCCAGCGTTTTTGAGTCGGGCCATGTTTTTTTTGAAGCTTGGCAATATTCTTTCAACCTCGCAAGATGAAAACCGCCCTGTTATGCAGTTGTAGAATTTGGCTTTCGCGCTGCCCCGGCTTGATCGCAAGCCCTGCGCAGGCCGCCCCGGTGCCGTCGTGACGTGACGTCACACCGGGTTGCGGAGGGGGTGACGGGGGCCTTGACGCTGTGCGCTCGGCGCGGCGAGGATGCACCCCATGCGCCGACGCGCGCCGACCCCGTCGGCTTTCAACCGGAGAAGACCATGCCCCAGACCCCGACGCTGACGACCCGCGAGATCCTTGCCAGGCTGATCGCGTTCCCGACCGTCAGCCGCGACACCAACCTGCCGCTGGTGGATTGGGTTCAGGACTATCTGGCCGGGCACGGCATCGCCAGCCAGCGGGTGATGTCGCCTTGCGGTACCAAGGCGCATCTCTTTGCCGGCATCGGCCCGGACGCTCCCGGCGGCGTGGCGCTGTCGGGGCACACCGATGTGGTGCCGGTCGATGGGCAGAACTGGTCCAGCGACCCGTTCGAAATGGTCGAACGCGACGGCAAGCTCTACGGACGGGGCACCTGCGACATGAAGGGCTTCGACGCCATGGCCATCGCCGCCATGGTCAAGGCCAAGGACGCGCCCCTGAAGCGCCCTCTGCAACTGGCGCTCAGCTATGACGAAGAGGTCGGCTGCATGGCCGTCGTGGAGCTTGTCGAGGCGCTCAAGGCGTCGGACCTGCCGCGCGCGGAATCGGTCATCGTGGGCGAACCGTCGATGATGAAGGTCGTGACCGGCCACAAGGGCGGCACCGGCTTCTGGGTGCATATCGAAGGGTTCGAGGTCCATTCCTCGTTGCAGCCCTATGGCGTCAGCGCGATCCACGAGGGGGCGCGGCTGATCCAGTGGGCGAACGACATGAACGACGCGATGGCGGCGGCGGAACCCAGCGTGCTGGCGGCCCCCTTCGATCCGCCCTATTCGACGCTGCACGTGGGCACCATCAGCGGCGGCACGGCGAACAACATCACGGCAAAGACCTGCGATTTCATGCTGGGCGTGCGCGCGGTGCCGGGCGAAACCGGATGGGCGGACAAGATGCTGGCCGCCGGGGCCGAACTGGACGCGCGGATCAAGAAGATCCGCCCCGAGGCCGGCGTGACCATGACCCCGGCCTTTGGGGTGCCGCCCCTGACCCCTGAGGACGACGGCCCGGCCGAGGCCCTGGCCCGCCGCCTGACCGGCGACAACGGCCTGCATGTCGTCAGCTACGGCACCGAGGGCGGGCAGTTCCAGGTGCGCGGCTATTCGGCCGTGATCTGCGGGCCGGGCGACATCGCCCAGGCGCACCAGCCCGACGAATTCCTGGAGGTGTCGCAACTGGCGGCGGGCGATGCCTTCATGGACAAGCTGATCGCCGATCTCTGCCAATGAGCCGAATCCTGCTGATCGAGAATTTCGACGACGGTCCCGAACCGGACCGCGTGCGGATGTTCCTGGACCGGACGGGGCGTGACTACCGCGTGATCCGCCCCCATGCGGGCGACGCGGTGCCGCGCTCGGCCGCAGGGTTCGACGCGGCCGTGATCTATGGCGGCGCGCAGGAAATCTACCAGACCGACCTCTATCCCTATCTCGCGGACGAACACGCATTCGCCGCCGACGCGGTGGCGCGGGACGTGCCGCTTCTGGGTCTGTGCCTGGGGGCGCAGTGCATCGCCTGGGCGCATGGCGCCGATGTGCGCCCGCACCCGCAGGGGGTCAAGGAATTCGGCTATTACGACCTCACCCCGACCGAGGCCGGGGCGGCGCTGTTCCCCGGACCCGTGGTCATGCCGCAATGGCACGGCCATGGGTTCGACCTGCCCGAGGGCGCGACGCGGCTCGCGTCGAGCGCGCTCTATCCCAACCAGGCGTTCCGGCTGGGTTCGGCCTGGGCGTTCCAGTTCCACCCCGAGGTGACGGCCGCGCGGATGCGCCGCTGGCAGGCCCATCCGATGGCGCCCTGGGATGCGCCCGGCGCGCAGGATCGGGACGAACAGGACCGGCGGCTTGCGACCGCGGACGCGGCCATCGACCGCTGGTTCATGGCGTTTCTCGCGCGGTTCTTCGTGTGAGCGACTTTCCCTTTCACCCCGGCGCCGGGGTCGAGCATCAGGGACCGCTGCCGGCCGCCGCCGACGTGGTCGTGATCGGCGGCGGCATCGCGGGCGTGTCGGCGGCCTGGGAACTGGCGGGGCAGGGGCTGTCGGTGGTGCTGTGCGAAAAGGGCCGCGTCGGCGCCGAGCAATCGGGCCGCAACTGGGGCTGGATCCGCACCCAGGGCCGCGATCCGGCCGAGATCCCGCTGGCGCTGGAGGCCCGGCGCCTGTGGGCGCGCTGGTCCGACCGGCTGGGCCCCGGGCTGGGCTTTCGGCGCGTCGGCGTGACCTATCTGGCGCGGACCCCGCGCGACGCGGCCGCCCATGCCGACTGGCTGGTCCATGCGCGGGCCCACGGGCTGGACAGCCGGATGCTGACGCGCGCGCAAACCCGGGCGCTGATCCCCTCGGCCGCCGATTGGTGCGGGGCGCTGCACACCGCCAGCGACTGTGGTGCGGAACCCTGGGT
Source organism: Rhodobacter sp. (assembly GCA_020637515.1). Lineage (NCBI taxonomy): Bacteria > Pseudomonadati > Pseudomonadota > Alphaproteobacteria > Rhodobacterales > Rhodobacter > Rhodobacter sp. Next base: position 2,906,615 of record JACKKG010000001.1, on the reverse strand, counting down.
CGCGGTGCCGATGATCGCGCGGACGGTGGCGCAGGCCGGGGTCACGATCCGCGAGGGTTGCGCGGTGCGGGCCCTCGACATCGCCGCCGGCCGCGTCGCCGGAGTCGTGACCGAGGCCGGGCGCATCCGCTGCGACGCGGTGGTGCTGGCGGGCGGGGCGTGGTCGTCATTGTTCCTGCGCGCGCACGGCGTGGCGCTGCCACAGCTGGCGGTGCTGTCCTCGGTCGCGGCGACCGGGGCCCTGGATGCGCCCTTCGACGGCGCGGCGGTGGACGACGCCTTTGCGGTCCGGCGGCGCGCCGACGGTGGCGTTACGCTGGCACCCGGGGCCTCGCATGGGATGCACCTGGGGCCCGACGCCCTGCGCCACGCCCGCGCTTTCGCGACGGTCCTGCGCGCAAGCTGGCGTTCGACGCGGCTGCGGCCCGCCGCGCCGCGCGGCTTTCCCGACGCCTGGACCACGCCGCGCCGCTGGGACGCGGATCGCCCCGGCCCGTTCGAGCGGATGCGCACCCTCGATCCCGCACCGGACGCCCGCGCCCTCATGGCCGCGACCATCGCCTTTGGCCGCGCCTTTCCCGCCCTGGGCCGGCCGCCGCTGCGCGCGACCTGGGCGGGTATGATCGACACCATGCCCGATGTCGTGCCGGTCCTGGACAGGGTGGCCGCGCTTCCGGGGCTCACGCTGGGCACCGGACTGTCCGGGCATGGGTTCGGCATCGGTCCCGCCGTGGGCCGGGTGCTGGCGGATCTGGTCACGGGGCGCGGCGCGGCGCACGACCTGCATCGCTTCCGGCTGGCCCGGTTTTCGGACGGCAGCCGCCTGACGCCGGGTCCGGCGTTGTGAGGGGGCTTGCTCTCGGGCCCGGAACGGACCAACTTCACAGGTGAACCAAAGACCAGGGAGAGCTTCATGCCCGTTCGCAACCGTCTCGCCGAGATGCACCCCGAAATCACCGCCTGGCGCCGCGATCTGCATGAGCATCCCGAACTGCTCTACGATCTGCCCCGCACCTCGGCGCTGGTGGCACGGCGCCTCGAGGCCTTCGGCTGCGACGAGGTCGTGCCGGGGATCGGGCGCTCGGGCGTGGTCGGGGTCATCCGGGGGCGTCGGACGGATTCGGGCAAGGTCACGCTGTTTCGCGCCGACATGGACGCGCTGCCGATCAACGAGATCACCGGCCTCGATTTTGCGTCCAAGACCGAGGGCAAGATGCACGCCTGCGGCCATGACGGGCACACGGCGATCTTGCTGGGCGCGGCCAAATACCTGGCCGAGACGCGCAACTTCGACGGCACGGTGGTCCTGGCCTTTCAGCCCGCCGAAGAGGGCGGCGCCGGCGGCAAGGCGATGGTCGATGACGGTCTGATGGACCGCTGGGGTGTGCAAGAGGTCTATGGCCTGCACAACATGCCCGGCCTTCCGACCGGCAGTTTCGCGATCCGCGAGGGCGCGCTGCTGGCCTCGGCTGACGAATTCACGGTCACGGTCACCGGCCGCGGCGGGCACGCGGCGGTGCCGCATATGGCGATCGACACCACGCTGGTCGCCAGCCACATCGTCGTCGCGCTGCAATCCATCGTCGCGCGCAACATGGACCCGTTGGGCGCGGTGGTGGTGACGGTCGGCAGCTTTCACACCGATTCGGTCGCTTCGAACGTGATCGCCCACACCGTCACGTTGCAGGGCACGGTGCGCACGCTCGATCCCGCGCTCAGGCAACTGGCGCATGACCGGATCATGGACCTGGTGCCGGCCACCGCGCAGGCCTATGGCGCGACCGCCGAGATCCGCTACGACTGGGGCTATCCCGTCACCGTCAACCACCCCGAACAGACCGCCTTTGCCGCCGATTGCGCCGAAGAGGTCGCCGGTGCCTGCGATCGCAACGTGAAACCCGCCATGCCGGCCGAGGATTTCGCCTATATGCTCGAGGCCCGGCCCGGCGCCTACATGCTGCTGGGCAACGGGGACACGCCGATGTGCCACCACCCGGCCTATCGATTCGACGACGACGCCATCCCGGCGGGATGCAGCTGGTTCGTCACCCTCGCCGAACGCCGTATGCCACTGGAGTAACCGACATGGCCGTCAAGAACCGCATTGCCGACATGCAGCCCGAAATCGCCGCCTGGCGGCAGGACCTGCATGCCCATCCCGAACTCCGGTTCGATTTGCCCCGCACCACCGCCAAGGTGGCCGGCTTGCTGCGCGAATTCGGCGTGGACGAGGTGACCGAGGGCGTGGGCCAATCCGGTATCGTCGCCGTCATCAAGGGGCGGCGGACCGATTCGGGCCGCGTTCTGGGCTTTCGCGCCGATATGGACGCGCTGCCGATCCTGGAAGCGACCGGGGCCGACTATGCCTCGACCCACGCGGGCAAGATGCACGCCTGTGGCCACGACGGGCACACGGCGGTGCTGCTGGGCGCGGCGAAATACCTGGCCGAGACGCGCAATTTCGACGGCACCGTGGTGCTGGCCTTTCAGCCCGCCGAAGAAGGCGGCGGCGGGGCCCGTGCCATGGTCGCGGACGGCCTGATGGATCGCTGGGGCATTCAGGAGATCTATGGCCTGCACAACTTCCCCGGCATCCCCGTCGGGCAGTTCGCAATCAAGGAAGGTCCGATGCTGGCGGCCGCGGACTTTTTCGAGATCACCGTGCGCGGCAAGGGCGGCCACGGCGCGCAACCCCATGTCAGCGTCGATTCCACGCTGGCCGGCGCGGCGATCGTCATGGCGATGCAGCAGGTCGTGTCGCGCAATGTCGATCCCTTGCAGCCCGCGGTCGTGTCGATGACCGGCTTCCAGACCGAAACCCAGGCGCATAACGTGATTCCCGCCTCGGCCAAGCTGACGGGCACGGTGCGCACATTCCACGTTCCGACCAAGGAGCTGGTGCGCGACCGCATGAAGGCGATCGCCGAATCGACCGCCGCCGCCTATGGCGCCGAGGTCGATTTCGCCTATTTCGACGGTGTCCTGCCGACCATCAACGCGGCCGACCCGACCGATTACGCCCGCGCCGCCGCCGAGGCGGTGACCGGCCAGGCACCGCTGGACCTGCCGCCGTCGATGGGGGGCGAGGATTTCTCGGAAATGCTGGCCGAGCGCCCCGGCGCCTTCATCATCCTGGGCAACGGCCCCTCGGCCGACCTGCACCACCCCGAATACAACTTCAATGACGAGGCGATCCCCGCGGGATCGAGCTGGTTCGCGACCCTCGCGGAACAGCGGATGCCCTTGTCGAACTGAGCCCGGAGGACCCCATGCCCGTCAAGAACCGCTTTGCCGAACTGTTGCCCGACATCACCGCCTGGCGCCGTGACTTCCACGAGAATCCCGAACTGCTGTATGACACCCACCGCACCGCCAGCATCGTCGCCGAGAAGCTGCGCGCTTTTGGCCTGGACGAGGTGACCGAGGGGATCGGCCGCACCGGCGTCGTGGGCGTGATCCGGGGCAAGGCGAACACCTCGGGCAAGGTGATCGGCCTGCGCGCCGACATGGACGCGTTGCCGATCTTCGAGGCCTCGGGCGTCGAGCACGCCTCGAAAACGCCGGGCAAGATGCACGCCTGCGGCCATGACGGCCACACCGCGATGCTGCTGGGCGCCGCGCAATACCTGGCCGAGACGCGCAATTTCGACGGCACCGTGGTGGTGATCTTTCAGCCCGCCGAAGAAGGCGGCGCGGGCGGCAAGGCCATGTGCGACGACGGTCTGATGGACCGCTGGGGCATCCAGGAGGTCTATGGCATGCACAACATGCCTGGCCTTCCGGTGGGTCAGTTCGCGATCCGCGAGGGCGCGTTCTTTGCCGCGACCGACGTGTTCACGATCAAGCTCGAGGGCAAGGGCGGCCACGCCGCGAAACCGCAGGACACGGTCGATACCACCGTGGTCGCCGCGCAACTGGTCAGCGCGCTGCAAACCATTGCCAGCCGCAACCACGACCCGATCCGCCATCTGGTGGTGTCCGTCACCTCGTTCCGGACGGAAAGCGAGGCCTACAACGTGATCCCGCAGCACGTCGAGCTGCGCGGCACGGTGCGGACGATGGACGCCGCGACCCGCGCGCTGGCCGAAACGCGGATCAAGGCGATCACCGAGGGCCTGTGCGCCGCGTTCGGCGCGACGGCGCAGGTCGATTATGTGAACGGCTACCCGGTGATGGTGAACAGTCCCGAACAGACCGCCTTTGCGGCGCGCGTGGCCGAGAAGGTCGCGGGCGGGTGCGCGCCCGCGCCGATGGTCATGGGTGGCGAGGATTTCGCCTATATGCTCGAGGAACGGCCCGGCGCGTACATCCTTGTCGGCAATGGCGACACCGCGATGGTGCATCACCCGGCCTATGATTTCGACGACAACGCCATTCCCGCGGGGTGTTCGTGGTGGGCCGAGATCGTCGAACAGCGCATGCCCGCCTAGCAGAGTGGTGCGGTCGGGGGGCTGCCGCCCCCCGAACCCCCAGCTTCAAGGGGGGCACGCCCCCCTTGAAAATCCCCGTGCGCGCGCGGGACGGGGTGGGGGCATTGTGGTGCGGGAGCTCAGGGTGGCGGCTTTGTCGCAGCGCGCAGGCGCTCGACCCGGGTCGTCAATTCCGAGAGCACGGCCGCCCGGCCAAAGGCCCGGGCTGCCGCCGGGCGTTGGCGCAGCCAGTCCGCCGTCACCAGGGCGAGTTGCTGGTTGAGGCGGCGGTGCTGGGATTCGGTCCAGCGACGGTGCACCAGGCGGGCCTGCACCAGCGCCGGGTCGGTGTCGTCGGCGTCGAGCGGGGCCTCGGTCCGTTTCAGCGCATCGACCGCGGATTGCAGCCGGGCGCGCGACTGTGCCACACCCGCCAGCCGCGCCAGTTCGGCGTCGCGCTTCATCGCCGCCAATTGCGCCAGTCTGGCCAGCGCCGCGGGATCCGGCCTCGGGCTCATCGCGGACGCCGCGGCGGATGTTGCGCGCGCGCCTTGCCGCGCATGGTCTCGGCGAAACGGATCGCGGCGGCCACGGGGGCGTAGTGTTCGGGCGCGATCTCGGCGCCGATCGCGACCGTGGCATGGAGGGCCCGGGCCGTCGGGGGGTCCGAATGGATCGGCACGCCGGCCTCGGTCGCGGCGGTGCGGATGCGGGCGGCGATCTCGTCGGCGCCCTTGGCCACGCAGACCGGGGCCCCCTTGCTCTCGGGCGTCCAGCGCAGGGCCACGGCGTAGTGCGTCGGGTTGACGATGACCACGGCGGCGCGCGGCACCTCGGCCAGCATCTGGTTGGTGGCGATTTCCGTCGCCCGCTGGCGCCTTTGCTGCTTCATGTGGGGATCGCCCTCGGATTCCTTGTGATCCTCGCGGGCTTCCTGGTGGCTCATGCGCTGACGGCGCCGGTGGTCGAAAACCTGCCAGAGATAGTCGAGCCCGCCGATCACCACCATGATGAGCACCACGAGGCCCAGAAATTCGCCCATGAGTTGCAGCATCTCGACGCTGGCCTGTCCCGGGCTCTGGCTCATCGTGGCGATCAGCCGGGGAAGGCGCAGGGCCAGAAAGATCCATAGAAGGCTGGCGTAAATCCCCAACTTCACAACGCTTTTCGCGAATTCCACCAACCCCGAAACGCCGAACTTGTTGCGCGCGTTCGCCAGAGGCGAGAGGCGCGACAGTTTCGGCATCAGCTTGTCCGGGGCCAGCACCAGGCCACGCAGGGCGATCAGCGCCGCCAATGCCAGAAGGCCGGGGATCACCAGCACCGGCGCCATGGCCCGCGCCGTGGCGCCCAGCACGCTGCCCGCCATCGCCGTGCCGCCCCCCAGCAGAGCCGGGCCCAACGCGTCTGCCCGGTCGAGCAAGGCCATGCCCATCGTGCCCAGCCGAGGCGGCACCCAGCCGCCCGGCAGCAGGGTGAGGGCCAGGAACCCGGCCATGGCGGCGGCGGCGGTCACATCGGCGGTGCGTGGCAGGTCACCCTTGCGCCGCGCCTCGTCGAGCTTGCGCTGCGAGGCTTCGTGCGGGCGGTCGGCGCCGTCATCCTCGGCGCTCATGGTGCGGCGACCGGATTGGCCAGCACCGCCGACAAGGCCGGCGCCCACAGGGTGAACATCAAGGGCGCGGTCAGCACCAGCAGGGCCAGCCCGCCCAGCGTCAACGCCGGCGCGCCGACAAAGAACACCATGAGTTGCGGCATCGCCCGGTTGATCGCGCCCAGGGCCAGATTGTAGAGCCCGGCCCCGATGACGAAGGGCGCGGCCAGCGAAAACGCCAGCGCGAAGGCGTGCGCGACCCGGGTCGTTCCCCAGGTCGCGAGCGCCGACGGGGTGGGCCAGTGGCCGGGCGGGAACAGGTCATAGGACAGCACCAGCAGCGCCGCCAACCGCTCGGGCAGACCCGCAATGGCCGCCAGCGCAAGCCCGCCCACGACCAGAAGATGGGCGATCGCCGGTTGCGGATCGACGCCCGCGCCGCCGAACGCCTGCGAGAACGAGGTCGCCTGCGCGGCCATGGTGCCGGCCATCTGCAACGCCATGATCAGGAACCGCAGGGCCAGCCCCAGCATCAGGCCGACAAGGGTTTCCTGCATGAGGAACAGCGCGACGGGAATCGGCGCAGGCTGCGGCACGGGAACCGCGCCGACCACGGCCGGGGCGACGACGGCGGTCATCGCCAGCGCCGCGACCAGGCGGATGCGCACCGGGATCGCGCGTTCGCCCAACACCGGGGCCAGGGCAAAGACCGGGCCGACGCGGGCAAAGACCAGCCCGCCGCCGGCCAGCCATGCCTGCGCCTGCTCCAGGAGCGCGCTCAACGCGGCGATCAGATCGGGGGTCATGCCGCAACCTGCCCGACCAGGGCGGGGCGGGCCTCCATGCCGATTTCCTCGAAGGCGAGGACCGGCGCCGGCACGTCGCGCGCCGCCATGACCGTGCGCAGGAACCGTCGCCGGCGCGCGGGCGAGACCAGCGCCGCCTGCGTGCCCTTGTCGGCGAGATCGGCAAAGGTCTGGGCGAGGGCGTTCGCGAGCTTGCCGAAATCGGCCGGCGGCAGGGCGATGTCCGTGCCGCCGCGTTCGCCCTCGATCTGGTAGCGGGCAAAGGTATCCTCCCACTCCGGGGCGAGCTGCACCAGCGGCAGGGTGCCGTCCGCGCGTTTCAGCCCGGCGACCAGCTGAAAGCCCAGCCGCTGCCGGACATGGTCGCACACGGCCTCGGGCGACATCTGCTGGACCCGCAATTCGGCGATGGATTCCAGGATCATCGGCAGATTGCGGATCGACACCCGCTCATCCAGCAAGAGCCGCAGCACGGACAGCAGCAGGTCCACGGGGACCTTGTCGGGGATCAATTCGTCGATCAGGCGGCGGTTGGCCTCGGCCCGGCGGGGATCGGTCAGTTGCGTCATCTCGTCCAGCATCCGCCTGAGCCCCCGCAGCGACAGCAGCCGCGCGAAATTGGTTTTCAGCACCTCGAGCAGATGGGTCGCCAGAACCTCGGCCGGGCCGACCACGGTCAACCCGTCCAGCGCCGCGGCTTCCTCGTCCGCGGGGGCGATCCAGCGCGCGGGGGCGGCGAAGACCGGCTCGTGCACGTCCAGACCGTCCAGCCCGGGGGGCGTGCGCCCCCCGTCCGGCAGCAGCGCGAGGCGACGATCGGGGTGCAGGCGGTCGCGCGCCTGTTCGACGCCCTGCACCAGGATGGCGTATTCGCCGGGCCTGAGGGCAGGGTCGTCGGTGAGCCGGATCTCGGGCAGGATCAGGCCGAAATTCCGGGCGATATGGTTGCGCATGTTGACGATCCGCGCATCGAGCCCGGTGGCCGGGTCCAGCACCATCGGCACCAGGTCGGGCGCAAAGGTCACGTGAATCTCGTCGAGGTCCAGCACATCGCCCAGCGTCGCCAGTTTCGCGACCGGCGCATCGTCGATCGGGTCGTCGGGACGGGTGGCGTGGCGATGGGCGAACCAGCCGGCGGTGCCCAGGATGGCGGCGCCGGCCACAAAAGGCAGGAAGGGCAGGCCCGGCACCAGCGCGAACAGGGCCATGAGAAGCGCCACGGTGACCAGCGCCGCCGGGTAGCGACCAAGCTGCGCCATCAGGGCCGTATCGGTCGCGCCGTTCGCGCCGCCCCGCGCCAGCAGCAGCGCCGCCGCGATCGAAATGATGACCGCCGGGATCTGGCTGACCAGCCCGTCGCCAACGGTGAGGATGGCATAGGTTTCAAAGGCTTCGCCGATGGGCATCCCGTGCACGAGCGTTCCCATCAGCAGGCCGAAGACGATGTTCATCGAGGTGATCAGCAACCCCGCGACCGCGTCGCCCTTGACGAACTTGGACGCCCCGTCCAGCGATCCGAAAAAGGTCGTTTCCTGTTGCTCGCGCTCGCGCCTGGCCTTGGCCTCGGCGTGGGAGATGGCGCCGGCGGCCATGTCGGCGTCGATCGCCAGTTGCTTGCCGGGCATCCCGTCCAGCGCAAAGCGCGCGCCGACCTCGGCCATGCGGCCGGCGCCCTTGGTGATGACGATGAAATTGACGATCAGCAGCACGCTGAACACCACGACCCCAAGGAACACGCTGCCGCCCATGATGAAGCTGGCGAACCCCTGGATCACCGATCCCGCCGCTTGTGGCCCGGTATGGCCCTGGCCGATTATCAGCCGGGTCGAGGATACGTTGAGCGACAGGCGCAACATCAGCGAGGCCAGCAGAACGGTCGGAAAGATCGAGAAGTCGAGCGGCCGTTCGATGAACAGCGTGATGGTGAACATCAGGATCGCCAGCGCGAACGAGGCCGCCAGTCCGATGTCCAGCATCCACGACGGCATCGGCAGGATCATCATGACGATGACCGCCATCAGCGCCAGGGCGAGCAGCACGGTGGGTTGGAACAGGCGCGCGGCGGAAAAGGTCATGGGCGGATCTCGAACAGCGGTCGGGCCGGGGGCAGGGTGGCGGGCACCAGCGAGGCGCCCGGGGCGATCGCGTCGGGGCCGACGCCATGGCCCGAAGGATCGGCGCGGGCCATCAACAGCGGGTAGGCGTTGGCCCGCGCGAGGCCGGTGTCGGGGGCGGTGCCCGTCCGTGCGGCGGGTTGCAGGACCGGGCGGGGACCCGTGCGCGGGCTGGCGCGGGCATCGGCCCGGGCATCGGTTGCGTTGAGGCGGGCGCGCACCGCGGCGAAGCGGGTGCGGTAGCGGGCGGCGTGCTGGGGGGTGCGGGAATGGTAGGCACCGGCCGCCGCCTCCCACGAGCCGAACTCGGCATGCAGGGCGGCAAGGTGGCGGGCGGCGTAGCGCGCGGCGGTGAGGGGATCCAGAAGATCCTCGGGCCGGGTGAATTCCTGGCCGTGCCAGCGCCAGTTGATCTGAAAGCACCCCAGGTCGAACAGGCGCTGGCCGCGGTCCAGCAACTGGCGCGCGAATGTCCGGGCCTCGTCGCGGGTGGCGAACCAGTGGCCTCGCCCCTCGGCATTGGCGGTCCAGGGCCAGGGGCGCAGGCGACCGCCCTGCATCCGCCCGGTTTCCGTCAGCGCGATCGCCTGCAACACGTCCACCGGCACGCCGGTTTCCCGTGCGGCCCGGCTGGCGGCGGCTTCGCACAGTTCGGGCCCCTGTGCCCAGGCGGGCAAGGCGGTCAGCCAGAGCAGCACGAACAGCAGGCGAAAGAGTGTCATGGCCGACTCCGTGTCTTTGCCCGACCCTAGCGGAAAGAGGGTTTATGAAGTGTTGACGCCGGCCGGTTTGTCCCCGGTCAAGGTGCGCGCATGCCATCCGTGGCAGAGTCCCGACACATCGAAAGGAGGCACCCATGACACAGATTGCATCCCTGGCCGCCGCGCTTGCCCTGGCGCTGTCCGCCGCCCCCGCGCTGGCGGGTGACTGCACGGGCCATGTGACCGGCGTGCGGCCGTTGAGCCAATACAACCATGCCGCCGGGAACGGGTTCCTGGCGGTGCGCAGCGGGCCGGGCAGCCAGAACACGCAGATCGGCGAGCTGTATCTCGGTGACGAGATTTCGGTCTGGGATCGCAGCGGCGGCTGGTATCGGGTTCAGTGCATGAGCGGGCGGTGCATGCAGCCGCTTTGGGGGGCGCCGTCGCCGAACGGCTGGGTCTCGGGTCGGTATCTGAGCATCGGCGGCGTCTGCCCCTGAGCGCCGGCGCCGGCACGACCCTCTTGTGGAAAAACCGCATTTCAGGCAAAAGGGGGGTGCGACGTTATCTCTATCGACTCTGCCTTGTCTTCCCGGACACCCGCGCATTCGATCCCGATTTGACTGCGCCGGGCTGTCGCATTCCGTGGGCAGCATCAAGACAGGAGTTCTCACGATGGCCAACGGCACCGTGAAATGGTTCAATGCCACCAAGGGTTATGGCTTCATCCAGCCCGAAGGCAGCTCGAAGGACGTGTTCGTGCACATCACCGCGCTGGAGCGCGCCGGCCTGCGCGGCCTGGACGACGGCCAGAAGGTCACCTTTGACCTGGAAACCAGCCGCGACGGCCGCCAGTCGGCGACCAACCTCGCGCTGGCCTGATCGGCACGCCGATTGACGAAAGGGCGGCCCCCTGGGCCGCCCTTTTGCATGGCGCCGGGGCAGATAACGCGGCCGTTAACGCGGCCTCGGTCACTTTCGCTTGACACCGCGCCCCCGGTTTCGAAGGTAGGGCCTCACGGGTCTGGGAGGCCCGTCTCCGATCACCGGCGCCCTATGACGGGCCGCCCTCAGACAACGGAACCGGCATGTCCCTTGCCTTGATCGCGGCACTACCTTTCCTGGGCGCCCTTCTGCCTGGCCTGATGATCCGCGCGGGCCGCAACACCTGCGCGACGATCACCTTTTCGGTGACGGGCCTGGCGCTGATCGGCCTGTTGATGAACGCCCCCGCCGTGCTGCGCGGCGAGGTCCTGACCGAGGGCTACACCTGGCTTCCGGCGCTGGGGCTCAACGTCAACTTCATGCTGGACGGGCTGGGGTTCCTGTTCGCCCTGCTGATCCTGGGCATCGGGCTGCTGATTATCGCCTATGCACGGTTCTACCTGTCGAAATCCGATCCGATGGGCAATTTCTACACCTATCTGCTGTTGTTCCAGGGTGCGATGGTGGGCATCGTTCTGTCCGACAACATCCTGCTTTTGCTGATCTTCTGGGAGCTGACCTCGTTGTCGTCGTTCCTGCTGATCGGCTTTTGGCGGCATCTGCCCGAGGGGCGGCAGGGCGCGCGCATGGCGCTGACGGTGACCGGGTTGGGCGGGCTGGCGATGATCGGCGGAATGCTGATCCTGGGGCAGATCGCGGGCAGCTACGACATCCACGTGATTCTGACGCGGGGCGAGGCGATCCGGCAATCCGACCTCTACCTGCCCGCGCTGCTGCTGATCCTGCTGGGCGCGTTCACCAAATCCGCGCAGTTCCCGTTCCATTTCTGGCTGCCGCACGCGATGGCGGCGCCGACGCCGGTCTCGGCGTATCTGCATTCGGCGACGATGGTGAAGGCCGGGTTGTTCCTGATGGCGCGGCTGTGGCCGGTGCTGTCGGGCACGCCGGAATGGACCTGGCTGGTCGCCGGGGCGGGGCTGGTCACGATGGTGCTGGGCGCCGTGATCGCGCTGTTCAAGGACGACCTGAAGGCGCTGCTGGCGTTCTCGACGGTCAGCCACCTGGGGCTCATCACCTTCCTTCTGGGTCTGGGCACCGAATACGCCGCGATCGGCGCGGTGTTCCACATCATCAACCACGCGACCTTCAAGGCGGCGCTGTTCATGACCGCCGGTATCGTCGATCACGAGGCCGGAACGCGCAACCTGCGGCTGTTGGGCGGGCTGCGCCGGCTGATGCCGGTGACCTTCACCATCGGCACCGTGGCGGCGCTTTCGATGGCGGGGATTCCGCTGTTCAACGGGTTCCTGTCAAAGGAAATGATGCTCGAGGCCGCGCATGATACCGGCACCTGGATCGCCGTGGCGGCGACGCTGGGGGCGGTCTTCTCGGTCGCCTATGCGCTGCGATTCGTGGCGCACACCTTTCTGGGGCCCGAGCGCACCGACTATCCCGGCCATCCGCACGACCCGCCCTTTGGCCTGTGGGCCCCGCCGGCGCTGCTGGCGGTGCTGGTGGTCGTCATCGGGCTGTTCCCGCAGCAGACCGTGGGCCATCTGGTCGCGGTGATCGCGGGCGCGGTCACTGGGGGGCATCCGCATGTGCACCTGGCGCTGTGGCACGGTGTCACGCCCGCGCTGATCATGTCGGGCATCGCGGTGGCGGCGGGCTTTGTGTTGCTCATGCTCCAGCGGCCGCTGGCGCCGCTCTGGGATGCCGCGCCCCGACCCGAGGCCAAGGCGATCTTCGACGGCATCGTCAACCCGCTGGCGCGCGGCGCGACGGCGCTGACCGATACGCTGCACGATGGCGCGATCTCGCGCTATCTGGGCATCTTCTCGGTCGTGGTGGTGGCCTATGGGGCCTGGGCCTTTCTGGGCGGCGACTTTGCCCCCGGCACCCGGCCGCTGCTGCCGGTCGGTCCGGTCGAGCTGATCTTCTTCACGCTGGTGATGGTGGCGACGGCGGGGGTGGTGCTGGTGCACCGGATGCGCTTTGTCTCGCTGATCGTGATCTCGATCTGCGGGCTGGTGGTGTCGATGACCTTCGTGCAGTTCTCGGCCCCCGACCTGGCCCTGACGCAGCTCACGGTCGAGGTGGTGACGATCATCCTGCTGCTATTGGCGCTGAACTACCTGCCCAAGGAAACCCCGGTGGAATCGGGGGCGTTCCGGCGCTGGCGTGACGGCGCGATTGCGCTGGTCGCGGGCGGCGGGATCGGCGGGCTGGCCTATGCGATCCTGACCCGCGACATGAGCCTGCCGACGATCGCCGACTATCACATCGCCAATTCCTATACCGGGGGCGGGGGCAACAACGTCGTCAACGTGATCTTGGTGGATTTCCGCGGCTTCGACACGATGGGCGAGATCAGCGTGCTGGGCATTGCCGCGCTCATCATCTTCGCCCTGGTCGAGGTGATCCTGCGCGGCCCGGCCTCGCGCCGGTTGCTGAACTGGCAGCCCGACATGCCCCAGGCCCATGACCGCCACCCGCTGATGATGGTGGTCGCGACCCGCGTCGCGCTGCCGATCGCGCTGACGGTCGGGGTCTACATCTTCCTGCGCGGGCACAACCAGCCGGGCGGCGGGTTCATCGCCGGGCTGGTCGTGGCAATCGCGCTGCTGATGCAATACATGGCCTCGGGCTTTGCCTGGAGCCAGGCGCGCCAGCGGTTCGCCTATCACGGGATGATTTCGCTGGGGGTGCTGATCGCGGTGTTGACCGGCACCACCAGCCTGGTGTTGGGCTGGAACTTCCTGACCTCGACCAATGTGCATGTGCACGTCTGGCCGCTGGACGACATCCACCTGGCCAGCGCCGCGGCGTTCGATCTGGGGGTGTTCCTGACGGTGATCGGCGCGGTGATGCTGGCGCTGGCCAGCCTCAGCCGGATCGGCTTGCGGGCGGGCGAGGGGATCAACCTGACTGCGGCCGACATCGACCCGATGATCGAACGCAGCCCGACGATCGACGCCGAGACCCGGCGCGAGACCGGGGAGGAGCGCTGACATGGAACTGCTCGTCGCCATCGCCATCGGCGCCATGACCGCGGCAGGGGTCTATCTGCTGCTCAGGCTCAGGACGTTTCCGGTCGTTCTGGGGCTGTCGATGCTCAGCTACGCGGTCAACGTGTTCATCTTTGCCTCGGGGCGGTTGCTGGCCGGCGCGCCACCGATCCTGGGCGCGGCCGAGGTCATGACCGACCCGTTGCCGCAGGCCCTGGTGCTGACCGCGATCGTCATTTCCTTTGGCATGACGGCGCTGGTCGTCATCATGGCGCTGGGCAGCTACCTGAACGCCGGCACCGACGCCATCGACATCGAGAAACCGGGCGAAGACCCGGATCACGCGCAATAAAGGGGCGACGGGATGGAACACTGGATCATTGCCCCCATCGTCGTGCCCGCCATCGTAGGCCCCATGATCGGCCTGACGATGCGCCACGACCGGCTGTTGCAGCGCGTCGCCGGCCTGACGTCCAGCGCGGTCCTGGTTGCGCTGACGCTGGCGCTGCTGGTCGCGGCGGCGAACGGCACCGTCGAAAGTTACGAACTGGGCTCGTGGCCGGCGCCCTTCGGCATCGTGCTGGTTCTGGACCGGCTCAGCGCGTTGATGGTCGCGCTGACGGCGGTGCTGGGCCTGATCGTGCTGGCCTATGCGGTGGCCACCGGCTGGGACCAGAGGGGGCGCAATTTTCACGCGCTCTATCAGTTCCAGCTGATGGGACTGTTCGGCGCGATGCTGACCGGTGACATCTTCAACCTGTTCGTGTTCTTCGAGATTCTGCTGATCGCGTCCTATGGCCTGATGACCCACGCAGGCGGGCGGATGCGGCTGCGCGGCGGCGTGCAATACGTCATCTTCAACCTGGCGGGATCGACCCTGTTCCTGTTCGCGCTGGGCACGCTCTATGCGGTGTTCGGGTCGCTCAACATGGCCGACCTGGCCGAGCGCGCGCAGATGCTGCCGGCGGGCGATGCGGCGCTGGTCCGGGTGACGGCGGCGCTGCTGCTGCTGGTCTTCGTGCTGAAAGGCGCGCTGATCCCGGTGCATTTCTGGCTGCCCAACACCTATGCGCTGGCGCCCGCGCCGGTGGCGGCGCTGTTCGCGGTGATGACCAAGGTCGGCGCCTATGCCGTGCTCCGCGTCTACACGCTGATCTTCCCCGACACGCTGCCGGCCATGGACGGGCTGGTCGCCGGCGTGCTGGTGCCGGCGGCGCTGGTCACCTTGAGCGTCGGCATGATCGGCGTGCTGGGCGGGCGGACGCTGGCGCGCATCGCCGCCTTTGCCGCCATCGGGTCGATGGGGACCCTGTTTCTGGCCATCGGCACCTTCACCGAGACGGCGACCGCGGCGGCGCTCTATTACCTGATCCATTCCACGCTGACGGCGGGGGCGATGTTCCTGGTCGTCGATCAGGTGCGCGCGCGGCGCGGCAATTCGGCGCTGAGCCCACAGGCCCCGATGCCGGGCGGCGGGCTGGTCGCGGCGTTCTTCTTCCTGGCGGCCATTGCCGCCGTCGGGATGCCGCCCTTGTCCGGCTTTCTGGGCAAACTGATGATCCTGGACGCGATCCGCGACCAGTCCTGGTGGGTCTGGGGCTGGGCGCTGGTGCTGGGCACCTCGCTGATCGCGCTGGTGGGCTATGCGCGGGCGGGCTCGGCGCTGTTCTGGAAACCCTTTGACAACGCCGCCCCCGTGGCCGACGATTTCACCCCCGAGGACGGGGCCCTGTCCGGTTGGGGGCAGGCGGCGTTGGGGGTGCTGATCGCGCTGATCGTGGCGCTGACGGTCCTGGCGGGTCCGGTTTCGCGCTATGCCCGGGCCACCGCCGCGCAGCTTTATACGCCCGAGGCCTATATCGACGCGGTTCTGGGCACGCCGCAAGAGCGCGCCGCACGGGCCGCGCGCGAGCAGGCCCTGGCCGACCAGGTTCACGGCGCCGATCATGCCGCTCCGGCCCATAGCGCCACGCAAGAGGGACACTGAGATGCTCAAGCGCCTCTTTCCCCACCCGCTGCTGTCCCTGGCCCTGGCCGCGACCTGGCTATTGCTGGTGAACTCGGTGGCGATCAACTCGCTGGTCTTCGCGGCCCTTCTCGGGTTGGCGATCCCCGCCGTCACGCGGCCCTATTGGCCCGACATGCCGCGCCTCGGTCGGCCGCTGTTGGTGGCGCAATACGTGGTCGTGGTGATCTACGACATCGTCAAGGCCAACATCGACGTGGCGCTGATCGTGCTGTTCAAGCCCCGGCGCGACCTGCGCCCCGCCTGGGTCTGCGTGCCGCTGGAAATCCGCGCCGCCGAGGCGATCACCGTGCTGGCCGGCACCATCACCCTGACGCCGGGCACCGTCAGTTGCGACCTGTCCGAGGATGGTCACGCGATCCTGGTCCATTGCCTGCACGCGCCCGACCCCGATGCCGTGCGCGACGACATCAAGGCCCGCTACGAACGCCGCCTGAAGGAGATCTTCGAATGATCCTCTATGCTTTGAGCTTCGCCATCGGCTGCTTTGCCCTGGGCCTGCTGCTGAACCTGTGGCGGGTGGTCAAGGGGCCGCAGGCCAGCGACCGGATCCTGGCGCTGGACACCATGACCATCAACGCGATCGCCCTGCTGATCCTGCTGGGAATTGCGCTGGGTTCGGCGATCTTCTTCGAGGTGTCGATGTTGTTTGCGTTGGTCGGTTTCATCTCGACCGTCAGCTATTGCCGCTTCCTGTTGCGCGGCGACATCATCGAGTGAGGGGATAACGCCATGACCGACTTGCCGCTCTGGGCCGAAATTTCCGTCAGCGTGTTCCTGGTCATCGCAGGGGTCTTCGGGCTGATCGGCTCGTATGGTCTGGTGCGCCTGCCGGACCCGATGACGCGCTTGCACGCCCCGACCAAGGCGACGACGCTGGGGGTGGGCGGCGTGTTGATCGCCTCGATGCTGTTCGTCTATGCGACCGAGGGGCGGGTCTCGTTGCACGAACTGCTGATCGCGCTGTTCCTGTTTCTCAGCTCGCCCATCACCGCGCTGTTCATCGCCAAGGTTCACCTGCACCTGCGCGAGGACCAGTCCGCCCTGCCGCAACCCGGCGATGGCATGGGGTGGGCGGGCTACACCGTCCAGACCCCGGCGCGCGGCGTGCGCGAATCGCTGGACGAGGACGACGACACCGCAGAAAGCCGCTGACCGCGCGGCCCTGACGGTTTCGACATCGGGCGAATCGGTGTAGAAGGGTCCGCTGCCGCGCCCGGGGTGCGCGGCGCGCTGTGACAGGGTGAGTTCGGGTGTGGGATGCGCAAGCGATTGACGACCTGACCGAGGCGGTGGTGACGCGGCTTCTGGTTCACGGCGAGCCGGCGCGCGTGATCGCCGTGGACCTGGCGGCCGAGCTGGCGCAGGTTCGTCCCGGCTTGCCCGCCCTGTCGCTGGCCTTGCCCTTTGCGCTGGCCGCCGGTGCGATCGAAGAGATGCTGGGCGCCGGCCAGCAGGCGCGCCGCGCCGCGCGCGATGCCTGGCGGGTCAGTGCGTTGATCGGAATCGAGGTTCTGGGCCTGCGCCAGCAAGGCGACGAAACGATCGCCGGTCTCTGGGCCCAGTGGCGGGCGGGTGACGAAGTCTTTGGCCCCGCCGGCACCGCGCAACCCGGGGTCCCGGGTCCCGAGATCCCCTGACCCGGGCGCCAGCCGTCAGCCGGCGGCCGGAACGCGAACAGGCCCCGTTCCGGGGGCCTGCCGCACGCGTTGCATCGCGCTGTCAGCGCGCCTTGAGCAGATCGCGGATTTCTGCCAGCAGATCTTCCTGCGTCGGGCCCGCGGGCGCGGCGGGGGCCTCGGGGGCGACCTCTTCCTCGCGCTTGGCGGCATCCTTGAGGGTGTTCACGGCCTTGACCATCAGAAACACCACCCAGGCGACGATCAGGAAGTTGATGACCGCCATCAGGAAAGCGCCATAGGCAAAGACCGAGGCCCCGGCCTCGCGCGCGGCGGCCAGCGAGGCGTCGGCCGGCACATCCCCGGCCAGGACGACATACTGGTTGGTAAAGTCGATGCCGCCGGTAAACAACCCGATGATCGGATTGATCAGGTCGCCCACCAGCGAGGTGACGATGGCCGTGAAGGCCGCGCCGATGATGATCCCCACGGCCATGTCCATGACATTGCCGCGGGCGATGAAGGTCTTGAATTCGTTGAACACGCCTTGTCCCTTTATCCCTGTCTTCCCCCCTTGACGGAGGCGCGACGGAACGCGCCTTGAACCCCCCGGGCGAAGCTGGTTTACCTTTCCGTATCGCGAACAATGCCTGCGCGCGCCTTCAAATCAAGGTGAAACTCGTGCGCCCATTCCCCGGAGCCTGACATGTCCGACGCTTTCGATCATCCCGTCACCCGCCGCTGGCCCGCGCAACACCCCGACCGGCTGCAACTGTATTCGATCCCCACGCCCAATGGCGTCAAGGTCGGCGTCATGCTGGAGGAAACCGGCCTTCCTTATGAAGGGCACCGGCTGAGCTTTGCGGACAACGACCAGTTCACGCCGGAATTCCTGGCCCTCAATCCGAACAACAAGATCCCCGCGATCCTGGATCCCGACGGTCCGGGCGGCCAACCCCTGGCGCTGTTCGAAAGCGGCGCGATCCTTGTCTATCTGGCGGAAAAGACGGGAAAATTCCTGTCAACGGACCCGGTCCTGCGGTTGCAGACGCTGCAATGGCTGATGTGGCAGATGGGGGGCGTGGGGCCGATGTTCGGGCAGTTCGGCTATTTCCACGCCTTCGCCGGCAAGGAGATCGAGGACCGCCGCCCGGTCGAACGCTACCGCGCCGAGACCGAGCGCCTGCTCAAGGTCCTGGATGGTCAGCTCGAAGGGAAAGACTGGATCGTTGGCGACTATTCGATCGCCGACATCGCCGTCGGCCCCTGGGTGCGCACGCTGATGACACATTACAAGGCCGCCGATCTTGTGGGCTGGCAGGCGCTGCGAAACGTGCCCGCCTGGTACGAGCGGTTCCTGGCGCGCCCGGCGGTGCAGCGGGGCGTGACGGTTCCGGCCGAATCCTGATCTCGTGTCTGATCGTTCAGTCGAAACTGAACATTCCGCTTGAATCGCCCGCCGCCGCGTGCGAGGAAGCCACACCGCCCGCGCGCGGCACGCGCGCCCGGGCACAGCGCATTGCCAAGGTCCCGGCCCCTGTGGCAAGAGGGGCCGACAGACCCAGACGGAGCCATTCGATGCCCGATTTCGCCGCACGCCGGACGATGATGGTCGACAACCAGGTGCGCCCCTCGGACGTGACCAAGCTGCCGATCATCGAGGCCATGCTGACCATTCCCCGCGAGCGTTTCCTGCCCGGTTCACTGGCCGAGGTCGCCTATGTCGGCGAGAACGTCGCCCTGGGCGGCGGGCGCGTCCTGCTGGACCCGCGCACGCTGTCCAAGATGCTGGACGCGCTGGACATCAAGCCCAGCGAACTGGTGCTCGATGTGGCGTCGGCGACGGGCTATTCCAGCGCCGTGATCGCCCGCATGGCCGAGGCGGTGATCGCGCTCGAATCCGATTCGGCGCTTGCCGACGACGCCGAGGCGGCGCTCGAGGCGATCGGCGCCAGCAATGTCGTCGTCGAACGTGGCGTCTTGGCGGATGGCGCCCCGGCGCACGGCCCCTATGACGCGATCGTCGTCCAGGGCGGGATCGAGGTCTTCCCGCAACCGCTGGAAGCGCAGCTCAAGGAGGGCGGGCGCGTCGCCGCGCTGTTCCTCGACGGGGCGCTGGGCACCATGCGGCTGGGGGTCAAGCACGCCGGAACGATTCGCTGGCGGGACGTGTTCAACGCCGCAGCGCCGGTGCTGGACGGTTTCACCGCCGCGCGCGTCTTCGCGCTGTAACGCGGCGCGCCGCCCGCCTGGGCGGCACGCGGGGCCTGGCCCGGGGGGGCGAGTGCCGCAACTGGCAAGGAGGGCGCGATGGGCGTTCTGACACGAATTCGCGCGGCCGTCGTCGCGCTTGGCGTGGTTTCGGCCCTGGCCCTGCCGGCGGGCGCGCATACGCTGGCCGACGCGCTGGCCTCGGCCTATCGCAATTCGAACCTGCTGGATCAGAACCGCGCCTTGCTGCGCGCCGCCGACGAAGACGTGCAACAGTCGATCGCCGCGCTTTATCCGGTGGTGAACTTTGCCGCGACGGCCCTGTCCAGCACCACCGGGTCGCCCGATTACCAGCTCAGCCTGGGTTTGCAGGCGACGATTCCGCTGCTGGATTTCGGTCGCGGGCGGCTGGCCGTGGACGCCACGCACGAGACCGTTCTGGCCACCCGCGCGGCGTTGTCGGCGATCGAACAGAACGTGCTGATGGGGGCGGTGCAATCCTATCTGGGGCTCTACAGCAAGCTTCAGGCCTTGCAGCTTCAGCAAAACAACGTCTCGCTCATCAGCGAGCAGTTGCGCGCCGCGCGCGAGCGGTTCGAACTGGGCGATTCGACGCGCACCGATGTCGCCCAGGCCGAGGCCCGGCTGGCGGCCGCGCGGTCGAGCCTGGCCACGGCGCAGGGCGACGTGGCGATCGCGCGCGAGCAGTATCGCCTGACCATCGGCGCCTACCCCGAGAACATCTCGCCGCCGCCGCGCCTGCCGCGCCTGCCCGCCTCGCTCGAGGCCGCGCAAGAGACCGCGCGCCGCAATCACCCGTCGATTACCCAGGCCCAGCACCTGGTCGCGGTGGCCGACCTGACCTCGCAGATCGTGCAGACGCAGCGGCTGGGAACGCTGACCGGTTCGATCCAGGCGCAGACCGGCTTTGGCCGCTATTCCGGCACACCGGAACGCGGTGCCACCAGTTTCTCGGGGTCGCTGAACTATCAGGTGAACCTGTTCGACGCCGGGCGGCTCGATTCCTCCGAGCGGCAGGCGGTCGCCCGGGCCGAGGCGCAGCGCGCGGCGTTGAACCAGACGGTCGCGACCGTGCAGCAACTCGTTGCCGCGAACTGGGCGCAGGTGCAGATCGCGCGCGCCACGATTCTGGCCAGCGATCAGCAGATCCGCGCGACGCAATCGGCCTATGACGCCGTGCGCGCCGAGGCCGAGCTGGGCTCGCGCACCACGCTCGATGTGCTGAACGCCGAGCAGGAATTGCTGAATGCGCGCAGTGCCCGCATCTATGCCGCCGCCGGCCTGCAAACGGCCGCCTACGCACTGCTGCAATCGACCGGGCAACTGACGGTGCAGTCGCTGGGGCTGGGCATCCCGACCTATGATGTCGAGGCCTATTCCGCGACCCTGCGCCGCGAACCCCCGCGCGAGACGCCGTCCGAGCAGGGCCGCCGCCTGGACCGCATCATGGGCCGTTTCGGCCCGCAGGTGGATCGCTGAGATCCGCCCAACGGCCGTTGACGGATCGTTCATCCTGATCGGATGTTGTTTCGACGCCCGAGCGGCGCTATCCTGTGCGCCAAAACGAGCAGGGGTAACGGAATGTCGGACGCCATGACGAACCGCGAGATCGAGGATGTCCTGACCTCGATCCGGCGCCTGGTGGCGCAGGAAGGCACGCGCGGGGCCGAGGCCGGGCGGCTGATCCTGACTGAGGCGCAGCGCGTCGCGACCGATAGCGCCGCCCCGGAATCAGAGATCCCCGCCGCCACGGCCGCGCCGGCGGACAGCCCGAACGGTGCGCCGAGGAGCGACGCGCGGCGCCTCCGGGCCGAGGGGGACCTGACCCTGCCCGAACCCGATTTCGGCAAGCTCGAGGCCACGATCGCCGAACTCGAGGCCGCGGTTTCCGCCAGCGGCGAGGCCTGGGAGGGCGAGGCCGTCGAGGAGGCGCCGCGCGTCTCGAATGTGACGGAATTGTATGGGCGGCTCAACTTCAACCATCGCAGCCGCAAGGCCCAGCCCGGGGCACCGGCCACCGGCGCCATGGCGCCGGAGACCGACGCGGCCAGGGACCGGGGCGAGGGGCCGCAGGACGCGACACCCGATGACGCTGCCGAGGGACCCTCGCCGGTCGCCGCCACCGAGGTGGGCCTGTCCCTGGCGGACACGGGCAACGCCGAGTCGGGTGGCGATGTGACCCCCGACGGGACCCCCGATGACGTGACCCCCGACGTGGTCCCTGTCGTCGCCTCGGTCGCACCGTCCGAGGGCGAAGCGGAGCGGGCCGACGAGGCCGTCGCGCCGGACGAGGGTGGCGAGGCCGACGCGGTCCTGGAGACGGTGATCGACGAGGCGGCGCTGCGCGCGCTGGTCGCGCAGATCGTGCGCGAGGAACTGCACGGACAACTGGGTGAGCGCATCACCTTGCAGGTGCGCAAGCTGGTGCGCGCCGAGATCGCCAAGGCGCTGGACGAGCGCGCGCTGCTGTAGTCGTGGGGGCGGCGCTCGGCCCCGTCGAGGGGCCTCGCGCCGCGCGCGCAGTCGCGCGGTGTCCCGCCCGGAACGCGACCGGGACCCATGCGTTAAGACCCGGTCTGTCCGATCCCCGTTCCCCCGCAATCCCAGCACCCCGAAACGACAGACGCCGCCCCTGAGGGCGGCGTTTCTCATGCCGGTGCCACCGGGTGTCCGAGGCTCAGAGCAGGGCCTTTGCCTTCGTCGCGGCGACCTCGGCGGTGATGCCGAATTCCTGATACAGGCGTTCGTAGGGGGCCGAGGCGCCGAAGCCGGTCATGCCGACGAAATCGGCCTTGCGTCCGCGTTCGCCCAGCAGCCAGCGGTCCCAGCCGCCGGCGCGCACGCCCGCCTCGATGCCGATCCGCACCGGGCCCGCCGGCAGCACGCGGCGGCGATAGGCCTCGGGCTGGGCGGCGAAAAGCTCCATGCAGGGCATGGACACCACGCGCGTGCCGATCCCCTCGGCTTGCAACAGATCGCGAGCCTTGAGCGCGATCTCGACCTCGGAGCCGGTGGCGATCAGGATCACCTGGCGCTTGCCCTCGGCCTCGGCCAGGACATAGGCGCCCTGGGCGGTCAGGTTGCGCGGCACATGGGTGTCGCGCACCGGCGCCAGGTTCTGGCGGCTCAGCGACAGGACCGAGGGGGTCTCGACCTGATAGAGGGCGCATTCCCAGGCCTCGGCGGTTTCCACCAGATCGGCGGGGCGGAACACCAGCGTGTTGGGGGTGGCGCGCGAGATGGCCAGATGCTCGACCGGCTGGTGCGTGGGGCCGTCTTCGCCCAGGCCGATCGAATCGTGGGTCATCACATAGACCACCGGCAGGCCCATCAGAGCGCTCAGGCGCATCGAGGGGCGGGCGTAGTCGGTAAAGGCCATGAAGGTGCCGGAATAGGGGCGCACGCCGCCGTGCAGCACCATGCCGTTCATCGCCGCCGCCATGCCGTGTTCCCGGATGCCCCAATACATGTAGCGGCCCTTGCGGTTGTCCACGTCGAACACGCCCAGATCCTCGGTCCGGGTGTTGTTCGAGCCGGTCAGGTCGGCCGAGCCGCCGAATGTGTCGGTGACGATCGGGTTGACCGCCTTGAGCACGATTTCCGAGGCCGCGCGCGAGGCCATCGCCTTGGGGGACTCGATCGCGGCCTTCTTGACGGCGCGGATCGCGGCGGGCAGGCGCTTGGGAATCTCGCGGGTGAAGATGCGCACGAATTCCGCCTGGCGCCCGGCAGGCAGGGCGGCAAAGCGCGCTTCCCAGGCCTCGCGATCGGCCGTGTTGCGGGTGCCGATGGCCTCCCATTCGGCTTTGATGTCGGCCGGGATCTCGAACGGGCCATGCTCCCAGCCATAGACGGCGCGGGTGTCGGCGATCAGCTTGGCGTCGGTCAGCGCGCCGTGGCCTTTTGACGTGTCCTGCGCTGACGAGCCCAGCGCGATATGCGTCTTGCAGGCGATCAGCACGGGGCGGGCCGAGGTCTTGGCGGCCGTGATGGCGCGGTCGATGTCCTCGGGGTCGTGACCGTCGCATTCCAGCACGCGCCAGCCCGCGGCGCGGAACCGCGCACGCTGGTCGGTGCTGTCGCTGAGCGCGACCGCGCCGTCGATGGTGATGCCGTTGTCATCCCACAGCACGATCAACCTGGACAGCTTGTGACGGCCGGCGATGCCGATCGCCTCCTGGCTGACGCCCTCCATCAGGCAGCCGTCGCCGGCCATGACATAGGTGTGGTGGTTCTGGATCTTGGCGCCCCAGCGGGCGCGCAGGTGGGCCTCGGCCATGGCAAAGCCGACCGCGTTGGCGATCCCCTGGCCCAGCGGCCCGGTGGTGGTCTCGACGCCCGAGACATGGCCGTATTCCGGGTGCCCGGCGGTGATCGCGCCCCATTGGCGGAAGTTGCGGATCTGATCGAGCGTCACGTCCTCGTAGCCGGTCAGATGCAGCAGCGCATAGATCAGCATCGAGCCGTGCCCCGCCGACAGGATGAACCGGTCGCGGTCTGCCCAATGGGGGGCCTTGGCATCGAATTTCAGGTGGTTGCGGAACAGCACGGTGGCCACGTCGGCCATGCCCATCGGCATCCCCGAGTGTCCGGATTTCGCCGCGGCGACGGCATCCATGGCCAGCACACGGATGGCGGTGGCAAGACGCCAGTGATCGGGGTGCTGGGCGCGAAGCGAAGCGATTTCCAAGGCAGCATTCCTTCGAAAGAGGGCGATTGCGGGCGTCTTATCAGGCTGGGGTGCGAGTTCAAGCACACAGGCGGCCCGGTCGTCGCTGATTGGTTGGAAACCCCGATGTTTCGCCCTATTCTGCCTGAAAAACGACCCGCGCGGCACGAGCTTGTGATTCGCGAGGCTGTGCGGGCATAGTTGTGGAGAGATGGATGAGCGATCTGGCCCCGGTGGAAAAACGGCTCTCGGATGCGCTGGAGCGGATCGCCCGGCAGGTCGAGAAGGGTGCCGCGGCGGCCAGACCAGCCAAGTCCGGCGTGTTCGGACTGGGCGCGCGCCCCGAGTCCGCGCCCGATCCCGAACAACTGGCGGTGGTGTCCAGCCTGCGCGAGGCGCTGGAAAAGGAACGTGCCGCGAATGCGCAACTGAATGAGCGGGTGCAGCAGGTCAAGCAGCGCCAGGAGACGACGATCGCCCAACTGGAACGCCGCCTCGCGCGGCTGACCGAACAGCTCGATCTGCAAAGCCTCGAGATGTTGCGCCTGAAAAAGGCCAATGCCAAGCTGATCGAGGCCAACGCCGGGTTGCGCGACGCGCAGGTCGAATCCTTCCCCGATACGACGCTCATCAACAAGTCGATCTCGGCCGAGCTGGAGGCCCTTCAGGCCGAGCGCCGCGCCGAAATGGCCGAGATGGAAGAGATCCTGGCCGAACTGAAGCCGCTGCTCGCGGCCGAGACGCGCTGAGAGAGGACCAGCCATGCCCGAGGAAACCATCACCATCGGCGGCAAGAGTTTCGAGGTCGCCTGCCAACCCGGCGAGGAAGACTTCCTGCGCGCCGCCGCCGCCATGCTCGACGCCGAGGCCACCGCGCTGATCGGTCAGATTGGCCGCTTGCCGGAATCGCGGATGCTGCTCATGGCGGGGCTCATGCTGGCCGACAAGACCGCCGGCGCCGAGGACCGCGCCCGCGCCGCCGAGGATCAGCTCGCCGCCGCCCAGACCGAGATCGCCCGCCTGCGGTCCGCACCGCGCGAACGGATCGAGGTTCCCGCCATCCCGGCCTCGGCCGTGGAATCGCTGTCCGAGCTCGCCGCCCGGGCGGAATCCCTGGCCGATCAGTTGGAATCGCGCTGACGTCATTGCGCCCTGTGGCCGTGCCCGTCAAAGCAGGCATGAACAAAGGGCCGGCGCGCGACGCACCGGCCCGTGTCCCCTCGCGGTTGGCGGCGGCCTGTCAGGCGTTGGCTTCGCGGATCTTGTCGGCGGCGTCCTTGTCGTAGGCCACGCCCTTGGCGTCGAACAGCGCGTCCAGCTCGCCCGAAAGGGTCATCTCGGTCACAATGTCGCAGCCGCCGACGAATTCGCCCTTCACATAGAGCTGCGGGATCGTCGGCCATTCCGAAAAATCCTTGATGCCCTGGCGGATCTCGGGATCGGCCAGCACGTTCACATCGGCGTACTCGACGCCCATGAAGTTCAGCACCCCGGCCACGCGGCTGGAAAAGCCGCATTGCGGCATGGTCTTGGTGCCCTTCATGAACAGCACGACGTCATTGCCGTCGACCGTCTGGCGGATCGTGTCCTTGGCGCTCATGGTTCGTCCTTTCGCAGGCGCGGCCAGCGCCGCGCAATAGGGGATAGGGATCAGATAGGCCGGCAGCGGCCGCGGAACAGGGGTCAGTCCGGGGCTTTGGTCGTCAGAGCCAGCGCGTGCAATTCGCCATGCGCGCCGTCCATCTTGCCCTTGAGGGCGGCATACACCTCGCGCTGCTGCTGCACGCGGTTCTTGCCCTTGAAGCTGGGGTCGATCACTTCCGCCGCGTAGTGGTTCCCATCGCCCGCAAGGTCGGTGATGGTGATCGTCGCTGCGGGAAAGGATTCGCGCAGCAGGGTTTCGATTTCGGTTGCCGACATGGCCATGCGCGGGGTCTCCCTTGGTCTGAGGACAGATGTAAAACCCGCAACGGCAGGGTGCAAGGGGCGCTAGCCCGCACCCGGTCCCGGGACATGGTCCTTGAGCGCCCGCAGAAAGCCTGCCAGGCGACGGCGCGCGGCCGCCAGGTCGAAATCCGCCAGCCCGGCCTGCGTCCAGTCCGCGGGCGGGTGAAACAGCGCGACCAGCGCCCGGCGTTCGGCGACCAGCCCGGGCGGCAGGACCAGGGCCCCGGCGGCCTCCAGAAGCTCCAGCGCATCGTGAATGCCGCGCAAGCGCGCAAAGGCCTCGGCCAGGGGCGCGCGCAGGCCCGGATCGCGCCGCCAGTCCGCGCCGGGGAAAACCTCGGTCATCACCCGCTGCCCGGCGCCCCTGCAGTCGTAAATCGCGCAGCCCCGATAGCCTGCCCCCGTCAGGTGGTGGTGAATCGTGCAGCCGAATCCGCCGTCAAGATGCGGGCAGGGATGCAAAGCCGGCTTGTCTCGCGCAAAGGCCTCGCCTGCGTCAAAGGGCAGCGCCATGCAGCACAACGCGGCGCAGGCGGAACAATCGGCGCGAAGGGCGGGCAGGGGGCGCATTCCCCGCTTTTGCCGCCATAGGGGCCCCGGGGGCAAGCCCGGCCCGCTTCTTTGTGCCCCAAATATCCTGCGGGGGTGAATTCGCGCAGCGAAGAGGGGGCGCAAAGCCCCCTGCGCGCGGCGCGTCAGCGCCGCGCCCGGTCGCCCGAGGGCTGCGGCCTGGAAGGCTGCCGGCCGAGGGCGAAACCCCCGCCCGTCCCCCGCGCGCCCTCACGCCGCGCCCGGTCTCGTCGCGCCCGATCGCACAGCGTCAGAAATCGGCGTGGCGCATCACATGGCGCGCGTGCCCCACGATCAGCGGATCGGGCTTGCCCACCACCTCGGGGTCCTTGCCGGGATAGTCCAGCGTGGACAGGAAATGCTTCATCGCGTTCAGCCGCGCGCGCTTCTTGTCCTTCGACTTGATGATGGTCCAGGGCGCGTCGGCCGTGTCGGTGTAAAAGAACATCGCTTCCTTCGCGGCGGTGTATTCGTCCCACAGATCCAGGCTGGCCTTGTCGATCGGCGACAGTTTCCAGCGTTTCAGCGGGTCGGTCTCGCGTTCCGCGAAGCGGCGGCGCTGTTCGTCCGGTGTGACCGAGAACCAGAACTTGTAAAGTCGGATCCCCGAACGCACCAGCATCCGCTCGAACTCGGGCGCCTGGCGCATGAATTCCAGGTATTCCTCGGGCGTGCAGAAACCCATCACCCGTTCGACCCCGGCGCGGTTGTACCAACTGCGGTCATAGAACACCATTTCCCCCGCGGTCGGCAGATGCTCGATATAGCGTTGGAAATACCATTGGCCGCGCTCGCTCTCGGTCGGCTTGTTCAGCGCGACGACGCGCGCGAAGCGCGGGTTCAGGTGTTCGGTGAAGCGTTTGATCGTGCCGCCCTTGCCGGCCGCGTCGCGCCCTTCGAACAGCATGACAAACTTCTGGCCGGTGTCCTGCGCCCAGATCTGGACCTTCAGCAACTCGGCCTGCAAGCGCGCCTTCTCGGCCTCGTAGGGCTTGCGCGCCATCTTGTGCGGATAGGGGTAATGCGCGCTTTCGAACGCGGTTTTCAGCACCTCGGGGCTGATCGGCCCGCCCTTTTCGGCGGCCAGGCGCACGGCGTCGCGCGGCGAGGCCGCACCGCTTGGCGCGGTCTGGCGCTGAAGCGCGTCCCCGTCGGCCCCCGACGCAACGTCAGTCGCAACCGGCTGCGATCCGGTTTCGACCGGTTCGGGCGTGGCAGATTCGGTCGGGCTGGCGGCGGCGGTGTCGGTCATGCCGGAACTCCTTTGGAAAACACGAGGTTGTCCTACACCAATTGCGCGAGGACGACCTTGATCTGCCTCAATCCGGCGCGCGGATGCGACAATTGCGTGACCTTTCGTCTCAGGACCATTGCGCTCACCACCTTGTGAAATAATCTTGCGCGGGGTATGCACCTGCGGCACGAAACTATCGGGCGGCGCCTCGCCCGGCCCTTGAAACGGAGGACCAACGTGAAGATCGGGGCACCGAAAGAGATATTCCCGGGCGAGAACCGGGTCGCGATGACGCCGGATTCGGCGCTTCAATTGCAGAAACTGGGTCACGCCTGCATCGTGGAAAGCGGTGCCGGTGCGGCGTCGGGTTTCGAGGATTCGGCCTATGTCGCCGCCGGGGTCGAGATCGCGCCCGACGCGGCCGCGCTTTTCGACGCGGCCGATGTGGTGGTCAAGGTCCGCGAACCCGAACGCGCCGAGATCGCGCGCCTGCGCCAGGGCCAGACGCTGATTTCCTTCTTTTGGCCCGCCCAGAACGCGGAAATGCTGGAATTGGCCAAGGAGCGCGGCGCGACCGTCGTCGCCATGGACATGGTGCCGCGCATCTCGCGCGCTCAAAAGATGGACGCGCTCAGCTCGATGGCGAACATCGCCGGCTACCGCGCGGTGATCGAGGCCGGCAACAATTTCGGCCGCTTCTTCACCGGGCAGGTGACGGCGGCGGGCAAGGTTCCGCCCGCCAGGGTGCTGGTCGTCGGCGCCGGTGTGGCCGGGCTTGCCGCGATCGGCACATCGACCTCGCTGGGTGCGATCACGCTGGCGTTCGACGTGCGCCCCGAGGTCGCCGAGCAGATCGAATCGATGGGCGCCGAGTTCGTCTATCTCGATTTCGAGGGCGCGCAGCAGGACGGCGCCGCCACCGGCGGTTATGCCGCCCCCTCGAGCCCCGAGTTCCGCGAAGCGCAGCTCAAGAAGTTCCGCGAACTCGCGCCCGACGTGGACATCGTCATCACCACCGCCCTGATCCCCGGCCGCCCCGCGCCCAAGCTGTGGACCGAGGACATGGTGCGCCTGATGAAGCGCGGCTCGGTCGTGGTGGACCTTGCGGCCGAACGCGGCGGCAACTGCGACCTGACCGTCAAGGACGAGAAGATCGTCACCGACAACGGCGTGACGATCGTCGGCTACACCGACTTCCCCAGCCGCATGGGCACGCAGGCCTCGACGCTTTATTCCAACAACATCCGGCACATGCTGTCGGACCTGACGCCCGGCAAGGATGGTGTCATCGTCCACAACATGGAGGATGACGTGATCCGCGGGGCGACGGTGACGCACGACGGTGCCATCACCTTCCCGCCGCCGCCGCCCAAGGTGCAGGCGATCGCGGTCCAGAAAAAGGAAAAGCCCAAGGAACTGACGCCCGAGGAGAAGCGCGCGCAGGAAGTCGCCGCCTTCAAGGCGCAGACCCGCAACCAGGTCACCCTGCTGGCCGTCGGCGGCGCGGCGCTGCTTCTGGCCGGGGCCTTTGCGCCAGCCAGCTTCATGGCGCATTTCATCGTTTTCGTGCTGGCCTGCTATGTCGGTTTCCAGGTCATCTGGAACGTGTCGCATTCGCTGCACACGCCGCTGATGGCGGTCACCAACGCGATCTCGTCGATCATCATCCTCGGCGCGCTGATGCAGATCGGGTCGGGCAGCTGGCTGGTCGTGATCCTCGCCGCGCTGTCGGTCTTCATGGCCGGTATCAACATCTTCGGTGGCTTCATGGTGACGCGGCGGATGCTCGCCATGTTCCAGAAGTCGTAAGGAGCGCGCCTCAATGGAATACGGGTTCACAACGGCCGCTTACGTCGTCGCGGCGGTCCTTTTCATCCAGTCGCTGGGCGGGCTTTCGGGCCAGGAAAGCGCGAAACGCGCGGTCTGGTATGGCATCGTCGGCATGGCTCTGGCCGTGGTCGCCACGCTGGCCGGCCCAGGCGCGGGCAACTGGGGCGTCTCGCTGGCGATGATCGCCGCCGGCGGCGCCATCGGCTGGTTCGTCGCGCAGCGCGTGCAGATGACCGAGATGCCGCAACTGGTGGCGGCGATGCACTCGCTGGTCGGTCTGGCGGCGGTGTTCATCGGCTACAACGCCCATATCGAGATGGTGCGCGTCGCCGCGCTGATGGCCGATGCGCCGACCACGCTCAGCGCGACCGGCATGGCCGCCTGGCTGAACGAGCAGGGCCTGGGCGGATTCGCCCTGAAGATCGCGCACAAGACCGCAGCCGAACTGGCGGTGCTGAAGATCGAGGTCTTCCTGGGCGTCTTCATCGGCGCCGTCACCTTCACCGGGTCGGTCATCGCCTATGGCAAGCTGGCGGGCAAGGTCGATGGCAAGGCCCGCAAACTGCCCGGCGGCCACATGCTGAACGCGGGCGCGGCGCTGATCTCGGCGATCCTGCTGGTGCTCTATTTCCAGGGCGCGGGCAGCTGGACGCTGATCCTGATGACGCTGATGGCCTTCTTCATCGGCTATCACCTGATCATGGGCATCGGTGGCGCCGACATGCCGGTGGTGGTGTCGATGCTGAACAGCTATTCGGGCTGGGCGGCGGCGGCGATCGGCTTCTCGCTGTCGAACGACCTGTTGATCGTCGTCGGCGCGCTGGTCGGCTCGTCGGGCGCGATCCTCAGCTACATCATGTGCAAGGCGATGAACCGCAGCTTCATCTCGGTGATCCTGGGTGGCTTTGGCGGCACCACGGGCCCGGCGATGGAAATCTCGGGCGAACAGATCGCCATCGACGCCGACGGTGTCGCGGCGGCCTTGAACGACGCCGACAGCGTCATCATCATCCCGGGCTACGGTATGGCGGTGGCGCAGGCGCAGCAATCGGTCAGCGAACTGACCCGCAAGCTGCGCGCCAAGGGCAAGACCGTGCGCTTCGCCATCCATCCTGTGGCGGGCCGCCTGCCGGGGCACATGAACGTGCTGCTGGCCGAAGCCAAGGTTCCCTACGACATCGTCCTGGAAATGGACGAGATCAACGAGGACTTCCCCGACACCGATGTCGCCATCGTCATCGGCTCGAACGACATCGTCAACCCGGCCGCGCAGGAAGACCCCAACAGCCCCATCGCCGGCATGCCGGTGCTGGAATGCTGGAAGGCCAAGCAGGTCTTCGTGTCCAAACGTGGCCAGGGCACGGGCTATTCGGGCATCGAGAACCCGCTGTTCTTCAAGGAAAACACGCGCATGTTCTACGGTGACGCAAAAAAGTCGATCGATGCACTGCTGCCCATGATCGAGTGATCGGGCGCGAAACGATCCATCGAACCGGGGGGCCAGTGGCCCCCCGGTTTCGTTTTCGGACCAGGAAATACCGTGCCCCGGGGGCATCGCAGGCGCCTTCTTTGTGCCGGAAATATCCTCGGGGGTATCCAAAGGGGGTGGAAAACCCCCTTTGGGCGGGGGTGCGGGGGCGGCAGCCCCCGCTGCCTGCTCACCCCAGGGCGGCTTCGAATGCCCCGCGATAAAGCGCCGACAGATCGCGCAGCGGCGCCGTGGACCCGCCCAGGCTGACCGTCTCGCCGCCAAAGCGGCCCACGGTCTGCACCGGCACGCCCGCCGACGCCGCCGCGACCATCAGCGCCTCGGCCTGGTCAAAGCCGCAGGCGAGCAGATAGCGCGCCTGGTCCTCGCCAAAGAGGAACCCGGTCTCGCCCTCGTCCAGCGTCAGCCCCAGGCCCGCGGCCTCGGCCATCTCGAAGGCCGCCAGCGCCAGCCCGCCGTCCGAAAGGTCCGTCGCGGCCTTGACCAGCGCCCGGTTCGCGCGCAGGAATTCGCCGTTTCGGCGCTCGGCGTCCAGGTCCACGGCGGGCGCGTCGCCGTCCTCGCGGTGGAACACCTCGGCCAGCAGCGCGGACTGGCCCAGGTGGCCCGTCGTCGCGCCGATCAGGATCGCGAAATCGCCGGACTCGGGCCGGCCTGCGATCAGCTCGTCCAGCGAAGCCAGAAGCCCCACCGCGCCGATGGTCGGGGTCGGCAGGATGCCCTTGCCGTCGGTCTCGTTGTAAAGCGACACGTTGCCCGACACGATCGGCATGTCCAGCGCCGCGCAGGCCGCGCCGATTCCCTGGATCGCACCGACGAACTGGCCCATGATCTCGGGCTTTTCGGGATTGCCGAAGTTCAGGTTGTCGGTCGTCGCCAGCGGTCGCGCGCCCACGGCGGTCAGGTTGCGATAGGCCTCGGCCACCGCTTGCTTGCCGCCTTCGACCGGGTTCGCCCGCACATAGCGCGGCGTCACGTCGCTGGTGAAGGCGATGGCCTTGTCCGTGCCGTGCACCCGCACCACGCCCGCGCCCAGTCCTGGCGCGCGCACGGTGTCGGCCATGACCATGTGGTCATATTGCTCCCAGACCCAGCCCTTGTGGGCATAGTTCGGGCTGGCAATGAGCGCGCGCAGCGCGTCCACGGGGTCGATCTGCGGCACCGGGTCCATCGGCGCGGCGGCCGGGGTCGGCACCCAGGGGCGGTCGTATTCGGGCGCTTCCGAGCTGAGCTTGGACAGCGGCAGATCGGCCTTGATCGCATTGCCGTGCAGGATCAGGAAGCGGTCCTCGGGGATGGTTTCGCCGACGATGGCGAAATCGAGGTCCCATTTTTCAAAGACGGCGCGGGCCTCGGCCTCTTTCTCGGGGTGCAGGACCATCAGCATGCGCTCTTGCGATTCCGACAGCATCATCTCGTAGGCCGTCATCGCGGCCTCGCGCTGGGGCACGTCGTCGAGTTGCAGCTTGATGCCCAGCCCGCCCTTGTCGCCCATCTCGACCGCCGAGCAGGTCAGGCCAGCCGCGCCCATGTCCTGGATCGAGATGACCGCGCCGGTCTGCATCAGCTCCAGGCAGGCCTCGAGCAGGCGCTTTTCGGTGAACGGGTCGCCGACCTGCACGGTGGGGCGCTTTTCCTCGATCGTGTCGTCGAATTCCGCCGACGCCATGGTCGCCCCGCCGACACCGTCGCGGCCGGTCTTGGCGCCCAGGTAGACCACCGGCATCCCCACGCCCGAGGCGGCCGAGTAGAAGATCCGGTCGGTCTCTGCGAGCCCCGCCGCAAAGGCGTTGACCAGGCAGTTGCCGTTGTAGCTGGCATGGAAGCGCACCTCGCCGCCCACGTTGGGCACGCCGAAGCAGTTGCCGTAGCTGCCGATCCCCTCGACCACGCCCTTGACGATATGCGCGGTCTTGGGGTGCGAGGGCAGGCCGAAACTCAGCGCGTTCATCGCCGCGATGGGCCGCGCGCCCATGGTGAACACGTCGCGCAGAATGCCGCCCACGCCGGTCGCCGCGCCTTGGTGCGGCTCGATATAGGACGGGTGGTTGTGGCTCTCCATCTTGAAGATCAGCGCCTGACCATCGCCGATATCGACCACGCCGGCGTTCTCGCCCGGTCCGCAGATCACCTGGGGGCCCTTGGTCGGCAGGGTGCGCAGCCATTTCTTCGACGATTTGTAGGAGCAATGCTCGTTCCACATGGCGCTGAAGATGCCCAGTTCGGTGAACGTGGGCTCGCGGCCGATGATGTCGAGGATGCGCTGGTATTCGTCGGGCTTCAGACCGTGTGCGGCGATCAGGTCGTCGGTGATGGCGGGCTCTTGCATGGGCGCGCGTCCTCTGGCTGGGTGCTGCGCGCTTCTTAGGCCATGCCGGGGCCGGGGAAAAGGCCTCAGGGGCGCGCGGCGTCGCGCTCTTCGCGGGTCAGGACGCGCGGCGCGACGCAGGGCGCGCCGTCGGCGGTAAACAGGGGGGATCCGGTCCGCCCCGTCAGCCGCGCCTTCAGCGCCCGGCCCAGCAGGGCGGCGCCGGTGGCGGCAAACCCGTGCTGCGCGACCGGGTGGCGCGCGGCGGCGGTATTGACCCGGGCGGTGACGGCGCCAAAGCCCGGCTGCCCCGGGGGCAGGATCATGCCGATGAAGGGCAAGGTGCGCGGGTTGGCGAGGGTGTTGGCGATGGGCGTGTTGCAGCAGCCCGCATACCAGCGCATCAACCCCTTGGGCCCCAGCCGCAGCAACGCCAGCGAGTCGGCGCCCCGCGTGATGCGAACGGCGTCCGGCAGGGTCTGGAAGATTTCGGTCCCGCCATCCGCGTCCAGCGCGGTTTCGGACTGGCCCAAATGGCGGGCGAAGGTCTGGCAATCCGCACAATAGCAGATCACATGCGTGCCGCCCGCGCCGGTTTCGACGCTCCAGCCCATATGCCCGCAGCGGCAGGACAAGTCTTGAGCCATGGTGAGATCATCCCCTGGTCAGGGTCGCTGAGGACCGGTCTTTTCTGGCTACAAAGTCCCCGGGCGCGCGTAAAGGACAAAAAAAAAATAGGCCGAGCGAGTGCTCGGCCCAAGTCCAACAGGGAGGTAAAGATACAGGCCAAAGCCATGTATCTCGCCTATAGAGATAGTCGAATCACTACATGCGTTCAACAATTTCTTTGCTGCGCCTGCATCATAGCCGCGATGCGTTGCATGCATGTCTCACGCCCGGGGTCAGGCGGACCCGCGCCAGCGGCGTCATTCGTCGCTCATGGCCGAGCGTTGGCGGCGATAGGCGATGACGCCGTCCAGCACGAAATCGCGAAACGCGGACACCCGCTTGGAATGGCGCAGTTCCTCGGGATAGGCCAGGAACACCGGCACTTCGGCGCTTTCCACATGGGGCAAGACCCGCACCAGCTGGGGGAAATCCTCGGTCAGGTAGTCGGGCAGCACGCCGACGCCCAGATTGTTGACCACCGCCTGCAACACGCCGAAATAATTGTTCACGGTAAAGGTCGATCGCACCGCATAGGTCATGAGTTCGCGCACCAGCGCCGCGCCGGCGGCGACCTGGTGGGCGGCGGCGTGCTGGCAGACCAGGCGGTGATCGCTCATGTCGGGCAGGGCGGTCGGGGTGCCGTTCTGGCGCAGGTATTCGGGGCTGGCATACAGCCGCATCCGCACCCCCATCAGGCGCTTGCGGATCAGGTCGGCCTGGCTGGGCTCCTTCATGCGGATCGCCACGTCGGCCTCGCGCATCGGCAGGTCGAGGACTCGCTCCTCGAGCATCAGGTCGATGCGCAATTCGGGATACTTGGCGTAAAGCATCGGCAGGCGCGGCGCCAGCCAGAGCGTGCCAAAGGCGGTCGTCGTGGTGACGCGCAATTCGCCGTAGACCTCGTCCTCGCTGTCGCGGATGCGCGCGGCGGCGGTTTCCAACCGCTTGGTCATCGACCGCGTGGCGTCGAACAGCAATTCCCCCTGCTCGGTGAGAATCAGTCCCCGTGCGTGGCGGTGGAACAGGGTGGTTCCCAGCGACTCTTCCAGCCCGCGAATCTGCCGGCTGACCGCAGACTGGCTCAGCCCCAGGGCGTCGCCGGCATGGGTCAGGCTGCCCGCATCGGCGACCGCGTGAAAGATTCTGAGCTTGTCCCAGTCCATCGGGGACCCATCTGACAACTGAAGGGGATTAGGGGTTCGCGGATATTTCTAGGGCAGATGCGCAACCGGGGAAAGACAAGAAATGTCGCAACGGGCTTTGAAGGTCAGCATTTTTGACCTATACTCGGTCCCATCCCAACAGATCGGCAAGCACAGGGGAGAGTGCCCGATGAACAAGCAAGTTGTGAGTCTCGACGACAAGTTCGATCTTGAGAAATCGCCGATCCTGTTGAATGGCACCCAGGCGCTGGTTCGGCTGATGCTGCAACAACGCGCCCGCGACGCGGCGGCGGGGCTGAACACGGCCGGCTATGTGACCGGCTATCGCGGTTCGCCGCTGGGCGCGGTCGATTTGCAGATGGCGCGGGCCGAACCCTTTCTGAGGGCCGCACAGGTCACCTTTCAACCCGGCATGAACGAAGATCTGGCCGCCACCGCGATCTGGGGCAGCCAGCAGGCCGAGTTGCGCGGCGAGGGGCGCTACGACGGGGTCTTTGCGCTGTGGTATGGCAAGGGGCCCGGCATCGACCGCTCGGGCGACGTGATGAAGCACGCCAACATGGCCGGCACCAGCCCCAAGGGCGGCGTCATCATGGCCATGGGCGACGATCACACGGGCGAAAGCTCGACCGTGCTGCATCAGTCGGACTGGGCGATGATCGACGC
This sequence comes from Rhodobacter sp., assembly GCA_020637515.1. NCBI lineage: Bacteria > Pseudomonadati > Pseudomonadota > Alphaproteobacteria > Rhodobacterales > Rhodobacter > Rhodobacter sp. The sequence continues at coordinate 2,870,616 of JACKKG010000001.1, read as the reverse complement.
CTACATGCCCATCGTCTCGCCGGCCGGCGTGCAGGAGATCCTGGATTACGGCCATTATGCCTATGAACTCAGCCGGTTTTCCGGGCTTTGGGTCGGGCTGAAGACGATGAAGGACACGATCGAGGCGACGGCCGTCGTCGATGGCAATCCGCATCGGATGGCCCTGGTGCGGCCTGATTTCACCATGCCGCCCGGCGGGTTGAACATCCGGCTTCAGGACACGCCGGTGGCGCAGGAAGCGCGCATGATCGACTACAAGCGGTTCGCGGCCGAGGCCTTCTCGCGCGTGAACCGGATGGACCGGCGTGTCTGGGGCCAGCCCGGGGCAAAGATCGGCCTGGTCGCGGCGGGGAAGAACTGGCTCGATCTGGTGCACGCACTGGGGCTTCTGGGTATCGACGCGGCCGAGGCCGGGCGGCTGGGCATCACCACCTACAAGGTCGGCCAGCCCTGGCCCCTGGACATGCAGGGCTTCCACGAATGGGCCGAAGGGCTGTCGCTGATCGTCGTCGTCGAGGAAAAGCGCAAGCTGATCGAGGTGCAGGTCAAGGAGGCGATCTTTGACGACCGCCGGGGCCGGCGGGTCTATGGCTGGCACAAGGGCGACAGTTGGGAACACGGCCGGCAGGTCGAATTGTTCCCGACGCGCTATGCGCTCGATCCGGTGATGATCGCCGAGAAGCTGGGCGAGATCCTGATCGAGGAAGGGCGCGAGACCGACCGGATCCGCGCCGGGCTCGATCGTCTGGCCGAGGCACGGCGCGCCGACAACGCGCAGGACCTGGCGCAGCGCACGCCCTGGTTCTGTTCGGGCTGCCCGCACAATTCCTCGACCAAGGTGCCCGAGGGCAGCCGGGCCTACGCCGGGATCGGCTGTCACTACATGGTGCAATGGATGGACCGCGCGACCCAGGGCTTCACCCATATGGGTGGCGAGGGGGCGAACTGGATCGGCGAAAGCCGGTTCTCGACACGCAAGCATGTGTTCCAGAACCTCGGGGACGGAACTTTCAACCACTCGGGCCTGCTGGCGATCCGCGCCGCGTTGGCCGCGGGAACGACGATCACCTACAAGATCCTGTTCAACGACGCCGTCGCCATGACCGGCGGTCAGCGGAACGAGGGGGGGCTGACCGCCGACCAGATCGCGCGCGAACTGGTGGCGATGGGGGTGAACCCCGTGGTGCTGGTCTACGACGCCAAGGAAGACGTCGATTTCAGCAAGTTCCCGCCCGGGATCGAGCGTCACGAACGCGCCGAGCTGATGCCCGTGCAAGAGCGCCTGGCGCAGACCGAAGGGGTCTCGGCGCTGCTCTATGTGCAGACCTGTGCCGCCGAAAAGCGCCGTCGCCGCAAGCGGGGCCAGTTCCCCGATCCCGACAAGCGCGTGTTCATCAACCCCGAGGTCTGCGAGGGATGCGGTGATTGCGGCGTGCAATCCAACTGCGTGTCGATCGTGCCCGTTGACACCGAACTGGGGCGCAAGCGCGCGATCGACCAGTCCTCGTGCAACAAGGATTTCAGCTGTCTCAACGGGTTCTGCCCCTCGTTCGTCACCTTGACCGGGGCGCGGGTGCGCAAGGGCGCGACCCGCGCGCTGGAATTGCCTGACCTTCAAATGCCAGACCTTCCCGTCATCGAAGGCACCCACAACGTCGTCATCACCGGTGTCGGAGGCACCGGGGTGGTGACGGTGGGCGCGGTCCTGGCGCAGGCGGCGCAGATCGCCGGGCTGGGCGCGGGCATGATGGAGATGGCGGGCCTGGCGCAAAAAGGGGGCGCGGTGCATATCCATCTGCGTCTCGCCAACCGGCCCGAAGACATCAGCGCGGTGCGCGTCGCGGTCGGCGAGGCGGACGCGGTGATCGGTGGCGACCTGGTCGTCACGGCGGGCGCCAGGACGGTCGGCCTGATGACCACGGGGCGCACCGGCGCGGTGGTCAACAGCCACGAAATCATCACCGGCGACTTTACCAGGAACACGGAATTCCGGTTGCCTATCAATAATCTGGAGGTCGCTCTTCAAGCGCGTCTCAGGGATCGGTTGGCGCTGTTCGATGCGTCGGAACTGGCGCGCGTGACGCTGGGCGATTCGATCTATTCCAACATGATGGTGCTGGGCGGCGCCTGGCAGCAGGGGCTGATCCCGATCCCGCTGGACGCCATCCGCGAGGCCATCCGCCTGAACCGGGCCGCGGTTGACGGCAATTTGCGGGCGTTTGACATCGGCCGCTGGGCGGTTGCCCGTCCGCAAGACGCGGCCGCGCTTTTGCACCCCGAGGCCCCCGCCCGGGGCCCCGATCCCGTCGCGCACCGCGCCGCGCGGCTGACCGCCTATCAGAACAAACGTCTGACAAAACGGTTCCTCGCGCTGGTCGATACGGTGCAGGACCCGGCGCTGCGCGACGCCGTGGCGCAGGGCTATTACAAGCTTCTGGCCTACAAGGACGAATACGAGGTCGCCCGGCTTCATTTGCAGACCGCCGAGATGGCGCGCGAAACATTCGAGGGCGATTTTTCCATGACCTTTCATCTGGCACCGCCGATTCTGGGTGGCACGGGGCCGGACGGACGGCCGCGCAAGCGTGCCTTTGGGCCCTGGATGCTGACCGGGTTCAAGCTGCTGGCTGTGCTGAAACCGCTGCGCGGCACGCCGTTCGATCCGTTCGGCTATAGCGCCGAGCGGCGTGAGGAGCGCGCGCTGATCCGCCAGTTCGAGGGCGACATGCGCGCGCATCTGCCAACCCTCGGGCCGGCGACCCGCGATCTGCTGATGGAACTGGCGCTGCTGCCGCTGTCGATCCGGGGCTATGGTCCGGTCAAGACCGCGAATGCGGCGCGGGCGGCCGAACGGCGTGCGGCGATCCTCGATGCGTTGGCGAAAGGCGGCGCGCCGCAACGGATGGCGGCCGAATGATCGCCGTCGTGTGAGTGTCATGCAAGGTTGCTAGGGCAGGGGCAATCCAACCGAGGTTGCCCCATGACCTTTGCGCTGCACGACACCCCGCCCCGCACCCTGTCCCGCAAGCCGCCCGCCGTGCGCCCCACGCGGGACGTCACGCGCGACTTCACCTATGCCCATTCCACCGGGTCCGTGCCCGCGCGCCTGGTGATCCGCGCGCTGGAGAACGCCACCGGGCGGCTGGCCCTGATGCGCCGCGCCGCCGGGTATCAGGGCGATGTGGCGCAGGGGCGCGATGTCTGGCGGGTGATGATGGAGCGCTTCGGCCTCAGGCTGGATGTGATCCGGGGCTCGCTGGGCGCGATTCCCGCAGACGGGCCGCTGGTGCTGGTCGCGAACCACCCGTTCGGCATTCTGGACGGTCTGGTCCTGGGGCACATCCTGTCGGCGGTGCGCCAGGGCGAATTCCGGATCATGGCGCATCAGGTCTTTCAGCGCGCCGAGGACCTGCGCCGCGTGATCCTGCCGATCGACTTTGCGGGAACCCGCGCGGCGCAGGCGGCCAATCTGGAAACCCGGGCCGCTGCGATCCGCTACCTGCGCCAGGGGGGTGCGATCGGCATTTTTCCGGGCGGCACCGTGGCGACGGGCGCGCGCCCCTTTGCGGAGGCGATGGATCCGGTCTGGCGCGGCTTTACCGCGCGGATGATCGCGAAATCCGGCGCCACCGTGGTGCCGATCTGCTTCGAGGGGCAGAATTCGCGGCTGTTCCAGGTTGCCAGCCATCTCAGCACGACCCTGCGCATGGGCCTTTTGGTGCGGGAATTCGCGGCCAGGACGGACAGCACGGTGCGCCTGTCGGTGGGCGAACCGATCCCCGCCGAGGCGCTGCGCACATCGGTGTCAGATGCGAAACAGGTCATGGATTTTCTGCGTCGCAGGACGTATGACTTGTCGCCGACGGTCTCGGACCCGGCCCGCCTGGGCCACGAATTCGAGGCGCATTACCGGCAATAGAGGCAGCAGATGGCAGTAGGCGTATTCGATTCCGGGCTCGGTGGGCTCACGGTTCTGGATGCGCTGGTCAAGCGTTTGCCAGACGTGCCCTTCGTCTATTTCGGTGACAACGCGAACACGCCCTATGGCACGCGCGACGCAGACGACATCTATCGCCTGACCACCGCCGGCGTGCAGCGCCTGTTCGACGAAGGGTGCGATCTGGTGATCCTGGCCTGCAACACGGCCTCGGCCGCGGCGCTGCGGCGGATGCAGGAACATTGGATCCCGCAGGGCAAGCGCGTGCTGGGCGTTTTCGTGCCCCTGATCGAGGCCCTGACCGAACGGCAATGGGGCGACAATTCCCCGCCGCGCGAGGTGGCGGTCAAGCATGTCGCGCTGTTCGCCACCCCGGCGACCGTCGCCAGCCGCGCCTTTCAGCGCGAACTGGCCTTTCGCGCGATCGGTGTCGATGTCGAGGCCCAGCCTTGCGGCGGCGTGGTCGATGCGATCGAACAGGGCGACATGATCCTGGCCGAGGCATTGGTGCATTCCCATGTCGAGGCCCTGCATCGCCGGATGCCCCGCCCCGAGGCCGCCGTCCTGGGCTGCACCCATTACCCGCTGATGGAGGACGCCTTTCGCGCCGCCCTCGGCCCCGATGTGCAGGTCTATTCCCAGCCCGATCTGGTGGCGGCCAGTCTCGACGACTATCTCAAGCGCCACCCCGAGATGATCGGCCCCGGCACCGAGAGCGCCTTTCTGACCACCGGCGATCCTGTCGCGGTCGGCCACAAGGCGACGCAATTCCTGCGCCGCCGGATTCCCTTCCGCGCCGCATGATGCGGCATTTGGGCCCGTTGCCCCGGGGCGGCGGCATGCCTATCTCCCCCTCGCAAGCAGGAGGACACCGATGGCCGGATTGAAGAACCTGAAGAAACGGCGCCGCGTGCAGATCATTCTCATCGCCGCGGTGGCGCTGGTTCTCAGCACCTCGCTGATCATCTACGCCTTTCAGGACGGGATCAATTTCTTCCGTTCGCCCAGCCAGGTGCAGGCCGATCCACCCACCCCGAACGAGGTGTTCCGCCTGGGCGGCATGGTCGAGGTGGGCTCTCTGGTGCGCGGCCAGGGCGAGGAAATCTCGTTTCGGGTGACGGATTTCTGCTCGACCGTGGATGTGCGCTACACCGGCATCCTGCCCGACCTGTTCGGCGAGAACGAGGGCACCGTGGCCACCGGGCGGCTGGTGGGCGGCGTCTTTCAGGCGACCGAGATCCTGGCCAAGCACGACGAGACCTACATGCCCCGCGAAGTCGCGGATTCGCTGGCGACCAACGGGCAGAGCACGGCCGCCGCGGGGCACCCCGAATGCGAATATCACGGCAATTACGGCGCCACGGGTGCCGCCGCGCCGGCCTCGGGCACCTGACGCAACGCACGCAGCCCTCAGCCCCCCTTAGCCCTGCGCGCGCATCCTCGCCTCCGTTTCCCTGGAAATGGAGGGTGCCATGCGCACACCGCGCGACCTGGCCGAAGAGATCGTCGCCCGCGAGGGCGGCTATGTGAACGACCCCAACGACCCGGGCGGTGCCACGAATTTCGGCGTGACCATCCACACCATGCGGCGCCTTGGGCTGGATCTGACCCGCGACGGGCAGGTGACCGAGGCCGACGTGCGCGCCTTGACGCGTGCGCAGGCGATCGAGATATTCCTCGACCATTACTATCGCCGCCCCGGCGTCGCCGCGCTGCCCGAGGGTCTGCAACCCTCGGTTTTCGACATGTATGTGAATGCCGGCGGCAACGCGGTGCGGGTGCTGCAACGGCTGCTGATCGCGATGGGCTATGACCTCGATGTGGACGGGGTCATCGGGCCACAGACGATCCGCGCCGCGCAGGCGGCCGCGCGCGCCGCCCCCGACCATATCGCCGATGCCTATGGCATCGCGCGGCGCGACTATTACTACAGCCTCGCCGATCACCGCCCGGCCTCGAGACGCTACGCGCGCCGCCGCGACGGCGGCAAGGGCGGCTGGATCCTGCGCGCCGAGGAATTCATTGCCCCCCGGTATCACCTCACCGAGGCCGAGCATCGCCAGAGGACCGCGTCATGGGCCTGATCCGCACGCTGCTGCGCGGGCTCTTCCGCCCCGGTTCGCTGGTCGAGGCCGGCCAGGCCGTGACCCAGGTCGCCGATGCCTTTCGTCCCAACGCCACACGGCAGATGGAACTGGGCCATGACGCCTTTGCCGCGACCCAGGCCGCCTATGCGGCCGAATTCCAGCACGGGCGCGGCGGGCGGTTCGACGCCTTCGTGAACGGGCTGAACCGCTTGCCGCGCCCGGCGCTGGCGCTGGGCACGCTGGGGCTGTTCGTCTATGCGATGGCCGATCCCGCGGGCTTCACGCTGCGCATGAGCGGCCTTGCGACAGTGCCCGAACCGCTGTGGTGGCTTCTGGGCGCGGTCGTCGCCTTCTACTTCGGTGCGCGCGAAACCCATTACCGCCGCGAGGCCGGCAGCCCGCCGCCGCCGCCCGCCCTTTCGGCGAACGCGCAACCCGCGCTTTCGGATGCCGCCGCCCGGGCCAACCCGGCCCTGGCCGACTGGATGGCCCAGGCCAACGAAAACCGGGGCCTCGACTGAGACCCCGGTCCGTTTCTTTGTGCCGGAAATATCCTCCCGGGGATTCCCAAGGGGGTGGAAAACCCCCTTGGGGCGGGGGGTCCGGGGGGCGGCAGCCCCCCGGTGCCTGCTCACTCGGCCGCCGCCGGAACCGGACGGGGCGCCCCGGTCAGCACGCGCCAGGCGTCAAATTGCGACTGGAACACCCGCCCGTTGAGGTCATCGATCAGATGCGACTTGCGCAGGCGGTCCATGACCGGGCCCTTCACCTCGCTCAGATGCAGGCCGACGCCCAGATCCCTGAGACGGGTGTTGATCGATTCCAGGCTTTCCAGCGCGGAATAATCCACCTCGTTCACCGCCGAGCACATCAGCACCACGTGGCGGATCGGCCCGTCGCGGGTGACGCGGTCCTGGATCATGTCCTCGAGAAAGCGGGCGTTCACGAAATAGAGGCTCTCGTCCACGCGCAGGCTCAGCAGCCGGTCATCGGTTTCGACCTTGTGGCGCAGCACGTTGCGGAAATGCTGCGTGCCGGGCACCAGGCCGACCTCGGCCACATGCGGCTTCGAGGTCTTGAACAGATGCAGCAGGATCGACAGCACGACGCCGGCCGACACGCCGGTCTCCACCCCGAACCCCAGCGTCAGCAGGATCGTCGCCGCGACGGCCATGAAATCCGCGCGCGAATAGCCCCAGGTCTTCTTCAGGATCGAGAAATCCACCAGCGACAGGACGGCGACGATGATCGTCGCGGCCAGCGTGGCCTTGGGCAGGAAATAGACCAGTGGCGTCAGCGCGACGGCGGCGATCGCCAGGCCCACCGCGGTATAGGCGCCGGCTGCCGGGGTTTCGGCGCCCGCGTCGAAGTTCACCACCGAACGCGCGAAACCGCCCGTCACCGGGTATCCGCCGGTAAAGGCCGCCCCCAGGTTCGCCGCGCCCAGGCCGATCAACTCCTGGTCGGGATTGATGCGCTGACGCTTTTTCGCAGCCAGGGTCTGCGCGACCGAGATCGATTCCACGAAGCCGATGATCGAGATCAGGATCGCCGGGATCAGCAGTTGCTTCAGCAGATCGGGCGAGAAGGACGGCATCGTCAGCGGTGGCAGCGATTGCGGCACGGATCCCACGACCGACACGCCGCGATCCGCCAGGCCCAGCCCCCAGGTCAGCAGCGTCGTGACCAGGACCGCCGCGACCGGGCCCGCCTTGGTCAGGATGTCGGACAGTTTCGGCCCCAGACCGGCCTTGCGCAGCAGGGGTTTCAGCCCCTTGCGCACCCAGAACAGGAACGCCGTGGCGCTGATCCCGATGGCCAGGGTGATCGGATTGGTGTTGCCCAGATGCGCGAACAGCGATTCCAGCACCTCGATCAGGTTGTCCCCGCCGCCGCTGATGCCGAAGATATGCTTCAACTGGCTCGACGCGATCAGGATGCCCGAGGCCGTGATGAAACCCGCGATCACCGGGTGGCTGAGGAAATTCGCCAGGAACCCCAGCCGGAACACCCCCAGGAACAACAGGAACGCGCCCGACAGGAACGCCAGCGTCAGCGCCGCCAGCGCATACCCCATCGTGCCTGTCTCGGCGATGTTGCCGATCGCGGCGGCGGTCATCAGCGACACCACCGCGACCGGCCCGACGGCCAGCGCGCGCGAGGTGCCGAAGATCGCGTAGAAGATGATCGGCACGATCGACGCATAGATCCCGGCCTCGGGCGGCAGGCCGGCCAGCAGCGCGTAGGCCAGCGATTGCGGGATCAGCATGATCGTCACGATCACGGCGGCCACGAGGTCGTTCGACAGCGCCTCGCGGTTGTAGGTGCGGCCCCAGTCCAGCACCGGGACATATTGGCTCAAACGGAAGGACATGGTCTTTTCTTTCAGTCTCGGGGTATCGGGTCGGGGCGCCTCACGAGGTCCGGGCGGTGATCTTTTCGGGTTTCACCATCCATTCCTTGCCGCGCAACATCCCCTTCCAGTAAACCGGCGGCAGCAGCTTTTCCTTGAGCAGCCAGGCCGCGCGCGAAGGTTTGGTGCCGTCGATCACGAATTTCGGGAAACTGGGCAACAGCACGCCGCCATAGCCGAATTCGGCCAGCACGATCTTGCCGCGCTCCACCGTCAGCGGGCACGAGCCATAGCCATTGTAGCTGGAGGTCGGGCCCTTGCCGTCGATGTCGTCGGCCACGTTCTGCGCCACGACCGGCGCCTGCATCCGCGCGGCGGCGGCGGTCTTGGCGTTGGGCGCGTTCATCACGTCGCCGAGCGACCAGATGTTGTCGAAACTCTTGTGCCTGAGGGTGTTCTGATCGACATCCACCCAACCCGCCGCGTCGGCCAGGGGCGAGACGCGGATGAAATCGGGCGCGACCTGCGGGGGCACGACGTGCAGCATGTCGAAGTCCGTGGTCACCGTCTCGGGCTCGGAGTCCGGCCTGGCGACGCGGAAGGTCGCCGTGCGGCCCGGCCCGTCCACGGCGATCAGCGTGTGGAAGAAATTGGTCTTGATGCCGTATTTCGCGACATAGCCCTCCAGCGCGGGGACGTAATCCTTGACCCCGAACAGCACGCCGCCGGCGTTGTTGAACTGGATTTCGATGTCCTTCAGGACGCGGCGCCGCAACCAGGCGTCGGCGCTGAGATACATCGCCTTTTGCGGCGCACCCGCGCATTTGATGGGCATCGGCGGCTGCGAAAAGATCGCCCGGCCCGATTTCAGCCCCTGCACCAGCTCCCAGGTATAGGGCGCCAGGTCATAGCGATAGTTCGAGGTGACGCCATTGCGTCCCAGGGTTTCCACCAGCCCCTCGATCCGCCCCCAGTCCAGTTTCAACCCCGGGGACACGATCAGCCGGTCGTATTTCACCACCCGGCACCCGTCCAGGATGACCGCGTTGTTGGCCGGCTCAAAGGCGGCGACGGCGGATTTGATCCAATGCACGCCGCGGGGAATCAACTCGCCCATGGTGCGGGCCGTGACCGCGGCGTCGAACACACCGCCGCCGACCATGGTCCAGCCGGGCTGATAATAGTGGATGTCGGCCGGATCGATCAGGGCGATGTCCAGATCGGGCTTGCGCGCCTTCAGACTGGACGCAACCGAGATCCCGCCGGCGCCCGCGCCGACGATCACCACGTCGAATTTCGCGTCGCCCGTGTCGGTGGGGGTCTTGCCGCCATTGGCGATGCGCCGCGCGACACCGTTCATGTCGTAGCCGGCGGCTTTGGTCATCGCCAGGATGTCGGTGATCGGGCGCGTCCTGGCCTCGCTCAGCGACCACAGCGTGGCCGAGCGCGTGCCGGTGCGGCAATAGGCCAGCACCGGGCCCGGCAGTTCGCGCATGGCGACGCCCATCGCCTCGGCGTCGTCATCGCGCACCATGCCGGCGGTCACGGGGATATAGCGCGCCTCCATGCCCTGCGCGCGCGCGGCGGCTTCGATTTCCTCGAAGCTGGGCTGATCGGCCCCTTCGCCGTCGGGGCGATTGCAGACGATGGCGCGAAACCCCGCCGCGCGGGCCTTGGCGACATCTTCGGGCGCAATCTGCGGGCTGACCGACAACAGGTCGGAAATTTTCCTCGGATCCATGCATTCCTCATCGGCAAAAGGGGAAATCCCGGCCGCGCGCGCGGGCGCGGTCCGAAAAGCTGGGGCTGAGGTAAAGGTTATGCCGGTCGCGGTCAGTGAGTTTGTCACATTCAAGAAAATAAATGTATGAATGATCTCGCCGCACCGCGATGGGCCGGGCCCGAACCCGGGGCCCGAACCCGGGGCAGGGGCGGGGCCTCGGACCGGCGCTTCAGCCCGGGGCGGCCACCGTCGCCAAGGCTTGGGGATCGGTCAGCGTCACCAGCCCGCGCGACTGGCCGATCCAGCCCCGGCGCTGGAATTCGGTCAACTGCCGCGACACCACCTCGCGCGCGGTGCCCAGCTCTGCCGCCAGTTGCTGATGCGTGGCCTGCACGGCGCCGGTGCCCCGGGCCAGGGCCAGCAGGCGTTCCGCCAGCCGCACGTCGATGCGCCCGAAGGCGACTTCGTCGATGACGCGAAACAGGTCGGTCATGCGCCGCGCATAGGCCTGAAAGACAAAGTCCCGGAATTGCCGCGACCGGCCCACCAGATCGTCGAAGATCGCGCGCGGGATGGCGACTGCGGTCACGTCGGTTTCCGCCACGCCCTCTGCCGCGTAATCCTCGTGCGCCAGCAGACAGGCCGAGGTCAACACGCAGCTTTCCCCCGCCTCGACCCGGTAGAGCACGATCTCGCGCCCGCTGTCCGAACTTTGCTGAACCCGCACCGTGCCCTCCAGCAGCAGCAGCAGGTTGATCGGCTCCATCCCCGGTGCGAACAGCACGGTGCCCCTGGCGACATGCAGCATGTGCCCGCGATCCGCCAGACTGGCACGGATCGACTCGGGCAGCTTGGCGAGGCCCTCGAAGCGGTCGATCCAGGCGGTGTCAGGCATGGGGGTCCGGGCAATGCGCGGGGTGGGTTGCGCGCCCTTATTCCGCGTCCTGCCGCGCTGCGCAAGCCTCTTCACGCGCGCGGAAAGACGCGCCCGTCGAACAGCTTGCGCGCAGTGCGCAACGTGCCGGCGCCGGTCACGCGGCCCTGCGCGTCGGTTTCGATCAGCACCTCGGCCGCGCCGGTCGGGTGTTCGATCAGAAAGCGCCCGTCGGCGGGCACCCGCGCCAGGGCGGCGGCGGGCGAGCCGGGCAGGGTGCAGGCGGTGGCCACGCTGACCGCGGCAAAGACCCCGATCGAGGCATGGCAACGGTGCGGAATGAAACTGCGCGTGTTTATCGCGCCGCCCTGCGCGGGGGCCGACACCAGGGTCATCTTCGGCACCGACTTCTCGGTCACGTCGCCCAGGGCCATCATCGGCCCGACCTTGAGGCGGATCGCCTCGAGCCGCGCCTTCAGGTCGGTGTTGGCGTCCAGCGCCTCGCGGCTTTCCTGCCCGGTCAGGCCGAAATCGGCGGCCGCCATGATGACGCAGGGCATGCCGTTGTCGATCAACGTGCAGCGCACGCCGTCGATGACATCCACCGCCGACCCCGAGGGCAGCAGCGCGCCGCACATCGACCCGGCGATGTTCTGGAACATCAGCGGAATCGGCGCGTGGGTGCCGGGCACCCCGTCGATATGCGCGTCGCCGTCATAACGCACGCGCCCGTCCGGGGTCTGCACCCGCGCGGTCGATACTTCGCCCGTGTTCAGCATGTGAATGCGCACCGTCGTCTCGTCACCGCGCGCCGCCACCAGTCCGCGCTCGATGGCCGCGGGGCCGACCCCGGCCAGGATGTTGCCACACGCCTGCGCATCCGAGACCAACGCCTGATCCACAAAGACCTGAAGGAACAGATAGTCCAGATCCGCATCCGGGCGCGAGGGTGGCGCCAGGATCGCCACCTTGGACATCAAGGGGTCCGCGCCGCCGATCCCGTCCACTTGCCGCGGATCGGGACTGCCCATGATCCTGAGCAATAGCGCATCGCGCAGGGCCGCGTCTGCCGGCAGGTCCGACGCCAGGAAATACGCCCCTTTCGAGGTCCCGCCCCGCATCCACAGACAGGGAATGCCGTCCAGCACCGGATCCATCACGCGCCCTTTCCTCTTTGTGCCCGAAATATCCTCGGGGGTATCCAAAGGGGGTGGAAAACCCCCTTTGGGCGGGGGGTTCGGGGGGCGGCAGCCCCCCGACGCTCCGTCAGATGTAGGTCAGCCCCTTGTCCGCCAGCCGCGGCCGCATCGCATAGATGTCGAGGCCCAGCTCGCCCGCGGCCAGCCGCTGGCGCTTGGCCTCCTCGGCATCGAGCCGCTTCTGCGCCGCCGCCTGCACCTCGGCCGCCTTCGCGCGCGGCACGATGACGACGCCGTCGTCATCCGCGATCACCACGTCGCCCGGGTTGACCAGCGCCCCCGCGCAGACCACCGGCACGTTGACCGATCCCAGCGTCTCCTTCACCGTGCCTTGCGCCGATACGGCGGTGGACCACACGCCGAACCCCATGGAGCGCAGGTCGCGCGTGTCGCGCACGCCCGCGTCGATGATCAGCGCCCGGCAGCCGCGCGCCATCGCGCTGGTGGCCAGAAGGTCGCCGAAATAACCCATGTCGCAAGGCGAGGTCGGCGCCAGCACCATCACGTCGCCCGCCTGCAACTGTTCAATGGCGACATGGATCATCCAGTTGTCGCCAGGCGGCGCCGAGATCGTCACCGCGCTGCCCGCGATCGTCAGATCCTGCTGGATCGGCCGCATCCTGGCGCCCATCAGCCCGGTGCGCCCCTGCGCCTCGTGCACGGTGGCGACACCGGCGCGGCCCAGGGCCTCGATCAGCCCCGTGTCCGCGCGCTCGATCTTCTGAACGACTACGCCCATGCTTTGCCCTTTCGCCTGAAGTAGGTTCGCACAGGCCGCTTGCCGGCCTGTGCGCGGTCACGCCGCGCGGCGCTTGCCCCCGCGCGACGCGCGTTTCAAAGCACGTCCACCGTGCGCGGAAAGATCGATTCGAACCCTTCGGCGTATTTGCAGTCACGACCGCCCGCCTGGCCGCCCGAGTTGCGCTTGAAATGGTTGGCGCGCTGCTGCGCGGCGCGGGTGTAGAAGTCCCACAGATGGACCTGGCCGTTCATCGCCTCCATCGCCGCGCGCTTCTTGTCCCACACCGAGGTGATGTCCAGGAACACGTCGGGCTTCCAGCCCATCTGTTCGGTCTGGTGCGGCTCGAACAGGTAGACCTGCGGCGCGCCCAGCACCTTTTCGCCCGGGTTATGGCCCCAGGCCTGCGCGGTGGCGCGGCATTCCAGCACGATCTGCGTGGTCTGCATGTGATCCGAATTGTAGGGGTCCCATTTCGAATGCGACATGATGAACGACGGCTGCACCTTGCGCATCACATCGACCAGCTTCATGCGCGTCTCGCGGGTGAAGTCCATCGGATAGTCGCCCAGGTCGAATTCGACCAGATCGTGCACTCCAAGCACCTTGGCGGCGGCCTCGGCCTCGGATTTGCGGATCGCCTTCACCTGGTCCAGGGTCTTGCCCTCTTTCCAAAGCTTGGCGCTTTCGCCGCGCTCGCCATAGGACAGGCAGACGACGGTGACGTTGTAGCCCAGTTCGGCGTGCAGGGCGATGGCGCCGCCGCAGCGCCAGACGAAATCGGCGGCATGGGCGCTGACGATGAGCGCGGTCTTGTTCTGCGACATGATGTCTCCTCCGGAAGCTTGCCGGAAGATTGCGGATCGGGCCCGCGCTTGGCAAATCGGAAAGCCGTGCACGGGCATAAGGGCGTGCTATAGTCGATTCCAGGGCAACGCAGGGGGGACCTCATGGCGGACACGCTGGCCTTCATCGGTTTCGGCGAGGCGGCGCGCGCCTTTGCCGGCTCGTTCGCGCGCGGCGGGCTGGCCGGGGTCCGGGGCTTTGACGTGAAACCCGGCCTCGAGGATGCCATGCGGGCCCAGGGCGTGCGCGGCACCGACCGGGCCGGGGCACTGGATGGCGCGGGGTTGGTCTGGTGCCTGGTCACCGCCGACCGCGCCGAGGCCGCGGCCGAGGAATGCGCCCCGCATCTCGCGCCGGGGGCGCTGTGGTTCGACGGCAATTCCTGTTCGCCCGGCACCAAGACGCGGGCCGCCCGGGCGATCGAAGCGGCGGGCGGGCGCTATGTCGATGTGGCGATCATGGCGCCAGTATACCCCGCGCGGGTCGCGGTGCCCCTGTTGATCGCGGGGCCCCATACGCAGGCGGCGGCCGCGGCCTTGCGCACGCTGGGCATGTCGCCGCACGAGGCCGGGGACCAGGTGGGGCAGGCCTCGACCGTCAAGATGTTGCGATCGGTCATGATCAAGGGGATCGAGGCCCTGACCGCCGAATGCCTGCTGGCTGCGCGCCGGGCCGGCGCCGATGCGGCGGTGCTGGCCAGTCTCCAGGCCAGCGACCCCGGCTTCGACTGGACGGCGCGCAGTGCCTACAATCTGGAACGCATGGCCGTGCACGGGCGCCGCCGCGCCGCCGAGATGCGCGAGGTCGCCCGCACGCTGCGCGAACTGGGGCTGCCCGACCGCATGGCCAGCGCCACCGCCGCGTGGCAGGACCAGATCGCCACGCTCGAGGTCGCGATGGAGGACGGGTTCCCCGCGCGGGCGGATGGGTTGTTGCGCGGGCTCGATCCATGACGCCCAGCCTGCGCCATCTCAGGGTGTTTCTGGCGGTGCTGGATCAGGGCACGATCACCGCGGCGGCGCGGGCGTGCAACATTTCGCAGCCTGCCGCCTCGCAGGCGCTGGCGCGGCTGGAATCCGAGGCCGGCGTGGCACTGATCCATCACGGTCGCGAGGCCGCCGGTCCGACCGAGGCCGGCCGCGCCTATGGCCTGCGCGTTCGCCGGGCGCTGGGGCGGCTCGATGCCGCGCTGACGACGCTGGCGCCGCGGCTGGTTCTGACGGCGACGCGCGCCCAGTTGACGGCGTTGATCGCGGTGCGCGACGCCGAGAACTTCACGCTGGCGGCGCAGCGCCTGGGGCTGTCGCAGCCGACCGTCCACCGGGCAGTGACGCAGCTGGAATCCGAGGCCGGCCGCCCGCTGTTTCACCGGGCCGGCAAGCGGATGCAGCCGGCGCGCGCGGCGCAGGCGCTGGCCGACGCGGCGCGGCTGTGCTTTCGCGAACTGGAACAGGCCGCCGCCGAGCTGGCCGAACTGTCCGGGCGCGAGGCCGGGCGTATCGTCATCGGCGCCATGCCGCTGTCACGCTCGATCGTGTTGCCGCGCGTCATCGCCGAGTTCCGCCGGTTGCGCCCGACGATGCCGGTCGCGGTTCTGGACGGGCCCTATGACGACCTCCTGGCCGGCCTCAGACGGGGCGAGATCGACCTGCTGATCGGCGCGCTGCGCGATCCCGCGCCGGTCGCGGATGTGGTGCAACAGGCGCTGTTCACCGACGACCTGGTGCTGGTGGCGCGGCCCGGGCACCCGCTGGTCGGCCACGCGGTGCCCGATCTTGCGGCGCTGGCCCGCCATCCCTGGGTTCTGCCGCCCGAGGGGACGCCGTCGCGGGCGCATTTCGAACGCTTCATGGCGCCGCTGCCCGCCGGCGCGCGGCCCGCGATCATCGAGAGCAGCTCACCCATCCTGATGCGCGAATTGCTGGGCATGACGGATCATATCGGCTGCATCAGCCGCTTGCAGGCCGGGGCCGAGATCGCCCTGGGCGCCCTGAAGCCGCTGGCGGTGCGGTTGCCCGGCTCGATGCGGCCGATCGGCATCACGCTGCGCCAGGACTGGCTGCCGACCGCGGCGCAGGATCAGGTCGTGGCGATCCTGCGCCAGGTCGGGCAGGGATTGGGTCAGGCGGCCGGGCTCGCAACGGGGCCATCGGCCACGGCGACGTGAAGCGCCAGTTGCGCGCGCGCCGAGGCCAGGAAATGCCGCGCCTCGGGCGTCTCGGCGATCCGCGCGGCCATCCAGGCCTGCACCGCCACCCAGCCCGCGCGCAGCACCGCGTCGGCCATCCAGGCCTGCCGTTCGCGGTCGGTTTCGGCCATGACGCGGTCCATGAAGGCGGCGAAATCCTCGATCACGGCCAGCGACCGGGGCTGCGCGGCGCATTCGGCGCGGGCGCGGGCCAGAAAGACCGCCAGCGCCGCGCCACCGTCGCTCAGCGTTTGACGCAGGAAGAAATCCTGCCCCTGCATCCCGGTCGTGCCCTCGTAGATGGCAAAGATCCGGCTGTCGCGCAGCGCCTGCTCCAGCGGGTAATCCTGCGTGAACCCGGCGCCGCCCAGCACCAGGATCGACTGCCCGGCGGTATCGAAGCCCAGTTCCGCCCCGAAATTCTTGATGAGCGGCAGCATCCAGGCGTTCAGCCGCGCCAGGTCCGCATCCTCGGCGCTGAGATCGGCCGAGGTCGCGGCCTCGAGAAGCGCCAGCCGGAACAGATCGATGCGGCTTTTCATCGCGATCAACTGGCGGCGCACATCGGGGTGCTGGATGATCGGCACCGGCGGTTCCTTGGGGTTACCCCCCTGGCGGCGGTCCTGCGCGTGCGTCGCGGCCACGTCGTGACAGGCCAGCGCGGTGCCCAGCCCCTGGCAGGCGACGCTCAGCCGCATGTGCCGGATCATGGTGAACAGTTGCGGCAGGCCGCGCCCTTCCTCGCCGATCAGCCGGGCCGGGGCGTTGTCGAACTGCAAGGCGCAGGTCGGCGAGCCGTGAAGGCCCATCTTTTCCTCGATGCGCTCGCATGTGACGCCGGGCCCGCGCTCGACCAGGAACAGGCTCAGCCCCCGGGTGCCGGGCTGGTCGCCCGTGCGGGCCAGCAGGCAATGGCCGATCCGCGCGCGCAGGTCGTGGTCGCCGAAGCTGATCCAGATCTTCTGGCCGCTGACCCGCCAGCCGTCACCGTCGCTGTCGCGCTCGGCACGGGTGCGGATGCGGCCCAGGTCCGAGCCCGCGCCGGGTTCCGAAATGCAGATCGTCGCGCAGCGGTCCCCGGCGATCAGAGCGGGCACCCAGTCGTCGCGCACCGCCGGTTCGGCCCATTCCGTCAGCAACAGCGCCGCCGAGCGCGTGCCGCCCACCGACATCATGAACGACGGCGCGGCGCGTTCGAACAGTGGGTTGGCGGCGGCGAACAGCGTCAAGGGCATGCCCATGCCGCCGAACGCCTCGGCCTGTTCGAGGCCCAGCCACCCCCCCTCGGCGACGGCGTCGAAGGCCGCGTGAAAGGCGGCGGGCAGGCGCACGCGCCCGTCGATCAGGCGCGCGCCCTCACGGTCGCCCGTCTTGTTGACCGGCGCGACGGCGCTTTCGGCCACTTTCGCGGCTTCGGTCAGGATCGAGGTTACGGTGGCATCGTCCAGCGCACCGCGCACGCGCGCCCAGTTGGGCGTGCGCGCGAGGGCGTCCAGCATCGCATCGACGTCGGAACGGTAGGTCACATCAGGCTCGGCAGATAGAGGATCAGGGACGGGAAGGCGATGCAGATCGCCACCACCACAAGGTCGGCGGCCAGGAAAGGGATCACGCCCTTGAAGATCTGGGTGACGGTCGCATACTGGCTGGCGACGTTTCGGATGACGAACACGTTCATCCCCACCGGCGGGGTAATCATGCCGATTTCCAGCAGCTTGACCAGCAACACGCCGAACCAGACCAGGTTGATGTGTTCTTGCTGAAAGATCGGCAGCAGCACCGGCAGCGTGACCATCATCGCGCCGAAGGGCTCCATGAACATGCCCAGGACCAGGTAGATGATCACCACCACCAGCATGAGTTGCACGAACCCCAGGTCGGCCCCGGCGACGAATTGCGTCAGGAAGCTGGACAGCCCGGTCAGGCCCAGAAAGCGCGTGAACATCGACGCGCCGATGCCGATGATGAACAGCGACGCCGAGGTTTGCAGCGTCTCGATCATCGAGATGCGGAAGATCGCCCAGTTCAGCCGCCGCGTGACCAGGCCGATGACCAGCGACCCCAGCGCGCCGACGGCGCCGGCCTCGGTCGCGGTGAACACGCCCGAAAAGAGCCCGCCGAACACCATGGCCATAAGCAGCAGCACCGGCCAGATCTTGACGATCGCTTCGAGCGTGTTCAACCCGTCGGCGTCCAGCGGGCGCGGCGGGGCGATGTCGGGGCGCAGCCAGGTGGTCAGCAGCACGATGACGGCATAGGACAGCGCGGTGACGATGCCGATGGTGATGCCGCCCACGAAGACCTGCGTGATCGAGGTCTGCGCGAACACACCGTAGACGATCATCAGGATCGACGGCGGGATCAGCGCGCCGATCGTTCCACCCGCGGCAATCGAACCCGCCGCGAAGCTGGGCGAATAGCCCGAGCGCACCATCTCGGGGATGGCGATGCGGCCCATCGCGGCGGCGGTCGCCAGCGACGAGCCGCAGACCGCGGCAAAGCCCGAACAGGCAAAGATCGACGAGATCGCCAGCGCGCCGGGCACCCGCCGCAGCACGGCCTTGGCGGCCTCGAACAGGCCGGCGGTCAGGCCGGCGTGGTAGCTGATGAAGCCCATCAGCAGGAACATGGGCACCGCCGACAGCGTCCAGTTCGCGATGAACGAAAAGGGTGTGTTCGAGATGATGCCGATCGCCGGGGTGAAGCCCAGCATCCAGGCCACCCCGCCGAACGAGACGCCGATCAGGCCGATAGCCACCGGCACGCGCAGCGCCAGCAGAACGAACAGCACGGCGACGCCGGCAAATCCTACGGTAACGCTCATACGCGGGGATCCTTCGTGGGCGAGACGAGACGGATGAAGGTGGTGAGGGCGGCCAGGCCGAAGCCCACGGGCGGGATCCAGTAGGCCGGCCAGGTCAGCACGCGGACACTGTTGGCCATCAGGTAGCTGCCCGTGGCCGCGTTGCGCAGCGCCACCTGCAACGTGACCCAGGCCAGCACCGCATACACCAGCGTCGAGATCAGCGAGACCATGCGGTCCGAGATCCGCTTCATGCGCGGGCTCAGGAACCCTTCGAGGATCTCGACCTGCACCATGCCGCCGGATTTTTCGACCCAGGCCAGCGGGATGAAGGCAAGCGAGACCATGTAATAGTTGGTGACCACCTCGAAGGTGGCGGGGATGGGATAGTTCGCAAGATTGCGCAGCGTGATGTCGATGGCGACGTGCATCATCAGGGCCAGCGTCGCCACCGCCCCCAGCACCGCCAGCAGCGCAAGCGCGCCGTCCTCGATCCGTTCCAGACGGTTCATCGGAAACTCCCGTTGGGTCACGACGCCGCCCCCGGGAATTCGGGGGCGGCGCCTGGCGTCGTTACTGACCGTAGGTCGAGAAATCGACGTGCGACCAGACCTCGTCATAGACGTGCTGGGCCATCTGCACCGGGTCGCTGTTCACCGATTCGGCGACCGACTGCCAGTGGGCATACAGCTCCTGGAAGCGGGCGACGCGATCGGCGGCATCGGCGATGCCATAGCGTTCGACACCGATCGCGGCGGCGGTCGCGGGTTCGGTCGCGATGAATTCGGTCACCGCGTTCACGAAATCGGCGTCGGCGTGATACAGTTCGATCCCGGCGGCCTGCGCGGCGGCCTCGGCCTCTTGCGGCATCGAGCGGCCCCAGCGGTCGGTAAAGTCCGCGTTGGCACGGTTCGCGGCCCGGGCCATCGCGGCGCGGTCGTCAACCGACAGTTCCGACCAGGTGACACCCGAGGTCATGAAGTTCGAGGTCGCCTGATACAGGCCCAGCGGCAGGAAGGTGACGTTGTGGATCACGTCCACCAGCCGGAACGAGATCAGGTCCGCGATGGACGCCATCGAGCCGTCCACCACGCCCTGGCTGATCGCCTCGAACGTGTCGTTGACCGAGATCTGCGCGGGCACGGCGCCGAAGTGCTCGGCGAAGCGGGCCCAGGGGCTGCCGCCCGACCGCAGGCGCAGGCCCTGAAGATCGGCCACCGAATGCACCGGACGGGTCGAGAGGATCTCGTAGACGTCCGAGGCGCCCGAACCCAGATAGACGAAGCCGAAGTTGTGCAGTTCCTGCTGGCAGGGCGCGCATTCGACGATCCACTGCGTCATGGCGGCGGCCGCGGCCTGGCTGTTGCCCGAAGTCAGCGACAGTTCGCCCGCCAGCGACATGTGCGGCAGTTCCGCCGGGAAATAGAGCGGCAGGAAGTTGCCGACTTCGGCGACCTGGCTTTGCAGGGCGTCCTTCATCTGGCCCAGGTTCACGACTTCCGGGCCAAGCATGGTGGTGCCCAGACGGCCGTTCGATTCCTCGGGCAGATACTGCGCGAAGTTGGTGTAGAGCACGCCGTTCGCGGGGTGCGCGGGCGGCGCCGCGGGGGCGATGCGCAGCACGCGTTCCTGCGCGCCGGCCGACAGCGCCACTACCGACGCGGCAAGCGTCAGCGCGGCAAGTTTGGTCAGTTTCATCATGGTCTTCCTCCCAAAAAAAACGCCCGATCGCTCAGAGTTTCAAGAGCCTCTTCGCGTTCTCCTTCAGGATGAGGGGGCGCACCTCGTCCCGAAAACCGGCTTTCTCGAAATCGGCCAGCCAGCGGTCCGGCGTGATCGCCGGCCAGTCCGATCCGAAGAGCATCTTCTTGCGCAGCATCGAGTTCGCGTATCGCACCAGGATCTCGGGGAAATACTTGGGCGACCAGCCGCTGAGGTCGATGTAGACATTGGGCTTGTGCTGGCACACCGACAAGGCCTCTTCCTGCCAGGGGAACGACGGATGCGCCAGAACGATCGGCATGTCGGGGAAATCGACCGCCACGTCGTCCAGATACATCGGGTTCGAATACTTCAGCCGCATCCCCATGCCGCCCCGCATCCCCGATCCGACGCCGGTCTGCCCGGTGTGAAACAGCGCGATCGCGCCCTCGTCGGCGATCGCCTCGTAGAGATCGTAGGCCATGCGGTCGTTGGGGTAGAAGCCCTGAAAGGTGGGGTGGAACTTGAACCCCTTGATGCCGAAATCGCGCACCAGGCGGCGTGCCTCGCGCACGCCCATCTTGCCCTTGTGCGGGTCGATCGAGGCAAAGGGGATCAGGATGTCGTCATTTTCGGCCGCGATCTGCGCGACTTCCTCGTTGTGATACCGCCGAAAGCCGGATTCGCGTTCGGCATCGACCGGAAAGATCACCGCGGCGATCCTGCGCTCGCGGTAATACTGCGCGGTTTCCTGGACCGAGGGCAGCATTCCGTCGGCGCCGGCCGGGTTCTTGAAATAGGCCGCCATGCCCGCCTGGAACTCGTTGTAGCCGTCGTCACGACAGCTGTCGCAGGGCTCTTCGGCGTGGGTGTGGAAGTCGATGGCGACGATCTCGTCGAGGTTCACAGGCATTCGGGGGCCTCTTGCAATGTCAGTTTGTTCAACAGCGCCAGCAACTGGGCGGCCTCGGTTTCGGTCAGGCCGATCCGTTCGGCGCTGTGCACGGCCATGAATTTGGCCCGGTGGCGGTTCAGATGCGTTTCGCCGGCGGGGGTCAGCGACAGACGGACCGAGCGGCGGTCCTCGGGCGGGATCTGCCTGAGCACCAGCCCGTCGCGCACCATGCGCTGCACCAGCTTGGTCATGTGCGCAGGCTTGATGTGCAAGGTGCGGGCCAGCGCGCCCTGTTTGACGCCGGGGTTCAGCCCGATCACCCAGATGACCGTGAACTCTCCGGGCTTGACGTCGCAATCGGCGAATTCGCGAAAGAAATGTGCGAACGAACTGATCTGTGCCAGGCGCAGCATGAACCCCAGCGACCGCGGCAGCGCGCCCAGGTCCAGGGTGTCGTCCTCGGGCGTCGGGTAGAGTGCGTTCATCCGCTCATCCGTTCGGATTGGTCACTTTGCCCGCGCGCTTCGACAGGAAGGCGTTGAGGCGCTCTTCGGCCTCGGGCGAGGTGGCGGTGAACGAGGCGATGAAGCTTTCCACGAAAAGCCCGTCCTCGGTCGCCATGTCGTTGATGCGGGGCAGGGCGTGCAGGATCGCGTAGGTCGAGATTTCGGCGTTGGTCGCCGCGTGTTTGGCCAGCGCGACGGCCTTGGCCAGCGCCTCGCCCGCCGGGACGACATAGTTGACGGTGTTCCAGCGTTCGGCGGTGTCGGCGTCGATCGAACGGCCGGTCAGCATGAGATCGGTCATCCGCGACACGCCCATCAGACGCGCCGTCCGCACCGAGGCCCCGCCGCCGACAAAGATGCCGCGCTGGCCCTCGGGCAGGGCGAAAAAGGCGGTCGCGTCGGCAACCCGGACATGCAGCGACGACGCCAGCTCAAGCCCGCCGCCCACCACGGCGCCGTGCAGCGCGCCGAACCAGGGCATCTTGCCGCGTTGAATGCGCGCAAAGACCTCGTGCCAGCGACGCGAGCCGTGGACCCCCTCGAAGGGGGTCTTCTTGACATGTTCGGCCAGATCGAGACCGGCGCAGAAATGCGGCCCATGGCCAAAGATCACCGCAGCTTTCGCGCGCCCGTTCACCTGCGTTACGACGGTGTCCAGTTCCTCGATGAACGCGTCCGAGATGGCGTTGCGTTTCTCGGGGCGGTTCAGGCCCACGATGGCGACGTCGCCGTCGTATTCGAGTGTCAGATATTTCATCGCCGGGCCCGTCGTCTTGCTGGTTGTTGCGTCGATTCTGAAACTGAGTATCCTTGCAAAAAGTATCCGAGTAAACAAAATCATCGCTATCCGTGGAAAAAGTTTCCTAGTAAACTATGAGCCGGGAGGAGATCGTCATGCAAGAATCACCGCTGCGCCCCGTCAAGCTCTGGTCGCCCGATGTCGATTGGGAACGCCGCGATGACGGCTCTGTCCTGGTCTGGCAGAACGGGCCTCTGGGCGACTATCCCGCGCGCCTGTCGGACCGCATCCACCACTGGGTCGATGTCCGCCCCGATCACGTCTGGATGGCCGAACGCGACGGCCGCGACGGGCCCTGGCGCCGGGTCAGCTATGCGCAGATGCTGGGTCACATCCGGGCCATCGGCCAGGCGCTGCTGGACCTCGGGCTGACGACAGACCGGCCTCTGGTGATCCTGTCGGGCAATTCCATCGCGCATGGTCTGATGGCGCTGGGGGCGCAGTATGTAGGGATCCCGTCCTCGGCCATCGCGCCGGCCTATGCGACCGCGGGCGACGGGTTCGGAAAGCTCGAATCGGTGCGCGACCAGATCACCCCCGGCGCCGTCTTCGCCGAGGACACCACCGCCTTCGCCCCCGCCATCGCCGCCGTGTTCGCGGGGCTGCCGCTGATCGGCCGCAGCGGGCCGGGGATCACGCTGGGCTGGGACGCGCTGCTGGCGACCGTCGCCACCGACGCCGTGGACCGCGCGCGCGCCGAGACCGGGCCCGACACGATCGCCAAGTTCCTGTTCACCTCGGGCACCACGGGGTCACCCAAGGCGGTGATCCAGACCCAGCGCATGATGTGCGTGAACATGGAACAGATGACCGATTGCTACGCCTATCTGCGCGACGAACCTCCGGTCATCCTGGACTGGTCGCCGTGGAACCACGTCGCCGGCGGCAACCTGTGCTTCAACACCGCCATCTACAACGGCGGCACCTTCTACAACGATTCCGGTCGTCCGACGCGGGACATGATCGCCAACACGATCCGCGACATCCGCGAGGTCAGGCCGAACTGGTATTGGAACGTCCCCTTCGGCTACGAGATGCTGGTCGAGGCGATGGAGGCCGACCCCGCGCTGGCCGACGCCTTTTTCCAGAACCTCAAGCTGAAATACTACGCCGGTGCGGCCATGGCCCGGCACACCTGGGATGCGCTGGAGCGGCTGGCGGTGAAATCCACCGGCGAGCGTATTCTGCTGGCCACCGGCCTGGGTGCGACCGAGACCGCGCCCTTTGCGCTGTTCAACACCGATCCGGCCGCGCCGGCGGGCTGCATCGGCGTTCCGGCCCGGGAAATCCTGCTGAAGCTGGTCCCGACCGAAGGCAAATGGGAGGCCCGCGTCAAGGGGCCGAACGTCACGCCCGGATACTGGCGCAACCCCAGGCTGACGGCTGAAGCCTTTGACGAGGAAGGGTTCTATTGCCTGGGCGACGCGTTCAAGTTCGTCGATGAAAGCGACCCGTCCAAAGGCTTCATGTTCGATGGCCGCGTGGCCGAGAATTTCAAACTGTCCACGGGCACCTGGGTCGGCGTCGGCGCCTTGCGCGCGAAACTGACGGACGCGCTGGGTGGACTGGCGCGCGACGCGGTGATCGTGGGCGAGGGCGAGGATTCGCTGGGGGCCCTGCTGGTGCCGTTCCGCCCGGCGATCGAGAAGCTGGTGCCCGGCGGCGCCGACCTGCCCGACGAGCAGTTGTTCAGCCACCCCGCGCTGCGCCCGGTGATCGCCGAGCGGCTGGCAGCCTACAACGCCACCGCCACCGGGTCCTCGCTGCGCGTGCCGCGGGTGATGATGCTGGTGGCGCCGCTGAGCCTGGACAAGGGCGAGGTGACGGACAAGGGCTCGGTCAACCAGCGCGCGGTGCGCAGTCATCGCAAGGATCTGGTCGCGGCGCTCTATGCCGGCGACAAGCGGGTCATCGACGGAAAGAAAGGGTAAGCGATGCGGATCGAGGGAACTTCGGCGCTGGTCACGGGCGGCGGCTCGGGGCTGGGCGAGGCGACGGCGCGGATGCTCGCGGCGCGCGGCGCCAGCGTCTGCATCCTGGACCGTGACGGCGACAAGGCGGCGGCGGTCGCGGCGGCGATCGGCGGCGTGTCGGCGGCGGGCGACGTGACGTCCGAGGCGGATGTGGGCGCGGCGCTGGACAGGGGCTCGGCCGCCCATGGCGCGCCGCGCATTGTCGTCAATTGCGCCGGCATCGGCACCGCAGGGCGGGTGCTGGGCCGCGACGGGCCGCTGCCGCTGGAGGCGTTCCAGCGCACCATCACGGTCAATCTGGTCGGCAGCTTCAACGTGCTGCGCCTGGCCGTGGCGCGGATGGCGGAGATGGACCCGATGGAAGACGGCGAGCGCGGTGTGGTCATCAACACCGCCTCGGTCGCGGCGTTTGACGGGCAGATCGGGCAGGCCGCCTATTCGGCGTCGAAGGGGGGGATCGTCGGCATGACGCTGCCCATCGCACGGGAACTGGCGCGGGTCGGGGTTCGGGTCAACGTGATCGCGCCGGGGATCTTTCTGACGCCGCTGCTGCACACCCTGCCCGAAGAGGCGCAAAAGGCGCTGGCGGCGGACATTCCCTTTCCGCAGCGCCTGGGCGATCCGACGGAATTCGCAGACACGGTCTGTTTCATGGCGACGAACCGCTATCTGAATGGAGAATGCGTGCGGCTGGACGGTTCTGCGCGGCTGAAGGCCCGCTAGGCCCCGTAGGCGCGGGGGGCTGCCGCCCCCCGAACCCCCCGCTTCAAGGGGTCCGGGGGACCCCTTGAAAATCCCCCCCTTCGCGGATTTCGACCCCGAGGGCGCAGGGACATGTTTACGCTGACGCGGGCGTTGTATACATTGCGTGTATACATAGAGGGGTCCCGCGGGCATGACGGAATCGAAAAGCGTCAATCTGACCAAGCGCGCGACCTACGAGTTGCGCCAGAAGATCATTCACGGCGGTCTGCCCGGCGGCACCCGGCTTTACGAGGTCGCGCTGTCCGAGGAGTTGCAGATTTCGCGCACGCCGGTGCGCGAAGCAATGTCGCGGCTGGCCGAGGAGGGGCTGCTGGAGCGGGCCTCGGGGGGCGGGTTCCAGGTGCGCAGCTTTACTCTGCGCGACGTGACCGACGCCATCGAGTTGCGCGGCGTTCTGGAGGGGACGGCGGTTCGGCTGGCCGCCGAACAGGGTGCCGACCCTTTGAAAATAAAAGAAATCAAGGGTCTTCTGGATCGTCTGGACCAGTGTTTCGCGCGCGATGGCGATCAGGTCGATTTCGACGTCTACAGCGAGTTGAACGGACAGTTTCACGCCCGGCTGGCCGGCCTGTGCCAGAGCCCGGTGATCCTGCGCGAGTTGGAGCGGGTCAAGTCTTTGCCCTTTGCCTCGCCTTCGGCCTTTGTGTTGGGGCAGGCGGAAAATGCGCGGTCGCATCGGTCGCTGATCCAGGCGCAGGCGCAGCACCGGGCGATGGTCCAGGCGATCGAGGCGCGCGAGGGCGCGCGGGCGGAGGCGATCGCCCGCGAGCACGCGCGAATCGCGCGCGGCAACCTGGAGGACACCTTCGTTTCGGATTTGCAGGCCTCGGACGGGGTCCCCGGATTGTCGCTGATCGTGCGCTGACGGATCATGCATACAAATTTCAGCGAATCGCCGCCAATGCAGGCGATTTTTCTTGCGTTTCGCTGAACCTGAACGCAGGGTGTATACATTATCACCTGGAGGAGAATCGACATGGCTGTCACGAGCCTGGAATCCCTGATCGCGGCCAATGGCGGCAAGACCGTCGAAATGCTGCGCAATTCGAAGATCGGCATGTATGTCTATCCGGTCGTCGCGCCCGAATTCTCGAACTGGCGCGTCGAACAGGAGGCCTGGCGCAAGTCCGCGGTGCTGTTCGACCAGTCGCACCACATGGACGAGGTGATCGTCGAGGGGCCGCAGGCGACCGAGTTCCTGGCCCATCACGGCATCAACGCCTTCGGGAACTTCGCGCTGAACCGCGCCAAGCACTATGTGCCCGTCACGCCCGCCGGCCACGTCATCGGCGACCACATCATCTTTCGCGAGCGCGAGGACAAATACATCCTGGTCGGCCGCGCGCCGACCTCTAACTGGCTGATGTTCGCCGCCGCCTATGGCAGCTGGAACGTGCGCCTGCGGTATGACCCCCGTTCGCCCAGCCGCCCCGAGGGCGAGCGCGTGCTGCGCGAGCATTACCGCTATCAGATCCAGGGCCCCGATGCGCCGGCGATCTTTGAAAAGATGAACGGCGGCCCGATCCCGGACATCAAGTTCTTCCACGTCGAATGGATCAACATCGGTTCGAAAAAGGTGCAGGCGCTGCGTCACGGCATGTCCGGCGCGCCGGGGCTGGAAGTCTGGGGTCCCTACAAGGACAAGGACTACATCCACTCGACCATCCTGCAGGCTGCGCGCGACGCCGGCGTCAACCTGGTCCAGTGCGGTAGCCGCGCCTATTCGACCAACACACTGGAATCGGGCTGGATTCCCTCGCCGTTGCCCGGCATCTACACCGGCGACGGCATGACCAAGGCCTATCGCGAATGGCTGGGCACCGACATGTACGAAGCGGCGGGCGCGATCGGCGGCTCGTTCGTTTCGGACAACATCGAGGACTACTACGTCAACCCGTTCGAACTGGGCTATGACTTCTACATCGGTTGGAAGAAGGATGACTTCGTCGGCAAGGCCGCGCTGGAGAAGATCAAGGCCGAAGGACCCAAGCGCAAGAAGGTGACCTTCGAGTGGAACCGCGACGACGTGCTGAAGGTCATCGCCTCGTCCTTTGAGCAGGGCACCCCCTACAAGTGGATCGACTTCCCGCAGCCCAACTATGCCTCGTCCTCGGCCGACATGATCGTCAACGACGCGGGCAAGATGGTCGGCATGTCGATGTTCAATGGCTACAGCTTCAACGAACGCTGCCTGCTCAGCCTGGGTGTGGTCAGCAACGACGTTCAGGTGGGCGACGTGCTGACGCTGAAATGGGGCGAGCCGACGCCGACCGGCAAGACCTCGACTGAAGAGCACAAGCAGGCGGACATCCGCGTGCGCGTGGCGCCGACGCCCTATTCGGCCGAGGCCCGCGTCAACTATGCGGACAGCTGGCGCACGCGCAGCTGAGCATCGAGACCCTGCGGCGGGGGCGCGTCCCCCGCCGTTCTGGGCGACCCCGTCGATCCGGGTCAATAATAGTGTTTCCTTATGTCGCACGCCGCGAAAACGATTTGGCGGGTTTGCGAACTCGGTCATAGTGAACCCGGACGCAAGTCTTTCGATCCGGGGCGCAAGGCCCCGATACCTGGGAGGAATACAATGCTCGACTTCTCGACCCTTCGCGCCGCCGGTGCGGCGGCTGTTGCCGCCTCGATGCTGGCCGCGCCGGCCGGCGCCGACACGCTGCGCCTGGCCCACTGGGTGCCGCCGCAGCACACGCTGACGGCCTCGACCATCGAACCGCTGATCGCCGCGACGCAGGCCTCGGGCCTGGAGATCCAGGTGTATCCCGGCGGCGAGCTGGGGGCCGGCCCGCTGGAGCAATACGCCCGCGCGCTGACCGGCGTGGCCGATATCGTCTGGGGGCTGGAGGGCTACACCTCGTCGCAGTTCCCGCGCACGATGATCGCCGAGCTGCCCGGCGCGCTGCCCGAGGGCATGAACGGCTATGACATGCTGTGGAACGCCTATGACGCGGGCCTGCTGAACGACGAGTTCCCCGGCACCCGTCCGCTGGCGCTGTGGCTGTCGGAACCCAACGTGTTCATCATGCGCGACCACGACATCCGCACCCCCGCCGACGTGGCCGGGCTGAAGATCCGCGTGTCGGGTTCGGCGGCCGCCGCCGCGGTCGAGGCCCTGGGCGCGACCCCGGTGCAGATGCCCGCGGGCGAGATCTACAACGCGCTTCAGACCGGCCTCATCGACGGCGTCATCACCGGCGCCTCGGCGATCGGGGACTTCCGTCTGGACGAAGTCGCCAACAGCTACACGCTGGGCGCGCCGCTGGGCCGCATCTCGTTCTATCTGGTGATGAACGCCGACCGCTACGCCAGCCTGCCCGAAGGGCAGCGCGCCGCGCTCGACGCGATCGCCGGGCGCCCGCTGTCGGCCTCGGCCGAAGCCGGCTGGAACGCCCGCGCGCAGCAGGTGATCGACCAGATCAGCGCGACCGGTGACAACACCGTCTACACCCTGAGCGCGGACGAAGCCGCCGCCTTTGGCGCGCTGACGCTGCCGGTGCGCGACCAGGTCGTCGCCTCGGTCGATGACGGCGCCCATGTCCTGGCCGTGATGCAGGGCGGAAACTGAGGTGCTTCGCATCCTCGACATGATTGCGGCCAGGGCGACAGCCCTGGCCGCGGTTCTGGGGACGGTGGGTCTGATCGCCGAAGTCGTGGTGATCCTGATCGACGTCACCGGGCGCTATTTCGGCCATCCGCTGACCGGTGCGCAGGACATCACGCAGATGTCCATGCTGGTGCTGGTCTTCGGGGGCATGGCGCTCTGCGACCGTCAGGGCGGGCATATCGCCGTTGACGTGTTCGAGCGCGCCTTTCCCGGCTGGTTGATCCGGCTGGGCGATCTGGCCGCGGCGCTGGTGGGCGCGGCGATCTTTGCGGGGGTTGCCTACAACATGTGGTTCAGCGCCCGGATGTCGGTGATGCTGCACCAGTCCACCAACATCCTTTATTTGCCCTTTGCCTGGTTCAAATACTACATCGTCGCGACCAGTGCGATTACCGCCTTCGGCATGGCGCTGCGCTTTCTGGTGCTGCTGACCGGCGGACGGGTTGTCAGGGAAACGGCCACCGGGGATCACGCGACATGAGCGGTTTTGCCATCGGCATGTGGGGCATGGGCGCGCTGTTCGTCCTGTTGGCCCTGCGCATTCCCGTCGCCTTTGCCATGTTCGCGGTTGGCTTCGTGGGGATCTCCATCCTGAACGGCTGGAACGCGGCGATGAGCTATCTCGCCACCGAAAGCTTCACGCTGTCCACCAGTGCGGAACTGGTCGTGGTGCCGCTGTTCATCCTGATGGGCAACGTCGCCACCGAAACCGGCATGAGCCGGCGGCTCTATGATGCGGCCTATGCCGTCATCGGATCGGTGCGGGGCGGGCTGGCCTCGGCCACGGTGATCGGCTGCGGCGGGTTCGCGGCGCTGTCGGGCTCGTCGGTCGCCTCGGCGCTGACCATGGGCAAGGTGTCGCTGAAGGAAATGGACCGCTTCAACTATGACCCCCGGCTGAGCACGGGCGCGGTCGCGGCGGGCGGCACGCTGGGGATCCTGATCCCGCCCTCGACCGGGTTCGTGATCTACGCGATCCTGACCCAGCAAAGCATCGGCCGGCTGTTCCTGGCGGGCGTCCTGCCCGGGTTGCTGCTGCTCTTGATGTTCGTGCTGACGGTGACGGCGATCTGCTGGGTGAACCCGGCGATGGGCCCCGCCGGTCCGCGCACCTCGTTGTCCGAAAAGGCGCGCGCGATGATCGGCGCGGTGCCGATCCTGGCGGTCATTCTCATCACCATCGGCGGCATCTACACGGGCGTGTTCTCGCCGGTCGAGGCCTCGGCCGTGGGGGCCGGGCTCATCATCGTGATCGGCCTGGTGGCCCGGACCCTGACCTTGCGGGCGTTCTGGGCGGCGGCAAAATCCTCGGTCACGACGACCGCCACGGTGATGCTGATCCTGATCGCCGCGCACATGATCAATCCGTTCCTCGCGCTCAGCCACATTCCGCAGGCGCTGGGCGAATTCCTGATCGGGTTGAGCCTGCCGCCGCTGGCGGTCCTGGGCCTGATCCTGGCCTGCTACCTGGTGCTGGGGTGCTTCCTGGAAGGCTTTGCCATGCTGGTGCTGACCATGCCGATCTTCTTCCCGATCGTCCAGCAACTGGGCTTTGATCCGATCTGGTTCGGCGTTCTGGTGGTGCTGACGCTGGAAATGGGGCTGATCTCGCCGCCCGTGGGGGTCAACGTGTTCATCGTCAAGTCGGTGGCGCCGAATGTCGATCTGAACACGATCTTCCGGGGCGTGGTGCCGTTCTGGCTGGCCATGATCGTCACGCTGGTGATCCTGGTGATATTCCCGCAGATCTCGTTGTATCTGCCCGATACGATGATCAACTGAGCCATGACGACGACGCTGCTGATCCCCGGCCTTCTGTGCGACCGCTTCTGCTGGGAGGCCGTTCTGGCGCGCCTGCCGGCCGAGGTGGCGGACCTGTCCACGCAGGACGACCTGACGCAGATGGCGCGCGATCTTCTGCAACGCCACCCGGGCGCGCTGCGCGTGGCCGGGCATTCGATGGGCGCGCGGGTGGCCATGGAAATGGCGCGTCTCGCCCCCGACCGGATCGAGCGGTTGGCGCTGCTGGACACCGGCATCCACCCTCTGCGCGCGGGCGAGACGGAAAAGCGCGACGAGATCGTGCGCTTTGCCTTTGACAACGGGATGCGGGCCCTGGCCGACCGCTGGCTGCCGCCCATGGTCTGGCAGGGGAACCAGACCGACACCGCGCTGATGGACGGGCTCAGGGCGATGGTGCTGCGCATGACGCCCGAACTGCACGCCCGCCAGATCCGGGCGCTGGTGAACCGCCCCGACGCGGCGGCGACGCTGGGGCAGGTCGCGTGTCCGGTGCTGCTGATGGTGGGCCGGCACGACCAGTGGTCGCCGGTCGCCCAGCACGAGGACATGCTGGCGCTGCTGCCCGGGGCGCGGCTGGAAATCATCGAGGACGCGGGCCATTTTGCCCCCGTCGAACGGCCCGGGGCGGTGGCCGACATCCTGGTCCCGTTCCTGCGGGACTGACCGACGCGAAACCTGCCGAGGGTCGCCTGGCTGACGGCCGGAGGCGGTTCCGGCGTGGCTGAAGGAGTGTGTGCATGTTCTTCCTGATGCGCTGCGATCACCATCCTGGCATGGATGGCGCCCGCGACCGGCTCAGGCCGGCCCATCGCGACTGGAATCGCTCTGGCGGCGCAGGGCGCGTGTCGGTGATCCACGGTTCGGCCCTGTGGGATGACGCGGGCGTCGCCATCGGCCATTGGGGCCTGATCGAGGCCGCCACCCCCGAGGCCGCGCGCGCCTATCTCGACGGTGATCCGTTCGTCACCGGCGGGGTCGTCGCCACGATCGCCTTGACCCGGCTGGCGGACAGTTTCGCCGCCGATCGCATTTCCCCCCGCATGACGGTCTGAAGGAGGACGACATGGCCCTGTTCAACCTGCGCTCAAACAAGGGCGCGTCCGACAAGAGCGAGACTCTGGCGGGTTTCCTCGACGGGGCCTCGATCGAGGTGATGCCCCGCACCGCCGCCAAGATCGACAGCTTCGCCCCGCTGCTGCCCGCCGGCACCCGGGTCTATGTCGCGCATATCGAGGGCACCTCGGTCGAGGAGATGGCCGAGACCGTCGGCAGGCTGGCCGCGGACGGGTTCGCGCCGATGCCGCACGTGCCCGCGCGCGCGATCGCCTCGCATGCGGCGCTGGTGGACCGTCTGACGCGCTATCGCGCGGCCGGGGCCGAACAGGCGCTGGTGCTCGCGGGCAACGACGCGACGCCGGCGGGGCCGTTCGCCTCGTCCTTGGACATGCTGGAAACGGGGGTGTTCCAGGACCTGGGCTACAGCCGTCTGCATGTCGCCGGCCACCCCGAGGGCAACAAGGACATCGACCGCAAGGGCGGCACGTCCGAGGTGGACCGCGCGTTGCTCTGGAAGCA
Source organism: Rhodobacter sp. (assembly GCA_020637515.1). Classification (NCBI taxonomy): domain Bacteria; kingdom Pseudomonadati; phylum Pseudomonadota; class Alphaproteobacteria; order Rhodobacterales; genus Rhodobacter; species Rhodobacter sp. Next base: position 2,838,237 of record JACKKG010000001.1, on the reverse strand, counting down.
GGATTTCGCCGCGCGCACCGGTATCGCGATGGCGGTTACCACGCAGTTTGCCTTTGACGCGGGGCCGGTGATCGCCTGGGCCGAGCGGTTGTCGGCGATGGGCGTGACCTTGCCGATCCATTTGGGCGCGGCCGGCCCGACCAAGTTGCAGACGCTGATCAAATACGCCGTCGCCTGCGGTGTCGGCCCGTCGATGGCGGTGCTGCAAAAACGCGCGCTGGACCTGTCGAAACTGCTGGTGCCCTTTGCCCCGACCGAGTTGCTGACCGAGGTCGCCGATTACAAGGCCGCGCATCCCGGCAGCCTGATCGACCGGGTGCATCTGTTCCCGCTGGGGGGCATCAAGGCCACGGCCGAGTGGCTGAACGAGGCGCGCCAGGTCTAGCGTCGCGCCAGGAATCGGGGTTTGTCGGGCGTCGGGTTTGTCGGGCGTCGGGGGGCGGCTGCCCCCCGAACCCCCCGCTTCAAGGGGTCCATGGGGACCCCTTGAAAATCCCCCCGCGCCTCTATCGACACGCCGCCATCCAGCCGAGGGTGGTGTCGGTCGGCCCCAAGGGCCGGTATTCGGCGCCGAACGGGAGCGGCCAGTCGAGCCGGGCCAGCAGCGTCGGGTAGTCGATGGCGCCGTGGTCCGGCGGGCCGCGATCCGGCACGGCGGCGAATTGCACATGGCCGATGCGGTTGCGGTGTCTATCAAAGGCCGCGCGCACATCGCCTTCGGTTCGTGCGACGTGGTAGCAGTCGAACAGGATCCTGAGGTTGGGCCGGGCAAGCCGGTCGAGGATCGCCGCCGCCTGATCGGTGGTTTCCAGCAGATAGCCCGGCGCATCGAAGCGGTTGAGCGGTTCGATCAGGATCGTCAGCCCCAGCGGCAGGGCGGCGTCACAGGCATGGGCCAGCGTGGCCAGGAAGGTGTCGAGGTCGCCATTGCGGCCGGCCATCACATGCACCGCCCGCGTGCCGGTCTCGGTGGCATAGCGCAAGGCCTCGTCCACCGCGTCGCGGGCCTCGGTCTCGCGGCCCTTGAGGGCGGACAGGCCGAAGTCGCCGCGCCCCGTGTCCCCGGGCCGCGTGTTGAGGCTGAGCATCGCGAGCCCGGTCTCGATCAGGGCCGCGCGCAGCGTTCCGGGCGGGGTGGCATAGGGCCAGTGGCATTCCACCGCGTCGAAACCCGCCGCATGGGCGGCGCGGATCGCGTGCGGCAGGGGCAGGTCGGCCCACAGGAAACCGAGATTGGCCGAGAACCGCCTCACAGCGTCACGATGTGGTTGTCCCACGCCCGGTCGCGCAGCCCCAGCGCGTGCGGCACACCGGCCTGGATGCTGAGCAAGCCGCCCCGCCCGTCGGTGGTGAGAAAGCCGCCGTCGCAGGGCGCCAGCCCGCAGACATCGGTGCGTTCGGTGGCGCCCAGAAAGCGGCCATCTGCCGTGAATCGATGCAGCCGGTTGCCGCGCGGCGAGGTGATGGCGAAGGTGTCGCCCGACCAGGCGCAGGACGCCGCGTAGCCCTGCATCCGGGCCTGTTCGGTCGCGGGCGCGCTGGCCAGAACGGGCGCCGCGCCGCGTCGGTGCAGGCCCAGCAGCGGCACGGTCCGCTCGGGCGCGCCCTCCCATTGCATGGCAAAGGCGGTCACGCCCTGCCCATGCGCCAGATGCCGGATCGAGTTGAAGTGCAACCCGGGCTCCAGCGCGACGGTCTCGGCGAGGGCGTCGTGTTCGATATAGGCAAGGTTGGGTGCCATCTGCGGCACGTTCAGCTTGGTCCGATCGTCAGGCGCCGTGGCGATCCCGCCGTTCGCCACGACGAACACGTCGCCAGCCAGGCGCAGCACTTCGTGTGGGCCGATGCCGCCGGTTTCAATCTGCCCCAGGCGCCGGTAGTCGGCGTCCCAGATCCCCAGGAAGCCCACGCTGTCTTCGGCCCGCTGTTCGACAGTATACAGCAGGCCCCCGTCCCCGGTGAAGGCGCCATGGCCGTTGAACTGCATTCCCGCGGGCGGCGCGAGTTGGCGCAGCGCCGCACCCGAGGCGCAATCGAGCACCAGCGCGTAGCTGCCCGGGCGGCGGGCAAAGACGACCGCCTCGGCGCGGTGGGGGTGGGCGGCACCGGCATGACCGCGCGCGGGCAGCGACAGGCGGAACGTATCGGCACCATCGGCCGCGATCCCATAAAGCGCAAAGGCGCCGCCCGGGTCGCGCGCGCACGCCAGCCAGCGCGGCGCGCCGACATCGGCCCAGCCGGGCGCCGGCAGGGCCGTTGCGGCCAGCAGGCCGGCGAGAAAGGTTCTGCGTCGGGTCATCGGTCAGTCGCCATCCAGGGAATTGAAGCCGGGCGCGATGCCCAGCGGTTCGCCGATATCCTGCTCCAGCGCGACGCCGATCGCGGCGATGCGCCCTTGCAGGGATTCCAGCCGCAGGCGGCCCATCGGATCGGCGGCATCCTGAAATCCGGGGTCGCTGATTGCCCCGGCGAAATAGGCGGCGGTGTCGAACGCGGCCTCAACCCTGTCGATCGGGGCGTCCGACAGGGCCTCGGCGGTCAGGCGCAGCGCATCGAGGGACAGAACGAGGTTGCGCAGGCTGCGGCCGGCGCGCCAGCTTTCCGCATGGCCGGGGCGGGGGCGGTCGGGCGTGCCCATGGGACGGCCCAGCCGCTGGTCCGCGTCGAACTCGATCCCGGCCATCACCTGCGTGAAGATCGCGCCGTCTGCCTCGCGCGGGGACAGGTAGGTCGCGTTTCCGGGCGCGCCGGGCGCGCGCAGCAGCGGCGCATAGGCGGCCCAGGCGGTTTCAAGGTCGGCGGCCTGCGTGGCCAGGTCCTGCGCCAACGCGGCGACCAGCGTGCAACTGTAGCTGCCGGTGGCGTAGGTGTTGAAATCGGGGTCGAAAAGCAGGGTTTCCAGGCCCGACAAACCGCGCGCCGCGGCCGAGATCTGCGCCACCCCCTGCGGGGTCTGGCCCATCGGGTCGCCGGCCGCGATCATGCGTGCCAAGGTGCGCCGCCCGGTGCCGCGGTCGTCGGGCCAGAAGGCGATGTCGAGCGCGGCGTTTTCCTGCGGGCCCAGCCGGAAATGCGCGATGCCCAGCCAGGCGTCCCAGGCGCCGTTCCAGGCGGGCGCGACGCTGGCGGGCAGGCAATCGTCCCCGGCCGCCTGGGCCAGGGTCGCGGCGGCTGCGGTGAAGGCGGCCGTGCCCGGGGTGATCTGGCGGTCCATGACGGCCCCGGCATCGGCTAGGGCAGGGCTGGCCAGAAGGCAAAGGGCGAGGGGCAGGCGCATGTCAGAGGCTCTCCAGGAATCGGATCAGGGCGGCGCGGTCGTCGGGGGCGAGGGCGACCACGGCGTCGCGCGGGGCCTGGGCCTCGCCGCCATGCCACAAGATCGCCTCGATCAGCGAGCGCGCGCGCCCGTCGTGCAGGAAGAAACTGTGCCCGCTGACCTGCCGCGTCAACCCGATCCCCCACAGCGGCGGCGTGCGCCATTCGCGGCCCGTGGCGCGTCCCTCGGGGCGGTTGTCGGCGAGACCTTCGCCCATGTCGTGCAGCAAAAGGTCGGTGTAGGGCCAGATCAGCTGGAAGCTCTGCTCGGGACGGTCCTGCAAGCGGGCGGTGACAAAGGCGGGGTGGTGGCAACCCGCGCATTGCAACTGGTGAAAGATCGTGCGCCCGCGCAGCACTTCGGGGTCGTCCAGGTCGCGCCGCGCCGGCACGCCCAGATTTCGGGCGTAGAAGGTGACCAGATCGAGCGCCTCGTCGCTGACCTCGACCCCGCCCTGTTCCGGGTCGCCGCCATCGGGGGCGGCGCGGCAATCGACCTCGGCCTCGGTGCACTCGCCCTGGCCGTCGGGGAACAGGGTGGTGGACAACCCCATGTCGCCCAGGAACGCGGCCGCGCTTTGCTGACGCACCGTCGCGCTGCCGCCCTTGTAGCCGAATCGGCCCAGCATCGGGGCGTCGAATTCGGGCGACCAGACGATCGCCGGCCGCCCCGAGATCCCGTCGCCGTCCGCGTCGAGGGGATCGGCCAGGGCCAGGATGTCCTCGGTCGCGATGGCTTCGAGCAGGCCCAGTCCGATCATCTGCGGCGCGACCCGGGCGCTCAGCATCGCGTGCGGCGCCAGGGGACCGTATTGCAACCCTTCGGCCCGCCAGTCCGGGCGGCGCAGGGTGACCACCTCGCCCCCCTCGAGCGTGACGGGGACATCGGTCCAGGTGACGGCGACGCGGCCCTCGGGGGTCTGGCCCTGGATCGCCAGGTCCTGCAATTGCCGGCCATAGACCGGGTCGGGCAGGGTGGCCAGCCAATCGGCAATGCCCGAGGGGCCGGCGGTGCCCTGGGGCGCGGGGATCGACAGGCGCAGGAACATCGTCATGGCGCCGTCCGTGCCCGCAACCGGCGGGTGCCCGCGCCCGTCCATCAGGTGGCAGCTCTGGCATCCGCGCGCGTTGAACATCGGGCCCAGACCGTCCGAGGCGATGGTGGACGAGGGCGCCGAAACCCACAGTCGGGTGAACAGCCCGTTGCCCAGCCGAAAGCGCATCTGGTCCTCGAACGCCAGATTGGCCGAGGGTTGCGAGAAGGCATCCGTGCCCGGACGCACCCGCACCGTCGCCGCCCCGCCCGAGCGCCGCGCGAAGCGTTGCGGCTGGGTGGGGTCCTGGGGCGGGGCGACGACCGTGGCCACGCGCGCGGCCTCGGACGGGGTGCGGGGCAGGGCGTTCAGGTGCAGGTCTCGCAGGTCCTGCGCCTGCGCCGGCGCCGGCACGGGCAGGGTGCCCAGCAGCAGCGCCACCGTCAGCCAAGCCCGCGTCAGCCAGACCCGCGTCCGCAAGAGGCCGGTTCGCGACATGTCGTGTCCCCCTTGGATAACCGGGTCGGCGTCAGTGGAAGACGGCGCCGCCCGAGTCCAGGCTGTCCGACCCTTCGATGCGGGTGCCGCCGATGTGCAGCGTGTCGATCACCCGTTCCAGAACCCGCGTCTGATCGACCAGCGCATCGACCGCCGCCATGATGACGGCCTCGCCCTGGGTGTTGCCGGGAGCGATCATCATGTCAAAGGGCATCCCGCCCACGGCGACCGTGACCATGTGGTGCAGCGCCCCGACCGAGGTCGCCAGCGCGTCGCGCATCGACTGGTCCAGCGCCGGGTCGGTCGCCGCCAGCAGCGCGGACAGGCTGGGCCCCGTGACCACGGTGCCGTCGAGACGGGTATACTGCCCCAGATAGACGTTCTGGATGCCCAGCCCATCGTAATAGTGGCTGTTGTGCGTGTTGTCCGAGAAACAGTCCTGCTCTTCCTCGGGGTCGTTCAGCATCAGGCCCAGGCGGATGCGTTCGCCCGCCAATTCGCCGTAGGACAGGCTGCCCATGCCGGTGACAAGCGCCGACAGTCCCACGGCCGGGTCGTCGGTGACCCGCGCCCGCGCCGGTCCGCCGGGCGCCCAGTTCGCGGCCATCTGTTGCAGATCGTCCACCAGAAGCCCGGTCGCAGCCGCCAGATAGGCGCCGCGCCGGTCGCAATGGCCATGGGTGCACGCATCGCCCGTGGCATAATCGGTCCAGGGCCGGTCGCCCGCGCCTGCGTCGGTGCCGTTCAGATCCTGCCCCCAGAGCAGGAATTCGATGGCGTGGTAGCCGGTGGCCACATTGGCCTCGACCCCTTCGGCATCGTGCAGCACGTCGCGCAGCAGATGGGCGTCGATCACGCTGGCATCGACCGCGTGCCCCGAAATCGAGAATTGCGGATTGGCAATCACATCGAGTCGCGCGGCGGGGTTGTCGTCACCGCCCAGATAGCTGCGATCGACATAGTCGATCAGCCCCTCGTCCAGGGGCCAGGCGTTCACCTGCGGCTCCCAGTCATCGACGAGCGGGTTGCCGAAGCGGAACACCTCGGTTTGCAGATAGGGCACGCGGGCAGCCTTCCAGGCGTCGCGGGCAGCGGCCAGCCCCTCGGCCGACGGGGCAGCGAGGAACGCGCGCACCGCCGATTGCAGCGCCGCGCCGGCCGTCGCGGTGTCTGCAAAGACGGCCTCGCCCAGCGCGCCATAGGTCGCGGCGACCTCGGCCTCGGTCACGGCGCGGGCGGCGGCGGCGGGCAGCGCCAGAGCGGCGGCAAGGGCAAGGGTGGAAACGGAAAGGCGGGTCATCGGGTAGGGTCCTTTGGCAAGGGGCGCAGACCGGCGCGGGGCGATGCGGCGGTGCCGGGCTGGCTCGACGCAGGGACATCGCGAGGGGGCTGGGCTGGCCGCACCATGCGTCGGGCCGGCCGCGGTGTCAATCCCGATTCTTTTCATCGGGATTGGCCAGCAGCCGCCCCATATGCCGCATCGCCAGCGCATAGCCGTGAATGCCGAACCCGGCCATCACCGCGTCGGCGCGGAGGCTGACATAGGACTGGTGGCGGAAGGCCTCGCGCTTGTGCACCTGGCTGATATGGACCTCGATCACCGGGCCCTCGAAGGCGTGCAGCGCATCCAGAACCGCGATCGAGGTGTGCGTCAGCGCCGCCGGGTTGATGATGATGCCGGCGGCGGTCTCGCGGGCCTCGTGGATCCAGTCCACGATCTGCCCCTCCCAATTCGATTGCAACAGCCGGGTCTCAAGCCCGAACTCGGCGCCCACGGCGGCACAGTCGCGGGCCACGTCGTCCAGCGTGTCGCGGCCGTAGACGTCCGGCTGGCGCCGTCCCAGCAGGTTCAGGTTGGGGCCGTTCAGGATAAGGATCGTCTGGGTCATCGTTCCGCCGGATCTGGATCTGCGCCACCATACGCCGCCCGCCCGGCCCGCGCAAATGTGTTCGCCGGCGGGCTGTGCGCGCGGGGCCGACTGACATAGACTGAGCACGAAAACCGGAGGCCTCCATGCGCGACATCGACAGTTTCACCGCGCTCAACCGGTTCGGCATGGGCGCGGGGCCCGGCGACGCGGCGCTGATCGGTGGCGACCCGCGCGGCTTTGTGGGGGCGCAGATCGTGCCGTCGGCGGGCCTGCCGGCGGCGCTGGCCGGCTTTGCCCCCAGCGCGACGATGATCGCCGATTACGCGACCGCGCGGCGGGCGCGCGACGGGTCCCTGCGCGCCGTGAACCAGCGCCAGTTCGAAGCCTACCGCGACGAGGTCCTGGCCGCGGCGGCGCTGGCGGTCACCACGCCCGCGCCGTTGCGCGAACGGATGGTGCGCTTCTGGGCCAACCATTTCACCGTGTCGCGCAGCCGCGGCCCGATCGCCAACATGATCCCCGCCTATGTGCGCGAGGCGATCCGTCCCCATGTCTTTGGCCGTTTCGCGGACATGCTGAAGACCGTGGTGCGCCATCCGTGCATGTTGATCTATCTGGACAATCCGTCCTCGATCGGGCCGCGATCGGCCTCGGGCGCGGTGCGGATGCGCCAGCAGGGGCTGGAAACCACGCTGAACGAGAACCTCGCGCGCGAGGTGCTGGAGCTGCACACGCTGGGGGTCGATGGCGGCTATTCCCAGGATGACGTGATCCAGTTCGCGCTGGCCCTCACCGGGTGGAGCCATGGCGGCCTCAGGCGTGGCGGGGGCGAGGAGATTCACGGCCGCTTCGTCTTTGTCCCGCGACAGCATGAACCGGGGCCCAAGACCATCCTGGGCCGCACCTATCCCGAGGACGGCGAGGCCGAGGTGCCGCGCATCCTTGACGATCTCGCGCGCCACCCGGCGACGGCGCAGCACCTGGCGACCAAGCTGGTGCGCCATTTCGTGGCCGACGATCCGCCGCCCCAGGCCGTGGCGCGCATTACCCGGGTCTATCTGGACAGCGACGGCGACCTGGCCGAGGTGACGCGCGCGATCGCCGCGCTCGACGCCGCCTGGGCCGATCCGCTGGCCAAGGTCAAGTCGCATCAGGAGTTCGTCCTGGCGGTGAACCGCGCGGCCGGAAACGCCACGCCGCAGGTGCCCGACCTGTTCCGCCCGCTGCGCTTGCTGGGCCAGTTCCCCTATCTGGCGCCCTCGCCGCAGGGTTGGGGGGACCGCGCGTCGGACTGGATCGGGCCGGAAACGGTGATGATCCGGCTGGAATGGGCGCATCAGTTCGCGGCCCGGCGCGCGGGCGGGCAGGACCTGCGACAGGCGTTCGACGCCACCATCGGCCCCGTGGCGCGCGATGCGACCCGCACCTGGGTGTTCCGCGCCCCCTCGCAGGACGCGGGGCTGACGATGATCTGGACCAGCCCGGAATTCCAGAGGAGGTGACCGAATGCTGAACCGCCGTGCCTTTCTGCGAACCGGGGCCGCCGGGCTTCTGGGTTCGCTGGCCGCCTCGCGGCTGGCCTTTGCCGCGGCGCCCACCGACAACCGCTTTGTCTTTGTCTTTCTGCGCGGCGGGCTCGACGGGTTGCACGCGCTGGCGCCCTTTGCCGACGCCGATTATCACCGGCTCAGGCCCGGGCTGGCGTTGCAGGCCGATCAGGTGCTGTCTTTGGACGGGTATTTCGGGATGCACCCCGCGCTGGCGCCGCTGATGCCTCTGTGGCAGGACGGCACGCTCGGTTTCGTCCCCGCCGCCGCGACCGGATACCGCGAGCGGTCCCATTTCGACGGGCAGAACATGCTCGAGAACGGCTCGGGCCAGCCGTTCGGGGCGCGCGACGGCTGGCTGAACCGGGCGATCCTGGGGCTGAACGGGGGCGACCGGCGGCTGGGGCTGGCGCTGGGGCCCGCGGTGCCGCTGATCCTGCAAGGGCCGGCGCATGTGCAGGCCTGGGTGGATGAACAACTGCCCGACCTGGACGAGGATTTCCTGGCCCGCCTGGCGCAGGTCTATCAGGCCGATCCGCTCTTTGCCGCGGCGCTGGGCGACGCGCGGGGCGCGCCGGAACCCGACATGGGCATGGGCGCCGCCGGTGCCCAGGGGGATCGGCGGGCCTTTTCGGTGGCGGCGCGGGCCGCGGGGGATCTGTTGGCGCGCGCCGACGGGCCGCGCATCGCGGTGATGGAGCTGCAAGGCTGGGACACCCACACCGGGCAAGCCTGGCGGCTCGAACGGATGCTGGAGACGCTGGCGGACGGGCTGCGCACGCTGGCCGACCGGCTGGGCCCCGCCTGGGCGCAAACCGTGGTCATGGTCGGGTCCGAATTCGGCCGCACCGCCGCGCAGAACGGCTCAGGGGGGACCGACCACGGCACCGGCGGGCTGGCCATGCTGGCGGGGGGCGCGGTGCGCGGCGGGCGGATCGCCGGGCGCTGGCCCGGGCTGAACGACGCGGCCCTGTTCGAGGACCGCGACGTCCTGGCCGCCAACGCCTACGAAGGGATCTTCAAGGCGATCCTGATCCGGCACCTTGGCCTGACCCCGGCCTTTGTCGAGGCTGCGGTCTTTCCGGACAGCCGCGCCATCGCCCCGATGGAGGGGCTTCTGCGCTGACCCCGCCGGGGGAGGCGGTGGCCCGGTCCCGTCAGTGGCGGCGGTGCGACGACAGGCTGTCGCCGCCCAGCATCCATTGCAGCAACCGGCGCATCCGGTCCTTCAACCCTTCGAGCACGCTGAAGACCGAGGGCACGAACAGCAGCGACAGCGCCGTGGACAGCAAGAGCCCGCCGATCACCGCGATCGCCATCGGCGCGCGGAACTCGCCCCCCGAGCTGGTTCCCAGCGCCGAGGGCACCATGCCCGCCGCCATCGCGATCGTGGTCATGACGATCGGGCGCGCGCGCTTGTGCCCCGCGTCGATCATCGCCGTGGCGCGGTCCATGCCCCCCTTGACGCCCTCGAGCGCGAATTCGACCAGCATGATGGCGTTCTTGGTGACGATCCCCATCAGCATCAGGAAGCCGATCACCACTGACAGGCCGATCCCCGATCCATAGAGATAGAGCGCAAAGATCGCGCCGCCGATCGCCAGGGGCAGCGACAGCATGATGGTCAGGGGGGTGATGAAGCTGTTGAACAGCAGCACAAGCACCACATAGACCAGCATCAGGCCCGAGCCCATCGCCAGGGCGAAGCTGGAAAAGATGTCCTTCATCGTCTCGACATCGCCCGAGGGCTGGATCTCGGTCCCGTCAGGCATGTGGGTGGCGGCGGGCAGGGCCTCGATCGCGGCGGTCGCCGGGCCCAGATAGGCGCCTGGTGCCAGATCGGCCTGAATCGACACCCGGTAGCGGCGGTCGTAGCGTTCGATCACCGACACGCCCGAGGACAGGCGCACCTCGGCGATGGCCCCCAGTGGCACCATCGTGCCCCTTGCGGACGGAACGCGGAACCCGATCAGGCGCGAGACGTCGGTGCGCGTCGCCTCGTTCAGGCGCACGCGGATCGGGATGCGCTCGTCGCCCGCGTCGAATTGCGCCAGGTTGGTGTCCAGATCGCCGATCGTCGCGATGCGGATGGCCGAGGCCAGCGTGGCCGAGGTGACACCCAGTTCCGCGGCGCGTTCGGGGTCGGGGGTGATCTGGATCTCGGGGCGCAGAAGCGCGGCCTCGCTGGACACATGGCGGATCAACGGCAGCGCGCGCATCTGCGACAGCAGCGCCCCGGCCGCCTGGGCCGCGCCGGCCTCGGTGTCGGCCAGCACGTTGATCGTGATGTCGCGCTGCGCGTCTTGCGCCAGAACATAGAGCCGCATGTCGGGCAGGTCCGCCAGATGGCGTTCCAGATCGGCGTTGATGGCGCGGAAATCGCGGCTGCGTTCGGACTTGTCGCCATAGTTCACCTGCACGGTGAAGCTGGTCGCCGAAGACCCGTCCACAAAGGCGCGCCGGACTTCGGGCACCTCGAGAATGCGGCGCGTGATCGCGAGCCCCGCCGCGCGGGCCTCGGCGATGGTGGTGCCGGGCGGCAGTTCCACCGCGACGGCCGCGCGCCCGGTGTCGGATTCGGGGATGAACTCTTGCGGCAGCAGCGTCGCCGAATAGATCGATGCGCCGAAGATCAGCAGTCCGAAGATCAGCGTGATGGTGCGGTTGCGCAGCGTCCAGCCCAGCGTGCGCAGATAGGTCCGCATGATGACGCCGTCCTTGACCGCGTGCCCGTCGGGTTTGCTTTTCATGAAATAGGCCGCGAACAGCGGCGTGATGAGACGCGCCACCGCCAGCGAGAACAGCACCGCCACCGCCACGGTCAGGCCGAACTGCTTGAAGAATTCGCCCGCGACGCCCCCCATGAAGCTGACCGGCGCAAAGACCGCGACGATGGTCATGGAAATCGCGATCACCGTGGTGCCGATCTCGGTCGCGGCCTCCATCGCGGCCTCATAGGCGCGCCGGCCCATGTGGATGTGCCGGACGATGTTCTCGATCTCGACGATCGCATCATCGACCAGGATCCCCACCACCAGCGTGATGCCCAGCAGGCTGATCGTGTTCAGGGAAAAGCCCAGCAGGTCCATGACGATGAAGGTCGGGATCGCCGAAAGGGGCAGGGCGATCAGCGCAACGATCGTCGCGCGCCAGTCGCGCAGGAACAGAAAGACGACGATGATCGCCAGCAGCGCCCCCTCGTAGAGGGTCTCCATCGCGGATTCGAAGGTTGCCTCGGTGTGGACGGTGGCATCGTCGATCAGCGAGAATTCGGTATCGGGATAGAGGGCGCGCAGCTCGTCCAGCTTGGCCTCGGCCGAGGCCGCGGCCACCAGGTCGCTGGCCCCGGTCGCGCGGAACACGCCAAAGGCCACCACCGGGCGGCCGTTGTAGAGGGCGAAACTGGTCGCCTCGCTGGCGCCGTCGGTGACCGTGCCCAACTGGTTCAGCCGCACCGTGTCGCCCGTGGGCAGACGGATCGGCGTTTCGGCCAACTGGTCCAGCGTCAGCGCCGATCCCAGCGCGCGGATTGCGTATTGCGCGCCGAACAGATCGCCCTGGCCGCCGCCCTGGTCGAGATTGGTCTGCGCCAGTTGCTGGCTGACCGAGCTTGCGGTCAGGTTCAGCGCCAGCAGCCGGTCGGGATCGAGATCGACGCGGATCTCGCGGTCGGCGCCGCCCAGCCGCGAGACGCTGCCGACCCCGTCCGCACCCTGAAGCGCGCGTGCCACCACGTCATCGACAAAGGTGGACAGCTCCTCGATGCTGCGGGTCTGGTCGGCCACGGCATAGGTCAGGATCGGCCGCCCGGTGAAATCCAGCCGCTGCACCACCGGGTCCGAGGCCGTGTCCGGCATCTGGCTGCGCGCCGAGGTGACGGCATCCTTCACGTCGTTGAGCGCGCGGTCCGTGTTGGTGCCGAACTCGAACTGGATCGTCAGATGCCCGCCACCGTCGCGTGCGATGGCCTCGATGTGGCGCAGGCCGGCGATGTCGCTGACCGCGGTTTCGATCGGCTGGATTACCTGCGAGGCGATCTCGGAGGGGGCGGTGCCGGGGGCGGCGACATCGACCAGCACCACCGGCAGGTCCACGTTCGGCATCTCGGTCACCGGCAGGCGCGAGAAACTGACCAGCCCCGCCACGCAGAGCACCACGAACAACGCGATCGGCGGAACCGGGTTGCGGATCGACCAGGTCGAAAGGTTCATTCCGTGGCCCCCGTCGCGGCGCCGGTCGCCTGGGTGTCGGCCGTGTCGGGCCGGATCGGGCGCACCACGTCGCCTTCGCCGAAGAAGGCGCCGGCGCGGGCCACGACCTCGTCGCCCGCGTTCAGGCCGCGGATGATCTCTTGCCAGCCGTCCCAGGTCAGGCCCAGGTCCACCGCACGGCGGATCAGCGCGTTGTCCGCGCCCAGCAGCAGCACATGCGCACCGTTGCCGTCGCGCAGCACCGCGCCGGCCGGAACCGCCAGCCCGGTGCGATTCTCGGTCACGATATGGCCGCCGACATAGAGCCCGGGGCGCAACCCCTCGCTGTCGTCGATGGCGATGCGGACCTCTCCCAGGCGGCTGGTGCGGTTGACCACGGGCGCGATGCGGCGCAGGTGCCCGGCGCGGTCGGCCAGCCCGGCGATGACCAGGGTCGCGGGGTCGTTGTCGTGCAGCAGCACCAGTTCGGTTTCGATCACCTCGGCCGAAACCTCGACCTCGCCGCCCTCGATGAGGCGGAAGATGGGCTCGCCGTTCGACGCGGCAATGGCGCCGATCTGTCCGTTGCGGGCCGAGACGATGCCCGCGACCGGCGCGGTGATCGCCGCGTTGGCCAGGTCCAGCCGCGCCACGTCGCGCGCGGCCTGCGCCTGTTCAAGCCCGGCGCGCGCCGCCTGAACGCCGTCCTGCGCGGACTGGGCGCCGGCCTCGGCACCTTGTTGCGCCGCCTGGGCCTCGTCCAGCGAGGATTGCGTCGCCGCGCCGCTTTCGCGCAACCGCTGCACCCGGTCCAGCACCTGGTTGGCCTGGCGCAACTGCGCCTCGGTCGCGGCGACCTGGCTTTCGGCCTGGTGCATCGCCGCCTGGGCGCTGGCCAGCGCGGCCTCGGCCTGGGTGACGCGCAGCGTCAGGGTGCGGTCGTCGATCCGTGCCAGCACCGCGCCGGCCTCGACCCGGTCGCCGATCTCGGCGTTGAGTTCGGTGATCGCGAAGCCTGCGACATGGGGGTAGACCAGCACCTCGTTGCGGGCGATCAGCGTGCCCGAGACCGGAACGATGCGCCGTAGCGGGCGCTCCTGCGCGGTGGCGACAGTCACGGCGGGCGCCTGGTCCTGCGCCAGCACCGGCAGGCAGGGGCCCAGGGCGAACAGGGCCACGGCGGCCAGCCGGAGGGGAAGGGCGGTCAACAGGCGCATCGGGGACTCCGGCTGTCCAAGTTTATTCTGAACTGAACGCAAATAGGCGGGATCGGACGGCCCGTCAAGAAGCGTTCAGTCTTGAATGAACGTAAAGCCGGTTCTATAGCGGTTCATGTCACGGATGGGTGAAATGGATCAGCAGATCGCGGAAAAACGCGCCGAATTCGTCGCCTTCATGGGGCAGGCGCTGGAAGGGCAGGGGCTGTCGCCGATCTCGGGGCGGATCCTGGGGCTGTTGATGTTCGACGGAACCGCGCGGTCCTTCAGCGATCTCGCGACCGACCTGGGGGTCAGCCGGGGCAGCGTCAGCGTGAACGCACGCACGCTGATCCAGCGCGGGCTGGTGGAAAAGTTCAACGTCAGCGGCGATCGTCAGGATTACTTCCGCGTCGCGGCCCAGCCCTATGAGGCGCTTCTGGACGGCATCTCGGCCCGGATGCGCCACATGTCCGAAACCGTCGGCCACATCGCCCGGACCCTGCCGGACGGCGCCGGCGAAACGCGCGATCGCCTTGCCCTGTTCGCGAATTTCCACGCGTCGCTGGCCGAAGGCATGGAACACGCCGCCCGGGTGTTTGCCGGCCACTTCCCCGATTGAGCGCGGCCGCGGCCGCCGGGTCCGGGCCTCAGCGCGTCGTCGCCAACCCGTTGCCGGCGCGCGCCCCGGCCGGGATCGTCGGCGCGGCGGCGTTCAGGGTCTCGATGGCGAAGCCTGCGGCGGCCTTGTAGCCCGCCATGAACGCGGCCCGTTCGGCGGGCGGGATGACGGTGTCGATGTCGTCGAACGCGCCGCCGCAGCGGTCGTCCACCAGGTTGAGCAGGCCAAACGGCCCCGCGCCCCGGTTCCTGAGGATCAACTGCGACACCGGCCCGCACAGCGCCGCGTCATAGGCGGCCAGCGCCGCGGTCGTCACGCCCTCGGCCACCAGTTTCGCGCCCAGCACGCGCGCGTCGATGATCGCCTGCGAGGCGCCGTTCGAGCCGGTGGGATACATCGCATGCGCCGCGTCGCCCATCAGCGCCACGTTGCCGTCGCGCCAGGTGTCTACGGGGTCGCGGTCGATCATCGGGTTTTCATAGGCGATCTCGGCGCCATCGAGCAGCGCGGGCACGTCCAGCCAGTCGTAGCGCCAGCCATCGAAATGGTGGCGGAAGTCCTCGATCCCGACCTGCCGGAACCAGCCCGTGGTCTCATGCGCCGACGGATCGTCATAGGTGACCTCGGCGATCCAGTTGATCAGTGCGGTGCCGTCGGCATCGGGGTGCGAGATCGGATAGATCACCATCCGGTGGCGGTGGGTTCCCAGCCCGACAAAGCTGGAGCCAGTGCGAATGGGCTTTGCCCGCGTCACGCCGCGCCACATCACCGCGCCGCCCCAGTGGATCGGGGGCTGGGCGGGGTGCATGGTCGCGCGCACCGCCGAATGAATACCGTCAGCGCCGATCAGCATCGCGCCGGTTTCCTCGGAGCCGTCGTCGAAGATGGCGGTGACGCTGCCGTCGGCGTTGTTGCGATAGCCGGTCACGCGGCGGCCGGTCTGCACCGCCTCGGCCCCCAGGCGCGCGATCACGGTGCGATAGAGCAGCATGTGAAAATCGCCCCGGTGCACGGCGTATTGCGGCCAGTGATAACCCGCGTCCAGCCCCCGGGGCTCGGCGTAGATGTCGTTGCCGTTGCGCCCGACCAGCGCCCATTCCCTTGCCGGGACGCCGACGCTGTCCAGTGCCTCGGGGCCGATGCCCAGGTCGTAGAGTTCGCGCACCGCGTTGGGTTGCAGGTTGATCCCCACGCCCAGCGGCTTCAGGCTGCGGACGGATTCGAAGACCACGCAACGCACGCCGATCTGGTGCAGCGTCAGCGCCATCGTCAGCCCGCCGATCCCGCCGCCGGCAATCATCACCCGTGTCATGGACGTCCCCCACCTCGTTCTGTCAGCCTTCTGGCAAAGAAACCCGGGTCGGGCAAGGTGGGGGATGCGCCGAACCTATCGAAGCACGCGCAGAGGCACCGTCAACGGCCCGTATTCCGGCCAGCGCGTCATTTCCAGCGGGCCGTTCAGCA